>JANQGU010000405.1 GCA_028282935.1 Kiloniellales bacterium
GCGGCGGCTTAGGGGCTGGGACTTACCGAAGGTAAAGCCCCTCACCCTCCCACAGCGCTAACGCGCTGCGGGCCCCTCCCTCTCCCCCGGGGAGAGGGATGTGGAGGCTTGGCGAGGCTGTGCCGAGCCTTAGCCGGAGCTGGGTGAGGGGCCTTTTTTCGAGGCGTCAGTTCACCAGACGGTCGAAGCTCTGCGGCGCCGGGTCGATGACCTGCAGCTCGCCGCGGCGCATCTCCATCACCGCCAGGCCGCGTTCGGCCAGGCCGTTGGGCAGGAAACGGAGAATCCCGTCGATGCCCGCGAAGCCGCTGGGCTGGGTGATCTGGCGGGTAGCGAAGGCGGCGGGATTGCCCCGCGCCTCCGGCCGCGTCATCAGGAGGACCGCCAGCGCCGTGGCGTCGTAGCCCAGCGAGGAGAAGCGCGGCGGCTGCGTGCCGTAGGTCTCCAGGTAGCGGGTCCGGAAGCTCTCCCAGGAGCTCGGCGGCGGCGCCGCGAACCAGCCGCCGAGCAGCGCGGACTCGCTCGACAGCTTCACGTCGTCCCAAAGGTTCGTGCCGAGGAAGCGGACCTTCTTGGGGTCGACGTCGTAGAAGGGCAGCAGCGGCGCGATGGTCTGCAGCCGGATGCCGCCGAAGGGCAGCAGGACCGCGTCGAAGCCCGGCTCGCCGAGGGTGTCCAGCGTCTCCAGGCGGCCGAGCTGCTCGTTCGCCTCGGGATCGGCCTCGGCCTTGACCTGGAGGGATTGCTTCTGGCGCTCCAGCGCGGCGCGGCGCTGGTCGTAGTCGGAGATCTGCCGCACCGCGGCCGAGACGTCGCGCTCCGCCGGATCGAAGAAGCCGACCTTGGTCAGCTCGGCGCCGTTGCGCGCGACCGCGGCGGAGAGCGCCGCGACCACCGAATTGCCGTAGCGCGACCGCGGCGCCAGGACCGCGAAGCGGCGCAGGCCCTGGCGGCTGGCGTAGGCGACCACGCGGTCGACCTGGGCGGCCGGCGGCAGGCCCATGAGGTAGACGCCGTTGCCGGCCACGGCCGCGTCGTTGGAGAAGGCGATCACCGCGACCTGGCGCGCGCGCGCCTGGGGCGCCGCGGCCGCGACCGAGGTCGCGAAGAAGGGTCCGACCAGCAGGGAGGCGCCTTCGTCCAGGGCCGAGATCGCCGCCGCCTGCGCGCCCGCCGGCGTGCCCTTGGTGTCGCGGACGATCAGTCCGACCTCGGTCTGGCGGGAGTCGAAAAGCGCGAGCTGCGCCGCGTTCAGCAGGGCGGCGCCGAGCGGCGCCTTGGGCCCGCTGAGCGGCAGCAGGAGGCCGAGCCTGGTCTGCTTGGAGGCGCCGTCCGCCAGGATCGGCGAGACGTCGATCCCGCTCGACAGCGGCCCGCCGCCGGGACCCCCCTCCGGCAGCTCGAGCGAGAGCTGCGGCTGCGCCGAGCCCAGCACCGGCTCGGCCGGCGCCCCGCCGGGCGGCGGCGCCGAACCGCTGTCCCCGCCGCTCGCGCAGCCGGCAAGTGCCAGGGCGAGACCGACAAGGACGCCCGTCAGGGGAGGTCTGCGTCGCATGATCAGATTCAAGGTTCGTGACCCAGCAAGCGGAGCTCAGCACAGTCCGTGCCCGGGCGCGGACTGACGAAAAACCTAGCGCCGGCAGGACGGCAAGTAAATCACCGCCTTGCCGCCCGGAAGGCGTGCCTCGGCAAAGGCACAGAAGCCCTTCAATGTGGCAAGATGGAGGCGCGATGAGCGGGATGAAGACGCGAAGCCGCAAGGGGGCGGAACTCCGGGGCCGCTGGGCGGAGGCCCTGGCCGCCTGGCGGCTGCGCCTGGTGGGCTACCGCATCGTGGCGCGGCGCTTCCGCGTCACGCAGGGCGAGGTCGACCTCGTCGCCCGGCGCGGGCGCGTGCTGGCGATGGTCGAGGTCAAGGCGCGCGCCGACGAGCAAAGCGCCGCCGAGTCCCTGCAGCGGCGCCAGCGCCAGAGGATCGAGCGCGCCGCCTTGGCCTTTCTGCAACGCCATCCGGAATTCGCGGCCTTGCGCCTGCGATTCGACATGATGCTTATTGTCCCCCGGCGCTGGCCGCGCCACATAATAGACGCTTGGCGGCCCGCGGGCGGCGGGTCTATCTAGCCGGTTGTGACATCGGAGTGTCCCGGGCCGGCCCCGCGGTCTTCAGGCCAGGTTCCCGGGGCGGCCCTTCCCCAGCGACAGGAGGAGAAACAGGCATGTTTCCTGTCATGCAACGATCCCTTCACCGCTTCCGCCTGGCGGCGCTGCTCGCGGCCCTGGCCAGCCTGAACCTGACGGCCTGCGCGCCGATCGGAGTCGCCGCCGGCGCCGGCGCGGCGGTCGGTGTCGCCGCCGTCCAGGAGAAAGGCGTCAGCGCCGCGGCGCGGGACGTCCGGATCCGCGCCGAGATCAACGGGCTCTGGCTGCAGGCCGACGAGAACCTGCTCTACGACATCGAGCTGCAGGTCCAGGAGGCACGGGTGCTGCTGACCGGCTCGGTCCAGGACCCCGAGCTGCGCCTCAAGGCGGTTCGCCTCTGCTGGCAGGTCGACGGGGTCAAGGAGGTGATCAACGAGATCGAGATCTCCGACAAGTCGGGCCTGGTGAACTACACCCGCGACGCCAAGATCTCGACCGAGCTGCGCTCGACCCTGCTGGTCGACCAGGACGTCCGCTCGATCAACTACTCGATCGAGACCGTGAACCAGATCATCTACCTCATGGGCGTCGCCAGGAGCCAGGCGGAGCTCGACCGGGTCATCGATCACGCCCGCAACATCGAATACGTCCGACGGGTCCGCAACTACGTAAGGGTCAAGGAGCCCGAGCCGGAGGACGAGACCTGAAGACCGACGCCGGAGACGCCGGAAGCGAGACGCCGGGCGGCGAGCGCGCGCCCGGGGACGAGCTGCGCCGCCTCGGCGGGCTGGCCGAGGAGGCGATCGACCTGGCCGAGGCGGCGCTGCTGCTGGCCGAGCTGGAGCGGCCGGGCAGCGACCTCGGCCGCTACCGCCACCACCTCTCGCTGCTGACCCGCGACACCGCGGCGGCGGCCGAGAACCTGGGCGCCGAGGACTCGCTGGAGGCGCGGGCCACGGCCCTGCGCCAGGTTCTGGTCGAACGCTATGGCTATCAGGGCGACGCCACGACATACGACGACCTGCAGAACGCCAACCTGATGCGTGTCATCGACCGCCGCCGGGGCCTGCCGGTCGCGCTCGGCATCCTCTTCCTGCACGCCGCGCGGGCCCAGGGCTGGCAAGCGGCGGCCCTCAACTTCCCGGGGCACTTCCTGATCCGGCTCGAGCTCCACGGCGAGCGGCTGATCCTCGACCCCTTCCACCAGGGCCGGCTCTGCGACACCCGCGACCTGCGCGAGCTCCTGAAGTTCGCCCTGGGCCCGGAGGTGGAGCTGGGGCCCGAGCACTATGCCGAGATCGGCAACCGCGGCGTCCTGCTGCGCCTGCAGAACAACATCAAGCAGCGGCTGCTGCGCGCCGAGGAGCTCGAACGCGCCGTCGCGGTCATCGAGGCGATGCTGATGTTCGCGCCGGCCTCGCCCGAGCTGTGGTGCGACCTGGGCCTGACCCAGGCCCGACTGGGCAGCCTGCGCGGCGCCATCCTCGCCCTCGACAACTTCGTCCAGCTCGGCGGCCGGGACCCGCGCCGGGCCGAGATCCTGGGCCTGCTGCAGCAGCTTCGCCGCAAGCTGAACTGACCCCCGCAAGGGCCGTCCTTTGCCGAGACCCGGCCGCCCCGAAACGCTATAGTCTCCACTCGATCGGATCCAGGAAACCCAGCCGGACATGAGCCTTCGCGTCGCCTTTCAGATGGACCCCCTGGCGGGCATCGACATCGATGCCGACTCCACCTTCGTGCTGGCCCTGGAAGCGCAGAACCGGGGCCACGAGGTCTATCACTACCTGCCGCAGGACCTGGCCTTCGAGGCCGGCGCCCTGCGCGCCCGGGCCCGGAGGCTGGAGGTCCGCCGCAAGCAGGGCGACCACTTCACCCTGGGCCCGGAGGAGCGCCTCGACCTGCGCGGGCTCGACGTGGTCCTGCTGCGCCAGGACCCGCCCTTCGACATGTCCTACATCACCACCACCCACCTGCTGGAGCACCTGCATCCCAAGCCCCTGGTGGTCAACGACCCGGCCGAGGTGCGCAACGCGCCAGAGAAGCTCTTCGTCACCAACTTCCCGGACCTCATGCCGCCGACCCTGATCAGCAGCCATCGGGAGGAGATCCTGGCCTTCCGCGCCGAGCAGGGCGACATCGTGATCAAGCCGCTGTTCGGCAACGGCGGCGCCGACGTCTTCCACATCCGGCCCGAGGACGACAACCTCAACGCCCTCCTGGAGATGTTCACCCGGATCTACCGCGAGCCGATCATGGTCCAGCGCTACCTGCCGGAGATCCGCCAGGGCGACAAGCGCATCATCCTGATCGACGGCGAG
>JANQGU010000436.1 GCA_028282935.1 Kiloniellales bacterium
CTGGCCGGCGCGCTGGACCCGGCCCCAGGGGATCGCCACGGCGACGCCGACGTAGAGCAGGCCGGTCTCCGCGTCGTAGGTCGGCGGCACCCAGACCGAGCCGCCGAAGCGGCGGTCGGCCGGCGCCCCGCCCCAGCTGTCGCTCGGGTTGTCGCCGGGCCTCTCGATCGTGTTGACGCGCCAGATCTCCTCGCCGCTCTCCGGATCGTGCGCGCTGACCCAGCAACCGCCCGGGGCGTAGAGGTAGCAGCCGGAGATCCCGGCGATCACCTTGCCGTCCGCGATGATCGGACCGCCGGAATAGTGATGCCCGCCCTTGTGGTCGGCGATCTCGCGATCCCAGATGACCTCGCCCGTGCGCGCGTCCAGCGCCACGAGATGCGCGTCGGCGGTGCCGGTGAAGATCTTGTCGCCGAAGATCGCGATGTTCCGGTTCACCTGGGACAGGCGGAAGAGGCCCTCGGGGAGCGCGCGCGCGTAGGTCCAGTAGCGCTCTCCCGTGGCGGCGTCGAGCGCCTGGATCACGTCGCCGGACTGGTTCAGGAACATCACCCCGTCGTGGATCAGCGGATTGGATTCCGGGCGCTGGGGGTCGACGGCGGAGGACCAGACATAGCGCAGCTTGTGGACGTTCTCCCGCGTCACCTGGTCGAGCGCGCTGTATCCCCAGCCGCGGCGGTCGCCGCGATGGGTCAGCCAAGCCCCGCCCGCCGGGTCGTCGAGCATGTCCTCGGTCACGGGCGACAGCGGCGGCGTCGGACGGTTCGTGCCGGGCTTGAAGGGCGCTGCGCTGTCGGCCAGAGCCGGCGGCGCCAGGAACAGGGCGGCCAGGAACAGGGCGGCCAGGATCGGGACGGCCAGGATCGGGGCGTAGGATCTCGTCATTATGTCCATGGTCCTCGAAGCGATGTGATGCGGTGCGTCCCGAATTGGCTTTCGGCCAAGCGGTTCTTCTGCCGCAGGCTCGAACGCGAGGGCGCGACCAGGTCTGGGGTCACGTCACGCTGCCGTATCGATGCTCGGGAGGACGGAGGCGTTACGCCCGAACGAGCGACGCCATAGGCGCCGCTGCCGTCGGTCCCTGCCGCCGGCGCGCCGGGACCGCAGCCGTAACGTCGGACTCAGCCCTGGCATCCACAACTACGCAGCCGCGGCGCTGGCCTCGGCGGGCCACGGGCATTGCCCTGAAGAGACCGACCTCGCCGCCGATCAGGAGCCGGAGCCCATGACGCCTTCCACGAAGCCCGCCCGGGGCAGGGGGACCCCTGCCCTCTGTGTCGGGGTCGCCGCCCTGCTCGCCATACAAGCCGCAGAGGCGCAGAGCGATGGAGAGGCCGCGGCCGACTGCGCCGAAAGGAGTCCGCGCCCGGCCTACGCCGGGACCTTCTACGACAACGACTTCTCCTATCTGGAGGACCCCTGCCTGCCGGCCGACGATCCCCGCGATGGCCTGGCGCGGCAGACCGATCGGGCGAAGCGCATCGATCTGGGCGCCGGCGTCCTGGCCTCCTTCGGCGGCGAGTCCCGCCTCAAGTATCACGACGAGAACAGCCACGCGAAGTCGCGCCTCGACGGCCGGGACAACGCCTTCCTGCTGAACCGCCTGCGCCTCTACGGCGACCTGGAGATCGGAGAGCACCTGCGGGTCTTCGGCGAGATGGTCGACGCGCGGAGCTTCGGCGAGGAATTCTCCCCGCGCGCCACCGAGGAGGTGCATTGGGACCTGCTCAACGGCTTCGGCGAGATCCGCGGCGCCGTCCAAGACGCGGACCTCCACCTGCGCGGCGGCCGCCAGGAGCTGCTCTTCGGCGCGCAGCGCCTGATCTCGCCCCTGGACTGGGGCAACACCCGGCGCAGCTTCGACGGCGGGCGCGCGGGCCTGACCAGCGCGCAGCTGGACGTCAGCGCCTGGTTCGTCTTCCCGCGCACGATCGAGCCGGACGCCACCAGCGACCGCGACGAGGACACGCGCTTCGCCGGGGCCTACGGGACCTACCGCGTGAACCGCGACCTGCTGCTCGACCTCTACGCGCTGCACCTGGACAGGGAGGACGAGGACGCCGGCGAGCGCGAGATCTGGACCCTGGGCGCGCGCCACGCCGGACAGGAAGGCGGCCTCTTCTGGGAGCTGGAAGGCGCCTATCAGTTCGGCGACCAGAAGGCCCCGGGGATGGGGCCAGAGCTCGACGTCAGCGCCGGCATGTTCACCATCGGCCTCGGCTACGACTTCGCCGAGCTCCTGCCCTGGAAGCCCCGCCTCTCCCTCTACTACGACCTCGCGACGGGCGACGACGATCCGGACGACGGCGAGGTCAACACCTTCGATCAGCTCTTTCCGCTGGCCCACGCCTACTTCGGCTTCATCGACCTGGTCGGCCGGCGCAACGTCGAGGCCTTGAGCCTGCGGCTTTCCCTGCAGCCTCATCGGCGTCTGAGGCTTTCGCTCGCGGGCCATCACTTCGCCCTGGAGAGCGAGCAGGACGCCCTCTACAACGCCGGCGGGGCGGCCATCCGCAGCGATCGCAGCGGCCGCTCGGGCAGCGAGGTGGGCCAGGAGTTGGACGTCACGGCGACGATAGCGATCCTGGACCGGGTCGGACTCCAGTTCGGCTATTCCCATTTCTGGGGCGGCGATTTCGTTGACAACACTGGCGCCGCCGGGGTCTCGGGTGACACCAGCTTCTTCTATACCCAGCTGACCGCGCGGTTCTGAAGGCGGCGCCTCGCCGCCCGGGCCCCTCGAAGGCCCTCCTCGTTCAGCTAGCCCATCCTCAGCTGCTGGGACCGCGCGCGGCGTTCAGCTTGCGCCGCGAGATCAGCTCGACCGGCTCCAGGGACATCAGCGCTTCGACAGAGACCAGAATCAGGGCGAGGGCGATGAAGCCGGACGCGATCAGGAGGCCGATCGGCGTCAGCTCCAGCCAGGACCAGCCCAGGATCTGCCCGGCCAGGTTGGCCAGGGTCAGCACGGAAGCGAGGATCCCGGCCAGGCAGAAGGCCAGGAGCGCGGCCCGGCAGCTGCGACTGCGGATCATGCAGCCGGCGACCAGGTCGATGCCATGGGAATCGGGGGAGTCCTCCAAGGCGCGCAGCTGTGCCTCGACCTGCCCCATACGGACGTAGACGCCGAGGATCAGGGGTCCAAGGGCGGCAACGGTCAGAAGTGGCGATGCCGAGAGCGCGATTTCCTGCATGGTCGAGCTTCCTGAACTACGGTGTCCCAGGTGTGTCGAGATCCCGAAAGCGGCGTCCCGGCCGAAGGCGCGGCGCTTCACCGTCGCGGGCTCGGGGCTTCCGGTCTGAGGTCCGGTTGCGGGTCCTTGCTTTCGACCCGGCACCTCGTTTTGATGCAGGTTTCGGCGCGCGGGTTACAAAGGTGTTGCCGTAGGACCGAGGGGGTGGCGGAGGACCTGGGCTATTTCCGCCTGGCGGCGAGGACCGCCGTGATCAGGTCCTCGGGCACGCTCTTCGGCACCGGCGCGTCGGGGTGTTCGAAGGCGCGCTTGGAGACTTCGATCGTCCGTCGGTAGGCGGCGAGATAGTCCCGGCAATCCCGGCAGACCCGGAGGTGCAGCTCGAAGACGAAGCGCTGCTTCTCGGGCAGATCGCCTTCCAGATAGGCGAGAATGAAGTCCTCGAACTCCCGGCAGGTGATCATCCAGGGCATGTGGTTCAGCATGACGCCGCGCATCCACCGCGTTATGCGCTGAACCAGGGTCCGGCGCATCACCGTTGCCTCTCCAGCAGGGGCAGGCAGAGGGTCGTCAACGCTGCCCTTGCCTTGTGCAGCCGCAGTCGCACGGAGTCTTCTGTCAGGTCCAGGACCTCTGCCGCCTCGCTGATGCTCATGTCTTCGATGTCACAAAGCTGCCAGACGATACGGTAGTTCTCGGGAAGCTGCTCGGCGAACGACGTAACAAGATTGCGTAGACCCTCCTCAGAATAGCCAATGCTACCGGGCCGCGTCGACCTTGGGCTTACCCCGACGCGGCAAAACTGGCCGTCGAAGGCCGGGAGAAGGCCGTCGATCGGGGAATCGAAGCAGTCGCCGCGCCGCGCCTGCAGCGCGGCCCTGGCTTCGAGACGGCGCAGCCAGAGCGGAAAGGGACGGCGCGGTGGCTTGCCCGATGAGGACGCCAGCAGGTCCTGCCGGCACCTCCGACACTGCTTGATGTGGACCTCGATGGCCAGCCGCTGCCATTCCGTAAGCCCGGAGCTCAGATAGGCCGGCAGAAGCCTTGCGAAGCCCTGGCAGTCCAAGGGCTTGGGAAGGGTCCCGGCAAAGGCGCGGCGAGTCGCGCCCACCGCGCGGGACAGGATGGAGCCGGCCATCAGAGTTCGCCCTTCAGCATGGGTTCCAACAGCTTCTTCAGGGCCGACCGCGCCCGGTGCAGGCGGACCCTTACGTTCGCTTCGCTCAGTCCCAGGGCCTCCGCCACCTCCCTCGTGCTCAATTCCTCGATGTCGCGCAGCATCAGAACCAGGCGGTAGTCCTCGGGGAGCGCCGCGATCTTGCCGTGGATCAGCTCTCGCAGGTGTGCGCGCTCGAAGATCTCGTCGGGCGTCGCCAGGCGCTGCCAGGGCCCCTCTATCCTGCAAGCGCTTTCATCGAAGGCTGGCAGAAGCTCGTCGATGGGGGATTCGTTTCGCTTCCCCATCGCGCGCAGCTTCATGAGCGCCTGGTTGACGACGATGCGGTGCAGCCAGGACTTGAGGCTCGAACGCCCTTCGAACCCCGCGATCTTGCGCAGCACGTTGATCAGGGCCTCCTGGACGCAATCCTCGGCCAGCGCCGAGTCCCGCAGGAGCCGTCGGGCGACCGCCAGCATCCAGGCGGCATGCGTCCGGACCAGCTCCTCGGCCGCAGCTTCATCGCCGGCCTTGAGAGCCGCGATCAGCGACGCTTCGGATCCGGGCTCGGACCCCGCGTCTCCGCTATCGCCTTTGGCTTGGCCGTCCATCCTGTCGACCTTGGGCTGGAGGGAATCCGGGCGGCAACGACGGCCAACATGGCGACAAGCGCAGGAGAAGACAAGTGATGGCGACGACCGATGGCGAGAACGCCAGGGTGAGGTGTTGCAGGAAATCCGGCTCACGGGCCGTTGTCCAGCGACATCGTGGCGCGAAACCGCGAAGGTCTCCGATCAAGGTCGACCGGCCGCCGCAGCCCGATCACTGGAATCAGACTGCGTCAGGGGGCATCCCGCTTCGTTGACGCGGGTCAAAGCAGACAACCCGGCCGCCATGTCCACTGGAAAAAGCCGATGCGAAAGCGTGGCCCCGCGCATTTGCGGCGAAGCGGTCCGGAAGGAAAGGCCGGACCTCGGACAGCGGCCTCCGCCCGAGCGTCATGGCGCAGGCCTCAGGCGATGTCGCCGACGACCCGGACCCGGACCCGCAGGCTGTGGCCGGGCAGATAGGCGATCGGCAGGTCTTCGACCTCGACCGTCGAGAGACTGGCGGCGTCGGCGCCCGCCCGCAGGGCGCGATCCTCGGCGAGGCGCCGTGCCGCGTCGAGCGCCGCCTCGCGGCTGGTCTCGCTGAAGATCTGATCGACCTCTCCGCTGACCTGGGCAATGGCGGCACCGACCGCGTTGGCAACGGCCTGGTGCTCGACGCGGACCACTTTGCTGATGCCGTCGATCCTTTCGGGCACCAGAAAGGCGCCACCGCCGACCGCGATCAGCGGCAAGGGCATCGCGTCGACCTTCATGCGGTCGACCGCCTCGGCCACCATCTCCGCCGAACGCGCCACGGCGGCCGCGACCAGCGCCCTGTCCAGCCGCGCCACAGGCGCCGGATCGCCGATCTGCGCCAAGCCGGCGGCGACCGCGATGTCGGTCATGGTCAGGCGACCGCCGCCGAAGACCAGTGCGTCTTCCTGCAGGCGGTAACCGGTGCTCTGAGGGCCGATGGCCAGCGGCTCCGGCTCGACCAGGGTTCCGCCGCCCAGGCCGATCGACAGCAGATCGGGCATGCGGAACAGGGTCCGCACGCCGCCGATCTCGACCGCGCTGTTGGCCTCGCGCGGGAAGCCCCGGCGCAGGTGGCCGACGTCGGTCGTGGTGCCGCCGACGTCCGCGACCATGGCCTCGTCGAGCCCGGTCAGGTAGGCGGCGCCGCGCATCGAGTTGGTCGGCCCGGAAGCGAAGGAATAGACCGGGAAGGCCTCGGCGAACTCGGCCCGCATCACCGTGCCGTCGTTCTGGGTCAAGTAAAGCGGCGCCTCGATGCCGCTGTCGTGCATGGCTTCTTTGAAGGCGCGGGTCGTACGGCCTGCCAGGTCCGACAGGCAGGCGTTCAGGAGCGTGGCGTTCTCGCGCTCCAGGAGGCCGATCCGGCCCAGGTCGTGGGACTGCGTGACGACGACGTCGGGCGCTTCCTCGCGCAGGATCTCGGCGGCCTCGGACTCGCAGGCGGCATTGAGCGGAGAGAAGATCGCGGCGAGGCCGACCGCGCGCACCTCCGAGTCGGCGATCCGCTTGGCCACGTCGCGCATGGCCCCGCGGTCGAAGGGCACGAGGGGCCGCCCATCGTACTCGTGGCCGCCCTCGATCATGTAGACGCCGCCATCGACCCGTGCCGCCAGGTCGCGCGGCCAGTCGACGAAGGGCGGCAGGGCGGCGCTGGCCGGCAGGCCGATGCGCAGCGCCGCGGTCTTGACCAGGCCGCGACGCTGGACCACCGCATTGGTGAAGTGGGTCGTCCCCAGCATGACCGCGTCGATCCGGCCCAGGCCCTCGCCGGCCGCCGCCACCAGGTCCTGCAGCGCCTTGAGCACGCCGCCGGTGACGTCCTCGGTCGTCGGCGTCTTGACCGCCTGGACGACCCCGGACTCTGTGACCAGGACAGCGTCGGTGTTGGTGCCGCCGACATCGATGCCAATGCGCCTCATTGCGCCGCGCCCTCGAAGACGGAGCGGAAATCCAGGTCGTAGCCGAAGGCGCGCGGTCCGACGTGCTCCAGGCCCTTGGGGGTCAGCAGGACCGGCGGCGCGGGCAGGACGATCACGGTCACGCGCTGGCCGTAGCGCAGGGTCTCGGTGCCGACGGCCTCGCCGCTGACGCTGTCGAGCACGCAAATCAGATCGGGAGTCATGATCCGCGGCTCGCCGTCGACCCAACCGACGGCGAACTCGTTCTGGAAGGCCAGGCGCAGCGAACGGCCGCGGTGGTCGTCCAGGCCCTCGACCCGGGCCTCGCCGCGCAGGAAGCCGCCGGTCGCGCGGCGCTCGAGGTCCACGATCTTGCCCTTGAAGATCAGCCGGCCGCCTTCCGCTTCCAGCACGGCGGCGACGGGGTCCTCGTGGCGGCTCCGCGCCGCCAGCACGACCTTGCCGATGGAGACCGCCTTGGTGACGCTGTGCAGGATGGCGCAGTCCTTGACCTCGCGGCCGCGGCGCGGCGCCTTGCAGGTCGCGGCGATGGACCCGACCTCGGTGCAGACCTTGCGGCTGATGCGCTCCATCCACTTCCAGCTGGCGGCACGGGTGACGATGACCTCGTTGTCGCGGATGTCGGCCAGGGTGAGCGGGAACATCGACAGGTCGTGGATCGCGAAGGAGGTCATCTGAGCCTCGGGAAAGGCCCGGCCCATGGCATCCGCATCGACCACCGGCAGGCCGGTCACGGCGGCCACCAGGAAGGGCTGGAAGGCATTGCCGCCGCCGATTTCCACCGACATCACCGCGCGGAACTTCCGCCCCAGGTAGTCCTCCATCATGCGCACCGGCTTGGCCGCGAAGTCGGGGTCCGACAGCCGCTCCTGCCCGACCAGGGGCGCGCCCTGGTTCGAGACGACCGCCACCAGGTCGTCGTCGGCCAGGTCCGCCGGGTCCAGGACCTGCACGCTGGCGCCCTGCTCGTAGAGCCGGCGCAGGTTGAGGTAGCTGAAATAGGGGCTGCCGCCGCCGCCCGTCCCCAGGATCCACGCCCCCACGGCAAGCGGCTCGATGTCCTCCCGGTCGAAAGTCCGCAGGCCCATGTGCCCCTCTGTCCTTGCCTCTGCGCGTCGTTCAGGTCGGGACGATATGGTATCCTGGCAATGGAAGGAATACGGTCGGCTACGTATCGGCATCCGTCCGGCCCGGGTGCTATGCTCGTCCCGGGGAGATGTGCAATGGGACAGACAGTCCGCCTGGAGGCGGGCCTCTCTGGAAAGAACGGCGGCAAGGCGGCGGCCCAGCGGGTCGCCTTCCTGACCATCGGCCAGAGCCCGCGCGCGGACGTGGTGCCGGAAATCCTCAGCCACCTCGACGCCGACATAGAGGCCCTGGAGTACGGCGTCCTGGACGGCATCGAGCAGGATCAGCTCGACGCCCTGGCGCCCGGGCCCGGCGACGAGAGCCTGATCACCCGCTTGAACGACGGCAGCGACGTGCTGCTGTCCAAGGCCTGGATCCACCAGCAGGTTCAGGACATGTGCCGGCAGATCCTGGACGACCGGATCGACCTGATCGTGCTGCTCTCCACCGGCCTCTTCACGAGCTTCCGGCCCCTCTGCACGACCATCAACAGCCAGCGCGTGATCGACCGGACCATCGAGGCGCTGGCGGCGGCGGGCCAGAACATCGGCCTGATCGTGCCCTTGGCGGAGCAGATCGGGCAGATCATCAGCCAGGGCGCGGGGGAGAGCGCGACCCGCGGCGCCGCGGCCTTGCCAGGCGACCGCCCGGCTCTGGCCCGAGCGGTCCGGGAGCTCGGGGCCTGCGACATCATCATCCTGCACTCCATCTCCTACGGCGAGGCGGACCGCGAGGCGGTGCGCGCGGAGAGCGGCAAGCCGGTGGTCCTGGCCCGTCGCGCCGTTGCCGGTGCCCTCTGCGCGGCGCTCAACGCCCTGGGCGTCGACGCGACCCTGGATGGCGACGAGTCCTTGAGCGCCCGCCTGCGCCGGCTCAGCCCGCGCGAGCGGGAGGTCCTGGTGCTGATCGGCGAAGGGCTTTCGAACAAGGAGATCGCCCGTCTGCTGGGCATCAGCCACCGGACGGTGGAGGTCCACCGGGCGCGGGTCATCGACAAGCTGGACACGGCCTCCCTCCCCGACCTGCTGCGCGCCGGCATCTGGATCGATCAGATCTAAGCACCGAAGAGAGATCAGGCCCGCCCCGGCGCTCCGACGGTACGTGTTCGCACGTATTCCCGGCCCCAGACGCCTTGGATAAGCTTGCCAAAGCGACACGGAAGCTGGCGATGGGGCAGCGGCGATGGACCGGAAACGCTTCGCGATGGTGACGATCGGCCAGGCGCCGCGGGTCGATCTGGTGCCCGATCTCTGCGCGGGTCTGCCGGTCGAGGTGATCGAGTACGGCGCCCTGGACGGGCTGGAGGCGCGCGAGATCGCGGCCCTGGCGCCCGCCGCCGGTGAAGCGCGCCTGGTGACCCGCCTGAAGGACGGCCGCGAGGTGACCATCGCCAAGACCGCGGCCAAGGACCGGGTCGAGGCCCTGCTGAGGGAACTGGACGCGCAGGCCCTCGATGCCATCGTGCTCCTCTGCACGGGCCAGTTCAGGCAGCTCAAGCTGCGCACGCCCTTGGTCGAATCACAGATCGTCGTCGACGAGACCGTCGGGACCCTCGCGGGCTCCGTGGACCGGCTGGGCATCCTGCTGCCGCACCGGGAGCAGATCGCGGAGTTTCACAAGACCGCGGCGGCCGGCGAGCGGCTGCGCTTCAGCCACGCCTCGCCCTACGGCGGGCAACGCTTCGCGGAAGCCGGCCGCGAACTCGCGGACTGCGACGTGGTCGTGATGCACTGCATGGGCTACAGCGCGGCCATGCAGCGGGAGGTCGCCGCGGCCGCGGGCCGGCCGGTGCTCCTGGCGCGGCAGATCGTCGCCAGCGCGCTCCGGGATCTGGCGCAAGCGCCGGAAGAGACCCAGGCGCCCGGCCTGGCGTAACGATGAACAAAAGACGGACAGGGAGGGAGTAAGAAAATGCAGCTACATCCTCGTCGTTTCGCGCGTTTGGCGGCGCTGCTCACGGCCGCCGTCCTGGTTGCCGGTGGTCCGGCGGCCGAGACCGCGCAGGCCTTCGAACGCAAGGGGGACAAGTTCATCCTGGTGTTCGGCGGCCGCCAACCCGTGCCGCAGCTCGATCCCAGCCAGAAGTACGACTGGTCGACGCGCATGATGCAACAGGCGCTCTACGACGCCCTGGTCAAGTACGAGGGCGATCCGCCGGAGATCAAGCCCTGGCTGGCCGAACGCTGGGAGGTCTCCCCCGACGCCAAGGTCTGGACCTTCCACCTGGTCAAGACCGCCAAATTCCACAACGGTGATCCGGTCGACGCCGAGGCGGTGCGCTTTTCCTTCGAACGGACCCTGAAGATCAACAAGGGGCCGGCCTGGATGCTCTCCTCGGTCCTCAAGCCCGAAGGCATCAAGGTGGTCGACCCCCACACCATCCGCTTCGAGCTGACCGATCCCTTCGCGCCCTTCCTGTCCTTCGTGCCCTGGTGGTACGTCATGAACCCGAAGCAGGTCCTCGCCAACCAGGACGGCGACGACCTGGGCCAGAAGTGGCTGACCGACAACGCCGCCGGCAGCGGCCCCTTCAGGATCAAGCGCTGGGAGCAGGGCGTGCTCTATGAGCTGGAGGCCGTGCCGGACTACTGGAAGGGCTGGCGTCAGGAGAAGCCGCTGGCCGGCGTCATCTACAAGCTGATCCGCGAGGCGGCCTCCCAGAAGGCGGCGCTGCAGCGGGGCGAGGCGGATATCGTCGAAGGGCTGTCGCCCGAGGACTTCGACATCGTCGCCAAGATGCCGGGCATCAAGGTCGAGAACCACCCCGGCATGACCACCTTCGGCATCAAGTTCAACGTCCAGCAGCCGCCGATGGACGACATCAACCTGCGCAAGGCCGTCGCCCACGCCTTCGACTACGAGGCCTTCCTCAAGATCTACAACGGCAACGCCAAGCTGCAGACCAGCCCCTTCCCCTTCGCCACCAAGGGCCACATCGACGTGCCCGGCTTCACCAGGCAGGACCTGGACAAGGCCCGGGCGTACCTGGCCAAGTCGAGGTATCCGGACGGCGGGATCGAGCTGGAGTACGTCTACGTCCAGGGCCTGGAGGAAGAGCGCAAGATGGGCCTCGTGCTCATCGACAACCTGAAGCCGCTCAACATCTCCGTCAAAATGGTGCCCCTGACCTGGCCGAACATGACCGCCCGCGGCGCCAAACTGGAGTCCTCGCCCGACCTGATGGCGATCTTCGCGACCCCGGTGGCGACCGACCCCGACGCGGTCGCCTTCCAGTATCACAAGGAGAGCTGGGGCAAGTACTACGGCACCAGCTACTACGACAACGAGAAGGTCTGGTCGCTGATCGAGAAGGGCCGCCGGGTCGCGGACTGGAGCGAGCGGGCGCCGATCTACGCCGAGATCCAGAAGATGATCACGGCGGATCAGCCGGAGATCTTCGGCATGCTGGCCAACCGACGCTGGGCCATGCGCGACTACGTCAAGGGCTTCCAGTTCTCTCCGGTCCGCTTCACGGGCGAGGTCGATCTCTATACCCTCGAGATCGGCGAGTAGCGCAGAGCGGCATCGCCCCCCGGCTCGGGCCGGATGACCGGATCCCCGGGGGGGCGGGCCGCAGCCCTCCCGGTGACGGGCAGGCGGTCTTGGAATCGGGAACGGACCTCGTCGATGGCGCTCTTCGTGCTGAAACGCGCTCTGCTGCTCGGCCTGATGCTGATCGGGCTGATCCTGATCATGTTCACGATCTCCCACGTGGCGCCCGGCGATCCGGCGGCGGTCGCGGCGGGCCCGGACGCCACGCGCGAGATGGTGGAGGTCATCCGCGAGGAGTACGGCCTCGACGAGCCCTTGCCCGTGCAGTTCTGGATCTATCTGACCAACGTGCTGCAGGGCGACCTCGGCCGCTCGATCCGGACCACCCGCGACGTGACCCACGACCTGCTGCGCTACTTCCCGGCGACCTTCGAGCTGGTCATGGTCGCCATGCTGCTGGCGGTGCTGATCGGCGTGCCGCTGGGCATGCTGGCCGCGGTGTTCCGGGACCGCGGCCTGGACCACGCCATCCGTCTGGTCTCGGTCTCCAGCGTCGCGCTGCCGATGTTCTGGCTGGGGCTGCTGCTGCAGTTCTTCATCTCGCTGAAGCTGGGCTGGCTGCCCCTCGGCGGACAGCTCGGGCTGCTGACGGAGCGGCCGCCGCCGATCACCCACCTGATCCTGGTCGACGCCCTGCTGCGCGGTCAGTTCGACGTCTTCCGCGAGGCCCTGGCCCACATCATCCTGCCGGCCATCGCGCTCAGCGCACCGGCCCTGGCGGCCATCATCCGGGTCAACCGGGCCGAGATGATCGAGGTCCTGCACCAGGACTTCATCGTCACGGCCCGGGCCCACGGCATCTCGCAGTTCCGCATCGTCGCGGTCTATGCCCTGCGTAACGCGATGATCCCGACCCTGGCGATGATCGGCCTGCGCTTCGGCTGGATGCTCGGCGGCACGGTGCTGGTCGAGGGCGTCTTCGACTGGCCCGGCATCGGGCTCTACGCCGTTCAATCCGCGGTCAATTCCGACTTCCAGCCGGTGATGGGCGCGACGCTGCTGATCGGCTTCAGCTTCATGCTCGCGAACTTCATGATCGACATCGCCTACGGCTGGCTCGATCCGCGGCTGCGGGAGGCGCAGTGAGGCATGAGCGCCGGCAGCGAAGCGACGACCCCAGCCCCGCGCCGCGGCCTCGCCGACTGGCGGCAGCGCCACGCCAGCACGCTGCGCAGCCTCAGGCTCTATGCCCATACCTTCTCGCGCAGCGTCTCCTCCATGCTGGGGCTCGGCCTGGTCCTGCTCTTCTTCCTGCTGGTGCTGATCGGCCCCTGGATCGTGCCCTTTCCCGAGGATGCCCGCGGCGCCGTCAACCTGGACATCAAGCTGCAGGCACCCGACGCCACCCACTGGTTCGGCACCGACGAGGTCGGCAACGACATCTTCACCCGGGTCGTCCTGGGCACGCGGGTTTCCTTCCAGATCGGGCTGATCGTGGTCGCCATCGCCTTGGTCATCGGTGTGCCGCTGGGCATCGTCGCCGGGCTGGCCGGCGGCTGGCTGCGCGAGACCATCATGCGGGTCACCGACGTCTTTCTCTCGGTTCCGGGCCTGGTTCTGGCGCTGGCCGTGGTCGCCGTCCTGGGCCCCGGTATTCTCAACGCGATCCTGGCCCTGGCCCTGGTCTGGTGGCCCGGCTACGTGCGCCTGATCGAAAGCAAGACCCTGGCGCTCAAGTCCGAGCCCTTCGTCGACGCCGCGCGCGCGGTGGGCGCCGGGACGGCGCGGATCGTCTTTCTCCATATTCTGCCCAACTGCGTCTCGCCCATCGTGGTCAAGGCCAGCATGGACATGGGCCTGGCCATCCTGGCCGCTGCCAGCCTCGGCTTCATCGGCCTCGGCGCCCAGCCGCCGCACCCCGAGTGGGGCGCCATGATCTCCATCGGGCGGCACTACCTGCCCGACTTCTGGTGGTACTCGACCTTTCCCGGGCTGGCGATCTACCTGACCGTGCTCGGCTTCAACCTGCTGGGCGACGGGCTGCGTGACATCCTCGACCCCAAGACCCGGAGCCGCTGATGGCCGGGCCGGCGCCGCTGCTCGAGCTCCGTGACTACAGCCTGTCCATCGACTCCTTCGACGGCCGGCTGCAGGTCCTGGACGGGGTGTCCTTCTCCATCGCTCCGGGCGAGGTGGTCGGCATCGTCGGCGAGACCGGCTGCGGCAAGTCCATCACCGTCAAGTCGGTTATCGGCCTGGTGCCGAGTCCGCCGGCGAAGGTCGAGTCCGGGACGGTCTCCTTCGACGGCCGGGACATCACGGCAGCCGGGGAGTCGGCGATCCGGCGGCTGCGGGGCCGCGAGGTCGCGATGATCTTCCAGGACCCCATGACCTACCTGAACCCGCTCTTCACGGTCGGCCAGCAGCTGAGCGACGTGATCCGCGCCAAGGAGGCGCTGGATCCGGCGGCGGCGCCTCGAACCCGGGCCGAGCGCCGGGCCAAGGCGCTGGCGCTGCTCGGCCAGGTCCACCTGCCCGATCCGGAGCGGCAGTTCGAGTCCTATCCGCATCAGCTCTCGGGCGGCATGCGCCAGCGGGTCCTGATCGCCATGGCCCTCGCCGGTTCGCCCCGGCTGCTGATCGCCGACGAGCCGACGACGGCCCTGGACGTGACGATCCAGGCCCAGATTCTCGATCTCGTGAAAGAACTGGTCGAGACGCTGGGCATGGCGGTGATCATCATCTCCCACGACCTCGGCGTGGTCGCCGCCCTCTGCCGGCGCATCCTCGTGATGTACGCCGGGACCATCGTCGAGGACGCCGGGACCGCCGACCTCTTCGAGAACCCACGGCATCCCTACACCCGCGGCCTGCTGGCGGCGATCCCGCGGCTGGACGGCTCCGTGACCTCCCTGTCCGGGATTCCCGGCAGCATCCCCAACTTCATCGAGCCGCCGCAGGGCTGCCGTTTCCACCCGCGCTGTGCCCAGGCGGGCGCGCGCTGCGGCCGCGAGCGGCCGCGCAACCTGGAGGTCGCCCCGGACCACTGGACCGCCTGCCACCTCTTCGACGGAGGCGTCGAGTGAGCGCGCCGGGCGAGGCGCGGGAGCCGGGAGAGCCGTTGCTGGAGCTCCGCGGCCTGACCCGGCACTTCCGCCTGAAGGAGGGCCTGACCGGGCAGCGGACGGCGATCGCCCTCGACGGCATCGACCTGAAGCTGAGGCGCGGCGCCGCCTACGGCCTGGTCGGCGAGTCGGGCTCGGGCAAGACCACCGTCGCCCGGCTGATCCTGCGGCTGCTGCAGCCGACCTCGGGGCAGATCCTCTTTGCGGGCCAGGACATCACCGGCCTGAAGGGCGAGGCGTTGATGAAGCTGCGCGAGCGCATCCAGATCGTGTTCCAGGATCCACATGCCTCGCTCAACCCCCGGAAGACCATTCTTTTCTCGGTGGCGGAGCCGCTGGTGGTCCACCGCAGGCTGAAAGGGCCGGCCCTGCGGCACAGGGTCGAGGAACTGCTGGAGATCGTCGGCCTGCCCGGCGGCTTTCTCTTCCGCTATCCCCACGAGCTCTCGGGCGGGCAGAAGCAGCGGGCCTGCATCGCCCGTGCGGTCGCCCTCAACCCCGAGCTGCTGGTGCTGGACGAGCCGACCTCGGCGCTCGACGTCTCGGTCCAGGCCCAGGTGCTGGAGTTCCTGCACGATCTCAAGGCCCGCCTCGATCTGACCTATCTCTTCATCTCCCATGACCTCTCCGTCGTGCGCTACCTCTGCGACCGCGTCGCCGTGATGTACATGGGGAAGGTCGTCGAGGAGGGCACGGTGGACGCCGTCTTCGAGAGCCCGAGCCACCCCTACACCGAGTCGCTGCTGTCCGCCGTGCCCTTGCCGCAGGCCCGGCAGCCGGCCGGCAGGATCGTCCTCTCCGGCGACGTGCCCAGTGCGACGGCCATTCCGCCGGGCTGCCCCTTTCATCCGCGTTGCCCGCGCAAGATCGGGCCGGTCTGCGAGACCGCCGTGCCGCGGCTCGAGCCTCGGTTACGAGACCGCGCCGTCGCCTGCCACCTCTACGGCTCGGAGACCTGACCAGGCCAACGTTTGTCCATTGCCGGACCTCAGCTAAAGCGGAAGAAGGGGGCCTTGGGCGGTTGTCATACCCACGGCTGGTGACCACCAGAGCGGATCGATGGTGCGGACGGCGGTCACGGGCGTCGGATCGCATCGCCTAAGCGGAACACGACGCACTCGACGCCGTCCTCATTTTGACCTTGCCCCCTGAAACGCCCTAGATCAAACCCCGTTCAATCGGAATCGATTGAACGGGGATAATTTGATCTATTCCATACAAATAGAGCAGCCCGCGTTCACCTGAACGCAGGCTGCTCTAGTCGGCGGTGTACTTGGCCTTCCGCCCTTCCACAAGGCCGGTCCAAGTGAGTGGGGAGCGCCATCCGTCCCCCGAGGTCATGGTCGCCCCAGTTCTGCCCTCTGTGCGTGCCGCCGTCGTCCAGCGATGGCCCAGAATTCCGACCGGCCGGAAGTCTCCCCTAACTCTGTCAAACCTGAGGGGAGAGTTGCCCGCCCGCTCGGCGGCCGCCGCGAAGGCATCCCCGCTTTGCGGATTGAAGGCTCGTCCAATGCCGCCCGTATCACTTACATCTGACATCACGGTTACGCCTTTGTCCCAGGGCCCGTTCAGGCGCGGCAGCCTCAGCCGCGGATCATGCCGGCGTCCGACGGGGGTGCGGCCTCGGCGGCCTCCGCCGGCTCGGCCGCGCCTTGGTTGAGGTCGCGCAGGCGTTCGATCCACTGCTCGCCGCTGGCCGCGAAGCCCTCCAGCGCCTTGTAAAAGGCCGGGAAGTCCAGGCCGGCCAGCGGCACCTGGGCCTGCAACAGGCCCTCGCCCACCGCGTCCAGGGACAGCGTCCGCCCGCCGGTCCCCTGCCAGAAGCAGTTGGCCGACAAGAACGCCGCCATCACCGCCTCGCGTCGCTCCGCCGCCACCGGACCCAGCGGGCAGGACAGCACCACCAGTTCGCCCTCCTCGACGTAGTCCAGGTCCAGGGTCAAGACCTCGCCCTGCGCCTGCAGGCGGCAGTGGTCCTCCTCCAGCGCCAGGCCCTCGATCCCCAGCGCCTCAGACAAATCGCCCATCAGGGCCATCATGCTTTCTCGCGACATGCTCTTTCCTCTTCTTCGTTGAACCAATACAAGCCGGCCGCTCCCGCCGCTCACAGCAAAACCGAAGAGCGCGCTGGGACGCGGATCCAGTCAGACAGACATCGAGCTGTTTTGGACTACCGCTGATCGAGTTGTTCTATGAGGGTCTCTTTGAATTCTTTTAGCGCGGCATTGCGGATCATATGACCTACCTCCCGCTGTGCCTCCTGCAGCAGCTGCCTCGCGTTCGCTGATTGAGCATGATTGTATTGCTGCACATTATTGCCTGTCACGAAATTAAGTATTCTATGATGAAGATTAGCGCCTATATTTATCTCATGCCGAGCGCCGTGAGGAATGAAATGGTTAACTAAGAGCTTAAATCTCTGCGCATCTATTATGTTGTTTCCATCCCCCAATATTTCCCTAGCCTGATTATAGAAATTCAGACTTTCGGTTGCCTTTTTTTCGCGAGTAAGATTGCGAAAATGGATATCTTTTACAGCAGACGCAACAGTCATAGTTCGGATGTTGACATATTCAATGGAACGTCGCACCGCACCTGCTGTGAGAGGAACATTGCCGTTCTGATGACCAGGTAAGAATTTATCAAGTGCAGGTCTAACTTCATTTTTTTGTGGTCTTTTGTTGTATCGGTTCAACAAGGCCGTCTTAAAACTCTCAATATCCCTCTTATTACTTTCTCTCCTATCGGCGCTTGCCGGCGTTACGGCACGCCAGGCCCGTCCAAAAAGGCTTCTGGTCCCGACATTCCCCGTATTCCTGTCGACCTTGATCTGCTTATTGTCGCCTGCCCTACCAGCAGCGTCTTTGAATGCTTGCAGGTCTGGCTGGGGTTGATTGTTGTGAGGACCACCGACATTTGCCATTACAGATACTCCTTCGTTCCAAGATTCATCGTTCCGGCGGCGCCGCGGGCCTGGGGGCGAAGTCTTCCAGTTCCCGGTCCTCGGCGAACTGCTGCACGAGGGCCAGCTTGGTGGCCTCCGCCTCGACCAGGTCCTTGAACTTCTCGACCGTCTTGACCGCGACCTGGTGGGCCCAGCGGGCCACTTCGAACCGCACGGCCGCGGCGCCGCGCCGCTCCTCCGCCTCCTCAACCTTCAGGTTTGGACTACCGCTGATCGAGTTCTTTTCTGAGGGCCGATTGCAAACGTGATAGCGCGCCGTCTCTCAACATCTTAGTTACCTCCACCTTTGCGTCCTGCAGCAGCTGCCTCGCCTTCATTGATTGCTCATCATTGTATTCCTGCACATCATTGTCTGTCACGAATTCAGTTACTTCTCCCTGAAGTTTGCCGGATATATTTATCCCTTCATAGCTTATGGCAGCATCGAATGCATTTCTCTCTTCATTGATTTTGGGAGCAACGAATCGATCAAATAACTCTTTGAATTCCTTCGCATCTATTATGTTGTTTCCATCCCCCAATATTTCCCTAGCCTCAAGATAGAAGTTCAGATTTTCGGTTGCACGTTCTTTGGCAACAAAATCTCGAAATTGCGACGTATCTACAGCAGACGCAAAAGTCATTCCTTGGATGTTGACATATTCAATGGAACGTCGCACCGCACCAGCTGTGAGAGGAACATTGCCGCTCTCATGACCAGGCAAGTACTTATCAAGTGCTTTTCCAACATTACTTTGTTTGTTGTTTTGATTCAACAAGGCCGTCTTAAAACGCTCAATATCACTCCTATTACTTTCTCTCCTACCGGAGAATGCCGGCGTTACGGCACGCCAGGCTCGTCCCAAAAAGCTTCTGGTCCCGACATTTCCCGTATCATTGTCGATCTTGATCTGCTTATTGTTGCCTACCCTACCAGCAGCGTTTTCGAATGCTTGCAGGTCTGGCTGGGGTTGGTTGTTGTAAGGACCACCGACATTTGCCATTACAGATACTCCTTCGTTCCAAGATTCATCGTTCCGGCGGCGCCCAGCGTGGGCAACACCGCTTCTTACTTGTAGCGC
>JANQGU010000002.1 GCA_028282935.1 Kiloniellales bacterium
CGGCGGGCGCCGGCCGAAGATCGCGGTGCCGACGCGGACGTGAGTGGCACCGAAGCGTACCGCGGTCTCGAAGTCGCCGCTCATGCCCATGGACAGCCAGGGCAGGTCCTCGGCCCGGGCGAGTTCGCGCAGCAGGGCGAAATGCGGGGCCGGGTTGTCGTCGACCGGCGGGATGCACATCAGCCCCTTCACGGGCAGCGCCAAGTCGTCGCGCGCCAGCCGGATCAACTCGGCGGCGGCATCGGGGGCGACCCCCGCCTTCTGCGGCTCTTCGCCGGTGTTGACCTGGATCAGGCAGTCCGGCCGCCGGCCGGCCTTGGCCATCTCCTTGGCCAGGGCCCGCGCCAGCTTGGGCCGGTCGAGGGTCTCGATGCAGTCGAAGAGCCGGACGGCGTCGGCGGCCTTGTTGCTCTGCAGGGGGCCGATCAGGTGCAGGCGGAGCCGCGGATGCGCCACCTTGAGGTCCGGGTACTTGGCCTGCGCCTCCTGCACGCGGTTCTCGCCGAAGACGGTCTGACCCGCCGCCAGGGCGCGGGTCACCGCCTCGGGGCCGTGGGTCTTGGAAACCGCCACCAGGGTCACCTCGTCGGGCCCGCGGCCGGCCTGCCCGGCGGCCTCGGCGATACGCGCCCGCACGGCGGCGAGGCGGTCTTCGATGCTGTCGCTGTCTCGGCTGCTCATGTTCCGCCGCTCCTCGATATCAGCCCTTCGGCCGGCCCTTTCGGTCCAGATAGCCGAAGGTCTGCATCACCTCGCCCTGGGTCTCCACGATCTTCTCGACCTGCGCCTCGCTCAAGGCCTGGCGCCAGGCGCCGACCTTGCCCTGGCGGAAGAAGGCCGACTTGCCGTCGGGCCGGGATTCGACGAAGCGCTCCTGCTTCTCCTGGTCCGAGAGCTCCTTGAAGGAGCTGAAGCGGATCGCCTTCTTGAGCCGGGCCGGGTTGTCCGGCAGGCCGAGAAACCCGACCAGACCGCCGAAGGCCTTGCGCGGAGCGGCCAGCATGTCCTCGTAGCGCAGGACGTGGCGCTTGAGGCCCGGCGCCTTGAGCCAGCTCGTGACATGGGTCGACCAGGACAAGAGGTACTGCTCGCGCTGGTTCGAGCTGGCGGGAATGATGTTGCGGTCGTCGCAGAGCCGGTCGACCGCCTCCTGCAGGTCGATCTGGTGGTGATGCGCGAAGGAGACGGCGACGTCGAGCGGGTTGCGCAGTACGTAGATGGCCGCCGCGGTCGCGGTCGGCGTGATCAGCGGCTGGCCTTCGACCAAGACGCAGGCGTTGTGGGTCTTGACGAAGGGATTGTCCGGGCTCGACTGCGCGAACCAGGCATGGAGGCGCGGCCTGAGGGCGTGAAACTCCTCCGGCGTCATCTCGGCGGCGGGCTTGCCGCTCAGGGTCTCGAAGTGGATCAGAAAGCCGTCGCCGAGGGCGAACTGGGGCAGGTCGTTGATCGGCAGCGGCCGTTCGGGATTGCGCAGAAGGTTGGCCAGAAAGGCACGGACCCAGGTGTTCCCGGACTTCTGATAGGATGCCAGCCAGATGATGCCTGCCACGGCCGCGATCGCCTCTTTGTCCCCGAATTTGATCCAGCCCCCCGGTTCAAGGCTTTCTAACGAGCCCGCGGGCAAGAGAAAAGGGGGATGGCAGAGCCATCCCCCTTCGGAGTCTTATCTGAGAGCTGCGTGGCTTAGAAGTCCACCCGCAGGCTCAGGACGCCGCCGATGCCGCTTCCATCGTCGTCATTCTCGGCGTCGTAGTCAGCGTAGTAGCCGGTGAAGGCCGTCTTCACGCCCGGGCCGAGCACGTAGCTGACCGCAGCCGCGACGCCGATGGACTCGTCCTCGTCGTCGACGTTGATGTCGCCTTCGCGCTCACCCATGATGAAGGTGCCGGAGACACCCCAGGGGCCGGTCTCGTAGGAGAGGCCGACATCCCAGTGGTAGCCGTCGTTCTCGCCTTCGTCGTCGATGTCGAAGCCGCCCCAGGAGCCACCGAAGGTGAAGCCACCGAAGCCGATGTTGGCACCGAAGTTGTAGGCGTAGACGGTCTGATCAGCCGTCGAGAGAGCGTCGTTCGTCTCGTCCGACGGACCAACAACCTGGAAGCCGCCAGCGGCGCTGACGTCGATACCGTTGAAGCTGTTGGTGAAGTTGATGCCGGTCGCGAAGCCGTGATGACGATCGTCGTCGTCAGCGGTCACGTTGTTGCCTTCGCCGTCACCGAAAGCCGCTTCGTTGTCGTTACTGTCGGCAAGGTCCGGAATGTAGCTCAGACCGAGCTGGAACCCGGCGAAACGCGGCGAGAAATAGGTGATCATATTGTCGTCGACCGAGATCTCGGGCGTCGTCGAGAAGGCACCGGTGGTGAAGCCAGCCGGCTCCGGAATGAAGTCGGACAGCCAGCCGGAGTTGATCGGCGCGCCGACGTTCGGTGCCACGACCGCCTGGATGTACGGCGCCGGGTCATCGGAGCCGAGGGTCAGACGACCGAAACCACCCTCGAGGAAGACGTAGTTCTCGTCGATCTGGTCGCCGTTGGTGAAGGCTTCCAGCTCAACCCGGACGCCGACCTGGATGCCGTTGTCGAGGGTCGTCGACCCACGGAAGTGGATCTCGCCGTCCGAGCGGTGGTTGGTGTTGTTGAAGTTCTGGTTGTCGGCGTCACTCTCGACGGCGACAACACCGAAGGCCTCGTTGCGGTAGCCGCGAACTTCCAGGCGAAGCGGATCCGCCGCTTCGGCCATGTCGGCCGCGACGACACCACCAGCAACCAAGGCCGTGGTACCGAGCAGAAGTTTTCTCTTCATCGTTAACTTCCCGCCTCTTAGTTGAGTTGCCAAAGATGCCCGGGCCGTATTCGTCAAGCCCTGAGCTCTCACGCGACACCGATATATTCTGGCGCCACGCGCCCCCCAGGCGGGCAAACAGCCCCGGGAAGACAGCGTCATGAAGCCCATCATGTTGAATAGGGTCAAGGAATCCGAACTTTAGCGTTCGGCGAAACTCGGTTGCTGTTGCACTTTTACCACAGAGCGGAAACCGCCGGGCGCCTTGCCGCCCGGGGCCCGAGGACCGCTTGCCGCACCATCGCGGTTTGGCCATACTCCGGCGGTCGCGCGCCGGGCCTCCGACAGGAACCGGGCTTCCACCGGGAAGACGTCGCAACCGCGCGATCAGCAACAAGGGTCGTTCTTCGAGAGCCGGTCACGGGGCAGCATGCCTTCAGCAAAGCCGATACGGAAGTCGCTCAACATCGCGGAGGCCATGGACTTGGCCCGCCGCCGGCATCAGGCGGGCGCGCTCGCCGACGCCAAGGAACTCTATCGCCTGATAACGGAGTCCCAGCCGAACAACACGGAAGCGATGACCCTGATGGCCTCGCTGCTGTACCGGGAAGGCGCCGACCAGGAGGCCGCCGCGCTTCTGGACCGGGCGATCGAGCTCTACGCCAACACCGCGAGGATGCAGGGGAGCACGGCGAACATCGTGGCGCCGCTGGTCAACCTCCTGCTCGCGCGCGACCGCGGCTTCGAGGCGGAGGCGCGGACCCAGTCCCTGGACTTTCCGGTCCTGCCCGTGCGGGCGACGCAGGAGGACTTCGAGAGCCGGCGCCAGGCGGCGATCGCCGCGGGCCGGCAGACGATGCTGATCACGACGGTGCCCAAGTCGGCCAGCGAGAGCATCTGGAACCGCCTGGCCGAGGGCCTGAGCCTCGGCCAATGCCACCTTTCGCTCGGCCTGTTCCCGGACTGCTGCCTGCTGCCCAGCCGGGTCCGCTTCGCCGCCCGCGGCGGCCTGATCGTCAAGGAGCACATCGCGGCGACCGCGCACAACCGCAAGACCCTGGTCGAGTTCGGGCTCGACCGCCTGGTGGTCCACCTGCGCGATCCGCGCCAGGCGCTGCTGTCCTGGGTCCATTTCGTCCGGGACGACGTCAGCCGACGCCTGCTGGCCCCGCTGTGGCGCAAGATCGTGCCACCCTCCGAGGTCTTCTCGCGGTCCCTGGAGGCGCAGCTCGACTGGGGCATCGATCACTACCTCGCCCATCTGGTCGACTTCGTGCGCGACTGGGAGGCGACCGACGAGGATCCGGACAGCGGCCTGCGGGTGCATTTCGCCAGCTTCGAGCAGTTCCGCCTCGACCCCGAGGGCTACATCGACGGCGTCCTCGCGTTCTACGACATAGACAAGGCCGCGTTCCGGCAGGACAGCGAGGCCGAGGTGGTCCACCTGCGCAAGGGACTCATCGACGAGTGGCGCGAGGTCTTCACGCCGGCGCAGAAGGAGCGCGCCTGGTCCCTGATCCCGGACGAGATGGCCGAACGGCACGGCTGGGAGGCCTGAGCCGGAGGCCCGTCCGCGGCCCGCGCCCTGGGCTCGCGGCGGCCGCGCCGCGGCAGCACGCCATTGCCTTGCCCCGAGGATCGGAGTATCTAGTCTCTTGTACTTTGGAATCGCGCGCTCCGAAGCGGCGTGCGCTGGAATCTGAACGGGTTTTGCCATGACTGGTTTTGCCGTGACTGGGCCAAGAGCAGGTGCATCGCTTGATCACGCCACCTCGGGTGGACCTGAAGCCAAGAAGGCCGGGATCAGCATGGCCGGAAAGTGGACGTCCTTTTTCGCCGGAACGCTGCTTCTAGCCTCGCTCGGCGCGTGCAGCTGGGGCGACCCGGACACGGTCTATCCGGAATCGGACAACCGGCGGGCGACGGGCAACAGCTACGAGAGCAGCTACGAGAAGTACGGCAGCGTCTTCGGCGAAGGCGGTGCCAACGTCCTGGGCGACGACAGCGGCAACGGCGCCAGCGGCTCGGGCATCGACGTCAACAGCTATCTCTGGCGCGCCTCGCTCGACACCATCTCCTTCATGCCCCTGGCCTCGGCCGATCCCTTCGGCGGCGTGATCATCACCGACTGGTACTCGCCGCCCGAGACCCAGAGCGAGCGCTTCAAGGTGAACGTCTACATCTTCGGGCGCGAGCTCAGGGCCGACGGCGTCCGCGCGGCGGTGTTCCGCCAGAACCAGCAGCTCGACGGGTCCTGGACCGATGCCGAGGTCGACCAGCAGACGGTCACCGACCTCGAGAACGCCATCCTGGCCCGGGCGCGGCAGCTTAGGATTGCCAGCCTGCAATAGGCCCCCGCCGAGCGGACCCCCATCCTTGGCGGCAGGGCTCCGCCGGACCATCCGACCCGAGTCCGCACCGCAGCCCCGCCGGGCCGCCTGCGGCGAGATCAGCGCAGACAGCGACAAGAGATGAGCCGCTACAACTTCAAGGACAGCGAAGCGAAGTGGCAGGCCGCCTGGGAACAGGCCGCCTGCGCGCGCGTGACCGAGGACCCGGGCCGGCCGAAATACTACGTCCTGGAGATGTATCCCTATCCCTCGGGGCGCATCCACATGGGCCATGTCCGCAACTACACGATCGGCGACGTCATCGCCCGCTACAAGCGCGCCCGGGGCTTCAACGTGCTGCATCCCATGGGCTGGGACGCCTTCGGCCTGCCGGCGGAAAACGCGGCGATCGAGAAGGGCGTGCATCCGGCGGCCTGGACCTACGACAACATCGCGGTGATGCGCGCGCAACTGAAGTCGATGGGCCTGTC
Organism: Kiloniellales bacterium; assembly: GCA_028282935.1. Classification (GTDB taxonomy): domain Bacteria; phylum Pseudomonadota; class Alphaproteobacteria; order Kiloniellales; family JAKSBE01; genus JAKSBE01. The sequence goes on from JANQGU010000002.1 coordinate 5,606, forward strand.
GATCGACTGGGACCGCGAGGTCGCGACCTGCCATCCCGAGTACTATCGCCACCAGCAGAAGATGTTCCAGGACTTCCTGGACGCCGGCCTGGTCTACCGGAAGGAATCCTGGGTCAACTGGGACCCGGTCGACCACACCGTGCTGGCCAACGAGCAGGTCATCGACGGCTGCGGCTGGCGCTCCGGCGCCCCGGTCGAACGGCGCAAGCTGGCCCAGTGGTTCTTCCGGATCACCCGCTTCTCGGACGAGCTGCTGGCCGCCCTGGACGAGCTGGAGCGCTGGCCGGACAAGGTCCGCACCATGCAGCGCAAGTGGATCGGCCGCTCCCAGGGCGCCCGGCTGTTCTTCCGCCTGCAGGGCGCCCCGGCCGGCTGGAGCGGCGAGGCGGAGGAGCGCCTCCAGGTCTTCACGACCCGCCCGGACACCCTTTTCGGCGCATCCTTCTGCGCCCTGTCCCCGCACCACCCGCTGACCACGGCGCTGGCGGAGTCCGACCCGAAGCTGACCGCCTTCGTCGCCGACTGCGACCGCATCGGCACCAGCGAGGAGGCCATCGAGACCGCCGAGAAGCGTGGCTACCGGACCGGGATCCTGGCCGAGCACCCCTTCCGCCCCGGCGAGACCCTGCCGGTCTATGTCGCCAACTTCGTGCTGATGGACTACGGCACGGGCGCCATCTTCGGCTGCCCCGGGCACGACCAGCGCGACCTGGACTTCGCCCGCAAGTACGACCTGCCGGTGGTGCCGGTGGTCCTGCCGCCCGAGGCCGAGGCCGCCGGCTTCGCGATCGCCGACGAGGCCTACACCGACTGGGACGGGAGCCTGATCAACTCGGAGTTCCTGGACGGCCTGAAGGTCGAGGCGGCCATCCCCGCCGCCATCGCCAGGCTGGAGGCGGCGGGCGACGGCCAGGGCGAGGTCCAGTACCGGCTGCGCGACTGGGGCGTGTCCCGGCAGCGCTACTGGGGCTGTCCGATCCCGGTGGTCCACTGCCAGGACTGCGGCGTGGTCAAGGTGCCGGAGGCCGAGCTGCCGGTGCGCCTGCCCGAGGACGTCAGCTTCGACCAGCCGGGCAATCCCCTGGCCCACCACCCGAGCTGGAAGACGGTGGCCTGTCCGAACTGCGGCAAGCCCGCCGAGCGCGACACCGACACCATGGACACCTTCGTCGATTCCTCCTGGTACTTCGCGCGCTTCTGCAGCCCCCGGGCCGAGACCGCCATGGACCGCTCGGCCGTGGACTACTGGATGCCGGTCGACCAGTACATCGGCGGCATCGAGCACGCCGTGCTGCATCTGCTCTACGCCCGCTTCTTCACCCGGGCCCTGCAGGCCTGCGGCTACCTCTCGGTCGAGGAGCCCTTCGCCGGGCTCTTCACCCAGGGCATGATCTGCCACGAGACCTATGCGGACGAGACCGGGCAGTGGCTGTCGCCGGAGCAGGTCAAGACCGACGAGGACGGCAAGGTCGTGACCCTGGAGGGCGGCCCCGTGACGCTCGGCCGGGTTGAGAAGATGAGCAAGTCGAAGAAGAACACGGTCGATCCGGAGGCGATCATCGACGCCCACGGCGCCGACGCGGCGCGCTGGTTCATGCTCTCCGACAGCCCGCCGGAGCGGGACATGGAGTGGACCGACGCCGGCATCGACGGCGCCAGCCGCTTCTGCCAGCGGGCCTGGCGCATCGTCTCTGAGATCGCTGGCCAGGGGGTCGCCGCCGGGGCGCCGCTGCCGTCCGCCTTCGGCGCCGAGGCCATGGCCCTGCGCCGCCGGACCCACAAGGGCATCCAGGCGGTGACCGCGGACATCGAGCGCTTCCACTTCAACGGCGCGGTGGCCCGGCTCTACGAGCTGATCAACGCCCTGGCCGGCTTCAAGGCGAAGGACGAGGGCGATCGCTGGGCGGCGCGGGAGGCGGCCGAGGCCTTCACCCGGCTGGTCGGGCCGATGACGCCACACCTGGCCGAGGCGCTCTGGCAGGTCCTGGGCCACCAGGGCCTGCTCGCCGAGAGCGCCTGGCCGGACGCCGATCCGGCCCTGACCATCGACGAGGAGGTCACGGTCGCGGTCCAGGTCAACGGCAAGCTGCGGGCCACCATCGCCCTGCCGCGTGACGCCGAGAAGCAACAGGCGGAGGACGCGGCCCTGGCGGAGCCGGCGGTCCAGCGCGCCCTGGAGGCGCGGAACCCGCGCAAGGTCATCGTCGTACCGAATCGGGTGGTCAATGTCGTCGTGTGAGCGAGTCGGCCCTTCGCGGCCGGGGAAGCTACTGGGAATCCTGGCCCTGGCCTCCGGCCTGGCCCTCAACGCCTGCGGTTTCCGGCCGCTCTACGGCGAGAGCGCCCAAGGCGCTTCGAGCTTCGACCGCCTGGAGACGGTCCAGATCGCCGCCTTGCCGGACCGCACCGGACAGCAGCTGCACAACCTGCTGCGCGACCGGATCAATCCCCGCGGGCAGCCGAACCGGCCCGAGTACATCCTCCGGGTCTTTCTCTCCGAGCAGACCGAGTCCCTGGCGATCGACCAGGACGAGACCGCGACCCGCGCGAACCTGCGGCTCAGCGCAAGCTTCACCCTGACCAGGCTCGAGGGCGAGGAAGTGGTCTTCACGGGCCTGTCGAATTCGATCAACAGCTACAACATCGTCGACTCGCAGTTCGCGACCTTCATTTCGGAACGCGATGCCCGCGAGCGCGCCCTGCGCGAGCTCTCGGAGGACATCAGGCTGCGGCTCGCCACCTACTTCGCCCGCTAGCACGACGCGAGAGGTCGGAAGGCGACTTCGCGGGAAGCGGGAAAAAGGCGTAGAAGGAGCACGCTCAGCGTGAAGGTCTCGGGACGCAGCGTCGCGCGCTTTCTCAAGGCGCCGGACCCGGAGATCGAGGCGGTTCTGATCTATGGTCCCGACGGCGGCCTGGTATCCGAGCGCAGCGCAACCCTGACCGCTGCACTGGGCATCGATCCCGACGACCCCTTCGCCCACAGCGAGCTTTCCGCTGCCGAGGTCGCCTCGGACCCGGCGCGGCTCCACGACGAATGCGCCGCCTTGTCCTTCGGCGGTGGCCGTCGCCTGGTCCTGGTCAAGGCCGCCGCCGACGCCTTGACCCCGGCGGTCCAGGCCCTGCTGGCGGACCCGCCCGGCGCCGCCTTGCTGCTGCTTCAGGGCGGCGACCTGCCGCCGCGCTCGCGTCTGCGCAAGCTCTTCGAGCAGTCGGACCGGGCGGCGGCGCTGCCCTGCTACCAGGACGACGCCCAGAGCCTGCCCGCCGTGATCCGGCAGAGCCTGAGCGAGGCCGGCTTCGACATCGCGCCCGATGCCCTCGATCACCTGGTGGCGCACCTTGGCGCCGACCGCCAGATGACCCGGCGCGAGCTGGAGAAGCTGGTGCTCTACGTCGGCGACACGACCGATGGGGAGGCCGGTGGGGAGCCGGGCGAGCGGAGCGGCGGCGAAGGCGCGCGGCGCCGGATCGGCTGGGCCGAGGTCACGGCCTGCCTGGCCGACGGCTCGCTGCAGACCCTCGACGAGCTGACCCTGGCGGTCGGCGACGGCGACCTGGAAGCGGTCGACCGCGGCCTCCGGCGGCTCTCCGCCGAGGGCATCAACGCGGTGAGCCTGCTGCGGGCCTTGATGCGGCATTTCCACCGCCTGCTGACCGCGGCCGACGCCCTGGGCAAGGGCAGCACCGCGGAGCGGGCGGTGGAGGGCCTGCGCCCGCCGGTGTTCTGGAAGCACAAGGGCCGGGTCGCCGCGCAACTGAGAACCTGGCCGGTGCTGCAGCTGGCCCGCGCCGAGCAGGAGCTGCTGGAGGCGGAGATCCTCTGCAAGTCGAGCGGCCTGCCGGCGGCCATCGTCGCCGAGCGTGCGGCCCTGACCCTGGCCCGGCGCGCCGCGGCCGCCGCCCGCAGACGGGGTCCCTGACCCAGCGGAGTCGGCCGCGCAGCCGGCGGCCGGTATCAAGGACAGAAACGGAAAGGTGGATCCGGCCCGAGGTCTCAGGTCAGGGTCAGGCCGGGGTCTGGTGCAGGCGGTGCAACACGTCGTCGAGCTGGTCCAGAGTGTTGTAATGGATCGTCAGCTCGCCGCCGGAGCCGCGGAAGGTGACCGAGACCTTCAGGCCGAGCAAGGCGGAAAGGTCGCGCTCCAGGGCCACGGTGTTGGGGTCCTTCTCGAGCGGCGGCCGCGCGGCCTTCTTCGCCGCCGCGCCCGGCGCCTTGGACTCGTTCGCGAGGCGCTCGGTCTCGCGGACGGACAGCCCCTTGGCCACCACCTTCTTGGCCAGGCTCTCCGGCGCCTCGGCGTTGAGCAGGGCCCGCGCGTGGCCGGCGCTCAGCTTGCCTTCGGTCAGCAGATCGCGCACCGGCTCCGACAGCTTCAGCAGGCGCAGCGTGTTGGCGATGTGGCTGCGGCTCTTGCCGATGACGTTCGACAGCGCCTCCTGGGTGTAGCTGAACTCCTCCATGAGCTGGCGGTAGCCGTCGGCCTCTTCCAGCGGCGAGAGGTCCTCGCGCTGGACGTTCTCGATGATCGCGAGCTGCAAGGTTTCGGCATCGCTGAGCTCGCGGATGACGATCGGCACTTCGTGGAGCTGGGCGATCTGGGCGGCCCGCCAGCGTCGTTCGCCGGCCACGATCTCGAAGGCGTCGGGCTGCCCCGGATCGCGGCGCACCAGGATCGGCTGCAGGACCCCGTTCTCGCGGATTGACTCCGCCAGGGCCGAAAGGGACTCTTCGTCGAAGTGGCGGCGCGGCTGCAGGCGGCCCGGATGAAGGAACTCGACCGGCACCTGCTTGCTGGTGCGGACCCGGTCCAGGGTCGTGTAGTCTTCGGTCTCGTCGCCCAGCAGCGCGGCCAATCCGCGCCCCAGGTTGCTGGGCCTGTCTTGCTTTGCCATGTTCACCCCCGGAACTCGCCGAAGCCTCGGCTTAGGGATCAGGATGCCACGGCCGAGAGGCGGTCCTCGCGCACCAGGATCTCTCGCGCCAGGTTGATGTAGGCCCTGGAGCCGGCGCAGCCGACGTCGTAGAGCAGGACCGGCTTGCCGTGGGAGGGCGCTTCCGAGACCCGGACGTTGCGCGGGATCACGGTGTTGTAGACGACCTCTCCCAGGTTGGCCCGCGCGTCGGCGGCGACCAGGTTGCAGAGGTTGTTCCGGCCGTCGTACATGGTCAGCACGATGCCCTGGATCTCCAGGTCCGGATTGAAGCGCTTGCGGATCCGGTCGATGGTCCGCAGCAGGTGGCTGAGGCCTTCCAGGGCGTAGAACTCGGCCTGCAGGGGCACCAGCACGGCCTCCGCCGCGACCAGGGCGTTGATGGTCAGAAAGCCCAGCGCCGGCGGACAGTCGATCAGGATGAAGTCGTAGGCCTGGAGCTGCGACGCCAGGGCGCGGCGCAGCCGGCTCTCGCGATTGTCGAGATTGACCATCTCGACCTCGGCGCCGGAGAGGTCGACCGAGGCCGGCACGATCGCCATGCCCGGCACCTTGGTCTCGACCACGGCCTCGGCCATGGGCCGGCCTTCGATCACGACGTGGTAAATGTTCTTGTCGCGCTGGGCGCGCTCGAGGCCGATGCCGGTGCTGGCATTGCCCTGCGGGTCGAGGTCGACCAGAAGCACTTTCTGCTTGCAGGCCGCCAAGGCGGTCGCGAGGTTGATCGCGGTGGTCGTCTTGCCGACCCCACCCTTCTGGTTCGCGACAGCGATGACCCGAGCCGGGCGCGCCGGACCGCCGGACGCCTCGTCAAGATGCTGTGGTTCCACGGCCACTGACCCCAATAAGTAGGATGTTGCCGCTACAATACGTGCAACTGGGGTGAGACTCCATCGAAAAATCCCAGGCCGAGCGGGCGGCCTCCAGCTCAGCCTCGACCCCGGCGCCCTTGAGGAAAAGGCAGCGCGTTTCCGGACCCAGGAAAGGCTCCGCCAGCGCCAGCAGTCGGGACAGGGGCGCCAGGGCCCGGGAGGTCACGACGTCGACGTCGAAGGAATTCACCGCCTCGATCCGGCAGGCGTGGACCCGGACCTCGGTCTCGGCCACTCGCGCCGCCTCGCGAAGGAAGGCGGCCTTGCGGCCGTCGGCCTCGACCAGGTGGACCTCGCCGGCGCCCAGGATCGCCAGGACCAGGCCCGGCAGGCCGGCGCCGCTGCCGAGATCCAGAAGCACCCGCGGCCGGCCCGAGGGGGCGGGCGGCAGGTAGGCCATGAGCTGGCTGGAATCCAGAACATGCCGCCGCCAGACGTCCTCGAGGCTGGCGCGGCTCACGAGATTTATTCGCCGGTTCCATTTCCGGAGCAGGGCGACATAGGCCTCGAGCCGGGCCTGTGTTTCACGTGAAACACCGCTCTGCTCTTGGAAGGCCTGAGGCGTCAGAGGGTCCTCGGAGTCCATGGCGTTCCAAAGCCGCCCCGACGCGCTCCGAAGCTCCGGGCGCTCAGGCGGCATCCTCTGCGGACCCCGGGCCGGTCTTCTTGACGTAGCGCAGCAGCGCCACAACGGCGGCCGGCGTGATCCCGGGGAGCCGGGCGGCGGCGCCCAGGGTCGCAGGCCGCGCCGCCGCGAGGACCTGTTGCGCTTCCTTGGAAAGGCCCCCCACGCGATCGTAGTCCAGCGCCTCCGGCAGGGCCAAGGCCTCGTCGCGCCGGAAGGCGCGGACGTCGGCCTCCTGGCGGGCGAGGTAGGCGGCGTAGCGCGCCTCGATCTCGATCTGCTCGCCCACCTTCGGCGCCAGCGCCCCGAGCTCCGGCCAGATCCGGACCAGCTCCGCCAGGCCGATCTCCGGATGGGACAGGAGATCGAAGGCGCCGCGGCGGCGACCGTCGCGCTTGACCGGAAGGCCGTGCCGGGCCAGCGCGTCCGGGGTCGCGGCGCAGCCCGCGACCAGCGCCCGGCCGGCCGCCAGGGCCGCGCTCTTCTCGGCGAAGCGCCGCCCCCGCTCGGCCCCGACGCAGCCGAGCACCAGACCCGCCGGCGTCAGCCGCTGGTCCGCGTTGTCGGCGCGCAGGTGCAGCCGGTACTCGGCGCGGCTGGTGAACATGCGGTAGGGCTCGGCCACGCCCCGGGTCACCAGGTCGTCGATCATCACCCCGATGTAGGCCTGGCTCCGGTCGAGCGAGAAGCCCTCCCCCCCACCGGCGGAGAGCGCCGCATTGAGGCCCGCGACCAGACCCTGCGCCGCCGCCTCCTCGTAGCCCGTGGTCCCGTTGATCTGGCCGGCGAGGAAGAGGCCGGGCAGGCGCAGCGCCTCCAGGCTCGGCTTCAGCTCGCGCGGGTCGACGTGGTCGTACTCGATGGCGTAGCCGGGCTGCAGCATCGCCGCCCGGGTCAGCCCGGGGATGGTCTCCAGGAGCGCCCGCTGCACCTCTTCCGGCAGGGAGGTCGAGATGCCGTTGGGGTAGACGCTGTGATCGTCCAAGCCCTCCGGCTCCAGGAAGATCTGGTGCCGCTCCCGCTCGGCGAAGCGCACGACCTTGTCCTCGATCGAGGGACAGTAGCGCGGCCCGGCGGACTCGATCTGGCCCGAGTACATCGGCGAGCGTTCGAGGTTGTCCCGGATCAGGGCATGCCCCTCACGCGAAGTGTAGGTGATGTGACAGGGCACCTGAGGCGTCTCGATCGCCGTCGTCAGGGTCGAGAAGGGCTCGGGCGGATCGTCGCCGGGCTGGACCTCGAGTCCCTCCCAGTCGATGGTCCGGCCGTCGAGCCGCGGCGGCGTTCCGGTCTTCAGACGCCCGAGGCGGAAGCCGAGCCGGTCCAGGGTCGCCGAGAGGCCCCGGCTCGGCGCCTCGCCGATCCGGCCCGCCGGCCAACTCTTCTCGCCGAGATGGATCAGCCCGCGCAAGAAGGTGCCCGTGGTCAGCACCACGGCCGCCGCCTCGAGGGTCCGGCCGTCGCCGGTGACCACGCCGCGGCAGCGACCCTCGGAGTCCAGGTGCAGGTCCTCGACCGCGGCGCCCAGAATCTCAAGACCCGGCTGCGCCCGGAGCAGCGCCTGCATGGCCTGGCGATAGAGCTTGCGGTCGGCCTGGGCGCGGGGCCCTCGGACCGCCGGCCCCTTGCTCCGGTTCAGGACCCGGAACTGGATCCCGGCCCGGTCGATGGCCCGGCCCATGACCCCGTCGAGGGCGTCGATCTCGCGGACCAGGTGACCCTTGCCCAAGCCCCCGATCGCCGGGTTGCAGGACATCACGCCGATGGTCTCGGGGTCGTGGGTCACCAGCAAGGTCCGGGCGCCCAGGCGCGCGGCGGCGGCCGCCGCCTCGCAGCCGGCATGGCCGCCTCCCACCACGATGATGTCATACCCGGGCATGGCGCGACCTCTTAGGCCAGAACGCTTTCCCTGTCAAAGACCGGCCCGGCCGGCATCGACTCCGCCCTCGAAGCGCTTCGTCGCGAGGGGGTGTTTCACGTGAAACACCGGCCTACTTGCCGATGCAGAACTCCTGGAAGACCACGTCCAGAAGCTCCTCCACGTCGACCCGGCCGGTGATCCGTCCCAGGGCCCGCAGGGCCAGACGAAGGTCCTCGGCGCGCAGCTCCGGCAGCGTCGCCTGCTCCGCGCGCCGCAGCGCCGCGACGCAATCGGCCAGGGCCTCGCGGTGGCGGAGCCGGGTCAGCGGCGCCGCGCCTCCGGCCACGCCCAGCAGAGCCTCGGCCCGCGCCGCCAGGGCAGCGAGCAGAGCCTCCAGGCCGGCGCCGGTCTTGGCCGAGACGGCGAAGACGGCCTCCGTCGCGAAGGCGGCCCGGTCCGGCGGCGGCGCCAGATCGACCTTGTTGAAGACGACCAGGCTATCGGCTGTCACCAGGGCGGCGGTCTCTTTCTGCGCCGCCAGGTCCTGGGTAGCGTCGAAGACCACCAGCCGCAGGTCCGCGGTCTCCGCACGCCCCCGGGCCCGGGCGACGCCCTCCACCTCGATCTCGTCCCCGCCCTCCTCCGCCACCGCCCGCAGCCCGGCCGTGTCGGCGAGGGTGAGGGGATAGCCGCGCAGGTCCAGGTGCAGCTCGATCACGTCGCGGGTGGTGCCGGCGCGGTCCGAGACGATGGCCACGTCGCGCCGCGCGACGGCGTTGAGCAGGCTCGACTTGCCGACGTTGGGCGCGCCCAGGATCGCGACCGCCAGCCCGTCGCGCAGCCGCTCGCCCCGCCGCTCGGCGTCCAGGTAGGGCGCCATCTCATCGCGCATCCCGGCGAGGTCCCGCGCCACCGCCGCGTCGAGGCCGGCGGGCAGGTCCTCCTCCGGAAAGTCGATCCAGGCCTCCAGCCGGGCGGTGGTCTCGATCAGGCGGCGGCGCCAGCCTTCGACCACCCGGGACAGCGCCCCGCCAAGCTGGTCCAGGGCGACCCGACGCTGGGCCTCGGTCTCGGCGTTGATTAGGTCGGCCAGGCCCTCGACCTCCGCCAGGTCGAGCTTCTGGTTGTCGAAGGCCCGGCGGGTGAACTCCCCCGGCTCGGCCACCCGCAGCCCGGGCACCGCGGCCAGGGCGGCGGCGGCGGCGGCGACCACCGCCCGGCCGCCGTGGAGATGGAGCTCGGTCAGGTCCTCGCCGGTGAAGCTGGCCGGCCCGGGAAACCAGAGCACCAGGCCCCGGTCGATCGTCGCGCCGTCCTCGGGCCGCCGCAGCTCGACCAGGCGGGCCTGCCGCGGCGGCGGCAGCGGCCCCCCCGAGAGCGCCGAAAGCGCGGCGCCGGCGGCCGGGCCGGAAACCCGGAAGACGGCGATGCCGCCCCGCCCCGGCGGTGTCGAAAGGGCGAAGATGGTGTCTCGCTGCTCGGTCATCTCGCCTCGGCTCGGGCGCCAGCGGGACAGTGGGGGAGGGGCCTCCCCCGACTATCAGGGCCCCGCTCTCTGGGCCCGGCTATCCGGCCGGCGGCGTCTCGTCGTCCGGCTGGAGCTGGAGCCGGGTCACGCGGCCGCCCTCGATCACATGGGTCTGCAGGATCTCGTCGATGTCGTCGCTGCTGCGGTAGTGGTACCAGACACCCTCGGGATAGATCACCATGGTGGGACCCAGCTCGCAGCGGTCGAGGCAGCCGGCGATGTTGATCCGCACACCCTCCAGGCCCAAGGCCTTGGCCCGCGCCTTCATGTAGTTGCGCAGCGCCTCGGCGTCCTTCTCCTTGCAGCAGCCGCGGGGATGGCCCGCGGGACGCTCGTTGGTGCAGCAGAACACGTGCGCGCGATAGAAGGGCGCCGGATCCTCCGCCCCGTCAGCCGGCCCGTCGGTCATGCCTTCTCCTTGCCTGTCTTCTTGGTGCCCATCGCGGTGGCACCCGTCGCGGCGGCGCCCGCCGCGCTGGTCATCTGCTGCCACATGGTCTTCTGCAGGCGCTCCCAGCCCTCGACCGAGGTCGGGAACCACTGCTTCATCAGGGTGTCGACGTCCATCGACTTCAGCCGGGACAGGGTCTGCTTCTCGAGCTCCGCCATCACCGCCTCCTGCATCTGCGTCACGTCCGGCAGCCCGACGAAGCGCCGGGCCTCCTCCGGCGTGCAGTCGATATCGATACGGATCTTCATCGGATCAAATCCTCACGGACTTTGCGGTTGAGGCGGCCGCGTTCCCAGCCTCATATAGGGACCAGAGACACAGATAGAAGCAAGAGACACTAGCCGCGCCCCCGGCTGCAAAGCAACGCCCCAAAGCCTGACCAAAGCGAGGAAGACCCCGCCCCCATGGCCGAGATCACCCCTCCCCCGCAGAACCGACTCTCCGGCGAGACCAGCCCCTATCTCCTCCAGCACGGCGACAACCCGGTCGCCTGGTACGCCTGGGGCGACGACGCCCTGGCGACGGCCAGGAAAGAGAACAAGCCGATCCTGCTCTCGGTCGGCTACGCGGCCTGCCACTGGTGCCACGTCATGGCCCACGAGAGCTTCGAGGATCCGGAGATCGCGGCGCTGATGAACCGCCTCTTCGTCAACATCAAGGTCGATCGGGAAGAGCGGCCGGACCTCGACGGCTTCTACCAGTCGGCCCTGGCTTTGCTGGGCGAACAAGGTGGATGGCCGTTAACCATGTTCCTGACCCCGGCGGGCGAGCCCTTCTGGGGCGGCACCTACTTCCCGCCGGAGCCCCGCTACGGCCGCCCGGGCTTCCCGCAGGTGCTGGAGCGGATCGCCGAGCTCTATGCCAAGGAGCAGGACAAGGTCACCGCCAACGTCACGGCGCTGCGCGACGGCCTGGCCAAGCTGTCGCAGAACCTGCGCGGCGATGGCGTGACCCTCGACCTCATCGATCAGATCGCCCAGCGCCTGGTCCGCGAGGTCGATCCCGTGGAAGGCGGCATCGGCCAGGCCCCGAAGTTCCCGCAGCCGACGATCCTCAAGCTGCTGTGGCGGGCCTGGAAGCGCAGCGGCGAGGAGCCCTATCGCGACGCCGTGCTGCTGACCCTGACCAAGATGTGCCAGGGCGGAATCTACGACCACCTCGGCGGCGGCTTCGCCCGCTACTCGGTCGACCAGAAGTGGCTGGTGCCGCACTTCGAGAAGATGCTCTACGACAACGCCCAGATGATCGACCTGCTGACCTGGGCCTGGCAGGACAGCGGCGCCCTGCTGTTCGAGCAGCGGGTGCGCGAGACCATCGGCTGGGTGCTGAGCGAGATGATCGCCCGCGAGTCGGGCGCCCCGGATGCGCGCCGGGTCGACGGCTTCGCCAGCACCCTGGACGCCGACAGCGAAGGCGAGGAGGGCCGCTACTACGTCTGGACCGAGGCCGAGATCGACGCGGTCCTGGGCCAGTGGGCTGGCGCCTTCAAGGCCGCCTACGACGTGACCGCCGAGGGCAACTGGGAAGGCAAGACGATCCTCAACCGCTCCCAGGAGCCCTACTTCGGATCGCCCGAGACCGAGGCCCAACTGGCCCGGACCCGCGACAAGCTGCTGGAGGTCCGCGAGCGCCGGGTCCGCCCGGGCTGGGACGACAAGGTGCTGGCCGACTGGAACGGCCTGATGATCGCGGCGCTGACCCGGGCCAGCCTCGCCTTCGCCGAGCCGGAGTGGCTGGACGCGGCCCGCGACGCCTTCGACTTCGTCACCACCTGCATGACCGAGGGCGACCGCCTGCGCCACGCCTGGCGCCACGGGGTCCTGAAGCATCCGGCCAGCGTCGACGACTACGCCAACATGATCGAGGCGGCCCTCGCCCTCTTCGAGGCCGAGGGCGATCTGCGCTTCCTGGCCCAGGCCGAGTCCTGGCAGGCGATCCTCGACCGCGACTACTGGGACCAGGACCAGGGCGGCTACTTCTTCAGCGCCGCCGACACCCGCGACCTGCCGGCCCGGACCAAGAGCGTCTACGACAACGCGGTCCCCGCCGGCAACGGCGTGCTGGTCGGCGCCCTGACCCGGCTCTATCACCTGACCGGAAAGGAGACCTACCGGCGCCGGGCCGCGGACCTGGTCGCCGCCTTCGCCGGCGAGCTCGGCCGCAACTTCTTCCCGCTGGCGAGCTTCCTCAACGGCAACGAGCTTCTGCTCACGCCGCTCCAGGTCGTCCTGCTGGGGGCGCCCGAGGCGGAGGACCTGAAGCAGCTCCGCCGGATCGTGCAGGCCCGCTGCCTGCCGAACCTGATCCTCCAGATGCGCGAGCCCGGCGAGAGCCTGCCCGAAGGCCATCCGGCCGCCGGCAAGGCGCAGGTCGAGGGCCGGGCGACGGCCTTCGTCTGCCAGGGCATGACCTGCTCCCTGCCGATTACCGACCCCGACGAACTGCGCCGCGCCCTCGGCAGCAGCGGCATCGACTGATGGCGTCGAGCGCGACCTTCGGGACTCCGCTCGGCTGGCTGCGCGTGATCGAGGCCGAGGGCCGGATCGTCCGCCTCCAGTGGCGCGACGGCGCCGGGTCCGCCGAGGCTCCGCCGGGCCCGCTGCTGGCCGAGGCCGGACGGCAGCTCGCCGCCTACCTCAACGGCGGCCTCACGGACTTCGACCTGCCCCTGGCGCCGGCCGGCTCGGACTTCCAGCGCAGCGTCTGGCGCGAGATGACCCGCATCCCCTACGGCGAGGTCCTGACCTATGGCGAGATGGCGGCCCGGAGCGGCGGCGTGGCCAGGGCCGTCGGCGGCGCCTGCGGCGCCAACCCGATCCCGGTCATCATCCCCTGCCACCGGGTCGTGGCCGGCGCGGGGCTGGGCGGCTACTCGGGCCGCGGCGGGCTGGAGACCAAGCGCCGGCTTCTCGTCCTCGAGGGCGCGCTGGCGCCAGAGCTGCCGTTCTGACGGCGCGGCCCGGCAGCGTCACTTCGGCGCCAGAAGACGGTCCGGCCGGTCGAAGTTGTCCCAGTCCCAGGACTTGACGATCCTGTGCGAGTAGTGGCGGCGGGCGCCGAACATGACCATGGAGAGCTTCGGCAACTCGAGCAGGGGGCTGAGATCGCCATCGCGCAGGCTGGTCTTCGCGCCGGCGAAGGCGAGGGCCTTGAGGTTGCGCAGGCCGGCCAGGGGCGCCAGCGAGTCCAGCTTCCCGCAGTCGGTCAGGTTCAGGACTTCCAGCTCGTCGAGCGCGGCCAGTGGGCCGAGGTCGTGCAGCTTGTGACCCTCGTTCACGGTCAGCGAGCGGAGTCCGCCGAGGGCCTCGATCCCCTCGAGGCTCGCCAGGCTCCGGCAGACCACGAGCTCCAGGTGCGTGAGGCGGGCGAGGCCGGAGAGGTCCTCCAGCGCGACGATGTTCGAGCCGCGGAGGCGAAGCGCCGTGAGTTGGCCCAGCCGCGACAGCCGGTCGAAGCGCTTGGTCTTGAGGCCGGCCAGGCTGAGCTGCTGCAGCTCGCCGCAGTCGAAGAGACTCGCGGCCCCGGCGCTCCAGGTCAGGGCGCAGGACCGCAGGGCGGGCAGGGAGGTCAGGTCCGCCGGCCGCGGCAGCGCCGAGTCCAACTTCAGGGATCTGAGGCCCGCGACCTCTTCGAGCGGCAGTTCGCCCTTCAGCGGCGCGGCCACGACCGACAGCAACTGCAGCTCGGGCAGTTCGCGCAGGAACCCGTAATCGTCGCAGCGCCAGCCACGGGCCCCGTTCAGATAGAGCGCCGCCGGCCGGGTCTTCCTCAGCCGGGCGATCAGCTTCTCGCTGCAGGGACCGCTCGCCATGACTCCGGGCAGCTCGTCCAGCAGGTCCCGGTCGTGGGGGTTGCGCGACGAGCCGTAGGGGTTCCGAACCGCCACCAGCGGCGTCTTCCAAGCTCCGAACATGCGATCCGGCCTCCACGCCGCCACCATCCGCCATCACGGTAACAGCCGGGCCGACAAACGGCCCTTAACGGCCTGTTCAGAACGCTCGTTCCAAAACTCGCCGGTGGCAAGTCGAGGGGTTGCGCGATAAGCTGGCGGCCCGCTGGCGGCGCGCGACCGCCGGCGGCACGAAGGAGGAGAACTGCAGCCATGCCCGACATCACGATCACGGGCCCGGACGGTGATTTCGGGGCCTACCTGGCGCTGCCCGGGAGCACGCCGGCAGCCGGTCTTCTGGTCATCCAGGAGATCTTCGGCGTCAACAAGGTCATGCGCGACATCTGCGACGGCCTCGCCACCCAGGGCTACGCTGCCTGCTGTCCCGATCTCTTCTGGCGCATCGAGCCGGGTATCCAGATCACCGACCAGAGCGAGGAAGAATGGCAGCAGGCCTTCGGGCTGTTCAACGCCTTCGACGTCGACAAGGGGGTCGTGGACCTGATCGCCACCCTGGGACAGCTCCGCGGCCACGAGGCCTGCAGCGGCAAGGTCGGCACGGTCGGCTACTGCCTCGGCGGCAAGCTCGCTTATCTCATGGCGGCCCGCTCGGACGCCGACTGCAACGTCAGCTACTACGGCGTCGGCCTGGAGGAGCTGCTGGAGGAGGCGCCGCAGATTAAACGGCCGATCCTGCTGCACGTCGCCGCCAAGGACCAGTTCGTACCGCCGGAGGCCCAGCAGAAGATCCAGGCCGGCCTGGCCGGCCATCCGCAGGCCACCCTGCATGTCTACGAGGGACAGGACCACGCCTTCGCCCGCGAGGGCGGCGCCCACTACGACGCCACGGCCGCCCAGCTGGCCAACGCCCGCACGGCGGAGTTCTTCAAGGAGCACCTGAGCCGATGAGCAAAGCCGTCCGCATCCACGCCCCCGGCGGGCCCGAGAACCTGCGCTACGACGACGTCGAGGTCGGCGATCCCGGCCCCGGCGAGATCCGGATCCGCCAGACCGCGATCGGTCTCAACTACATCGACGTCTATCACCGGACCGGTCTCTACCCCCTGGGCGATCTGCCGCATGCCATCGGCCTGGAGGCGGCCGGCGTGGTCGACGCGCTGGGCGACGGGGTCGGCGGCCTCGGCGTGGGCGACCGCGTCGCCTACGCGGCGCCGCCGGTCGGCGCCTATGCCGAGGTCCGCCTGATGCCCGCCGACCGGGTCGTGGTCCTGCCCGACGCGATCGCCGACGAGACCGGTGCGGCCATGATGCTTCAGGGCATGACCGTGGAGTACCTGATCCGCCGGACCTATCGGGTGAAGGCCGGCGAGACCGTGCTGCTGCATGCCGCGGCGGGCGGCGTCGGCCTCATCGCCTGCCAGTGGCTCAAGCACCTCGGCGCCACCGTGATCGGCACCGTGGGCTCGCCCGAGAAGGCGGAGCTGGCCCGGGCCCACGGCTGCGACCACCCGATCAACTACCGCGAGGAGAGCTTCGTCGAGCGGGTCAAGGAGATCACCGGCGGCCAGGGCGTGCCCGTGGTCTACGATTCCATCGGCAAGGACACCTGGGACGACTCCCTGGACTGCCTGCAGCCGCTGGGCCTTATGGTCACCTTCGGCAACGCCTCCGGGCCGGTGCCGCCGGTCAACCTGGGCGTCCTGGGCCAGAAGGGCTCGCTCTACGTGACCCGGCCGACCCTGATGACCTATACGGCCAAGCGCGAGGATCTCGAGGCCAGCGCCAAGGCGCTCTTCGACGTCGTGCTCTCGGGCGCGGTCAAGATCGAGGTCCACCAGACCTATCCCCTGGCCGAGGCCGCCCAGGCCCACCGCGACCTGGAGGCGCGCAAGACCACGGGATCGACCATCCTGCTGCCCTAACCCGTATTTCTCACCGCGGTCAGGCTGAGAAATACGGGCTGAGATAGGCGGGCGGGGACCCGGCGGAAATCGGCCGCCGCCGGCGGCAATTAAGAGGTATTCAACGGATCGCCGCGTAAGCTTCCGACAACCCGGAACATGGCGGCAACTAACCCTGGGGCCCTCGAAAAACGATGCGTAGGACCGATACCTTTCGGCAGCAGCACACGACCATCCTCGACGTCGTGACGGAGTTTCGCGGCCTTCTCGATCCCGAGAAGGTGGTCGACAACATCCCCGACATCATGGGCGTGATGATCGGCTTCTCCGGCAAGCTCAAGGCCCATCTCGCGAAAGAGGACAACGAGCTCTATCCGGATCTGCTGGCCCTGGGCGATCCCAAGCTGAGCGAGCTGGCGACGGCCTTCCAGGCCGAGATGGGCGGCCTGTCCGCGGCCTTCGACAGCTACATGGAGACCTGGCGGTCGATCGAGGCCATCGAGGACAATCCCGACGGCTTCGTGAGGGCCAGCGAGGAGATCCTCGACGCCCTGACCGACCGGATCAATCGGGAGAACCGCGAGCTCTACGCGCTCGCCGACCGCCTCTAAAGACGAAGACCCGGCCCGAGAGGTACCGGGTCACGCCCTCAAGACCGCGCTACTGGTTCATCGAGTCGAAGAACTCGCCGTTGTTCTTCGTGCTCTTCAGCTTGTCGACCAGGAACTCGATGGAGTCGGTCACGCCCATCGGCATCAGGATCCGGCGCAGGACCCACATCTTGGAGAGGGTGCCGCGATCGACCAGCAGCTCCTCCTTGCGGGTGCCGGACTTGCCGATGTCGATGGCCGGGAAGGTGCGCTTGTCGGCCAGCTTGCGGTCGAGCACGATCTCCGAGTTGCCGGTGCCCTTGAACTCCTCGAAGATGACCTCGTCCATCCGCGAGCCGGTGTCGATGAGCGCCGTGCCCACGATGGTGAGGCTGCCGCCCTCCTCGACGTTGCGCGCCGCGCCGAAGAAGCGCTTCGGCTTGTGGAGCGCGTTCGAGTCGACGCCGCCGGAGAGGATCTTGCCCGAGTGGGGCACCACGGTGTTGTGGGCGCGCGCCAGGCGGGTGATCGAATCCAGCAGGATCACCACGTCGCGGCTGTGCTCGACCAGGCGGCGCGCCTTCTCGATCACCATGTCCGCCACCTGCACGTGGCGCGTGGCGGGCTCGTCGAAGGTCGAGGAGATCACCTCGGCCTTCACGGTCCGGCGCATGTCGGTCACCTCCTCGGGTCGCCCGTCGATGAGCAGCACGATGAGATAGGTCTCGGGGTGG
>JANQGU010000042.1 GCA_028282935.1 Kiloniellales bacterium
GTCCATGGCCCGCATGCCGGCCAGGCCGATGTCGAACTCCTTGCCGGCGGCCATGAGCGCGTCATAGAGGTGGTTCTGGTACTCGATCGGGTGGTGCAGCTCCCAGCCGAGCGAGCCGACGAAGTTGACCCTGAGCGCCCGCACGCCCGGCGCGAAGCCGACGGTCATCTCCTGCATCGTGAGCCAGGGGAAGGCCTCGTTGGAGACATCGGCATCGGCCAGCTTCTCCAGCACCTTGCGCGCATCGGGCCCGGCCAGCACGAAGACGCCGTACTGGGTCGTCGTGTCCTTGAGGAAGACCGAGCCGTCGCGCGGCAGCTTCTTCTGCAGGAAGTCCAGGTCGTAGTCGTGGGCGGCGCCCGAGGAGATCAGGAAGAAGCGCTCGCCCCAGAGGCCGTCGGCCAGGCGGCTGATGGTGAACTCGGAGCGGATCGAGCCCGAGGGGTTGAGGGCGTGGGCCAGCGTGATGCCGCCCAGCCTCTTTGGGATGACGTTGGCGACCAGGCCGTCGAGGAAGGCGCGCGCGCCGGGCCCCTCGACCTCGAACTTGGAGAAGGCCGAGAGCTCGATCAGGCCGACCTTCTCGCGGATCGTCCGCACCTCGTTGCCGACGTGCTCGAACCAGTTGGAGCGGCGGAAGGAGTAGGCGTCCTTGCGCTCCGTGCCCGCCGGCGCGAACCAGTTGGGCCGCTCCCAGCCGAAGCGCTGGCCGAAGACCGCGCCGGCCGCATCGAGGCGGTCGTAGCAGGGCGGGGCCTTGGCCGGGCGGCAGCCCGGCCGCTCCTCCATGGGATAGTGGATGATGAAGACGTGCTCGTAGGCTTCCTCGTTCTTCAGCTTGGCGAAGTTCTTGGAGACCACGCCGAAACGCCGCGGGTCGACGCCGATCATGTCGACGGTCGGCTCGCCCTCGACCATCCACTCGGCCAGCTGCCAGCCGCCGCCGCCGGCCGCGGTGATGCCGAAGGAGTGGCCTTCCGAGAGCCAGAAGTTGGGCAGGCCGAAGGCCGGGCCGACCATGGGATTGCCGTCCGGGGTGTAGGCGATGGGGCCGTTGACGATGTCCTTGATGCCGGCGTTCTCGAAGCTGGGCACGCGCGCCATGCAGGCCTCGACGTGCGGCATCAGGCGTTCCAGTTCGCCGGGGAAGAGGTCCTTCTCGAAGCTGGCCGGCACGCCGTCGGCGAAGCGCGCCGGGGCGCCCTTCTCGTAGGGCCCGAGGATCCAGCCCCTGCGCTCTTCGCGGAAGTAGTACTGGGCGTCGGACTCGCGCAGGATCGGCAGCTCCTTGTTGCCGGCCTCGCGGTAGTCCTTCAGCACCGGGTCGACGTCGGTCACGATGTACTGGTGCTCGACCGGGATCGAGGGGATCTCCAGGCCGACCATCTTGGCGGTGCTGCGGGCGTAGTTGCCGGTGGCGCAGACCACGTGCTCGCAGGCGATGTCGCCCTTGCTGGTCTTGACGATCCACTCCAGGCTTTCGCTGCGCTCGATGCCGGTGACCTCGGTCTGCTGGTAGATCTCGGCGCCGTTCTGGCGGGCGCCCTTGGCCAGGGCCATGGTCACGTCGACCGGCGCGATATGGCCGTCGGTCGGGTGCCAGAGCGCACCGACCAGGCCGTCCATCGAGGCCAGGGGCCAGAGCTCCTTGATCTCGTCGACGCCGATCAGGTGGCTCTCGACGCCGATGGTCTCCGCCGTGCACTGGTAGTTGCGGTACTCGTCCATGCGGTCGCGGTTGGTCGCCAGGCGCAGGTTGCCGGTCTGGTGGAAGCCGACGGCCTGGCCGGTCTCGGCCTCCAGCTTCTTGTAGAGCTCGACCGAGTACTGGTGCAGCTGGCCGACGCTGTAGCTCATGTTGAACAGCGGCAGCAGGCCGGCGGCGTGCCAGGTCGAGCCGGCGGTCAGCTCGGTCCGCTCGAGCAGGACCACGTCGCTCCAACCCTTCTTGGCCAGGTGATACAGGATGCTGACGCCGTTGACGCCGCCGCCGATGACAACCACGCGGGCATGGCTCTTCATGCCGAATCTCCTCGGTGCCGCCCGGCCGCCTCAGGCCAGTTTTCTGTCCTGATTACAGCCGGTTAGGGGGTGTGTCTCAGCAAAACCATGGTCCCTCGGCGCGCTCCGGTCCCCCGAAGGTGCGACGCTGCCCGCCGAATTTCCGACATGGGCGCCCCCTTGTCGGGAACCACCACACTAGCACCGCCGCCGCGATTGCGCTGAGGCCGGTCGCTGGGACGACAGAGCCGCGCCGCTGCCAGGGCGGAAGATCGCCGGATCGCAGGGCTTTGGAGAAGAAGGCCATGGCAAATCCGGCGGAGATCAGCAGGGCGCGGCGGCGTGGGCGCGAGGCCGGCGGCCGCGAGGCGCGGCGGGCGGCGCGCGGCGGCGGCAAGAGCGAGCAGCAGCGCTTCATCCAGCGCAAGATCCCGGTCTACGAGCTGCTTAGCGAGGAAGGCCTCGCGCTCTGCGAGGCCAACGCCGACACGGTGCTGCAGGAGATCGGCATCGAGTACCGGGACGACGAGGAGGCGCTGCAGATCTGGAAGGAGGCCGGCGCCGACGTCGACGGCGTCCGGGTGCGCTGCCCCAAGGGCATGTGCCGGGAGATCATCCAGAAGTCCGCCCCCGCCGCCTTCACCCAGCACGCGCGCAACCCCGAGCGCAGCGTGGAAATCGGCGGCGGCAACACGGTCTTCGCACCGGTCTACGGCCCGCCCTTCATCCGCAACCTGGAGGAGGGGCGCCGCTACGCGACCATCGAGGACTTCCGCAACTTCGTGAAGCTGGCCTACATGGCGCCGGCCATCCACCACTCCGGCGGCACGGTCTGCGAGCCGGTCGACGT
>JANQGU010000109.1 GCA_028282935.1 Kiloniellales bacterium
CTTGCCCGCCCGCGGCGTTGCGCTCCGCTTACGGTACTCCAGCACCGCTGCGCGAAGCGCGCCTGACGGACGGGCAAGCAAACCCGGTCAAATGGGTCATTATCAACGCTCCTTGGTATAAGCCTCCCTGCAACTTCGGCGTCGCGGTCCGCGGCGCCGTCTCTTTTCCTGGCGTGGCGTCCCTTGGCGTAGTGTCCGGCCGGTCCGGACGGCTTGTCCGCGCGTCGCCGGGTCAGGCCGGTGTCGCCGCGGCTATGTTGACAAAAAGTCTAAATTAGATAGACTAGTCTACATGTCCAAGGTTCCCTTCCCGGCCGAGCATCCCCTGGCGTGCCACGTTCCGACGGCCGAGGCCGTCGCGGCCCTGCTGCGGCCCCACGCCGAGGTGGTGATCCACGACCTGGGGAGCGGCCGGATCTTTCACATCGTCAACGCCTTCTCGCGCCGCCGGGTCGGCGACGACGCCCTGGTCGACCAGGAGGAGGCGTTCGGGCCGGAGGATCGGGTCCTCGGGCCCTACGACAAGGCGGCGCCGGACGGCCGCCGGCTGAAGTCGGTCACGGCCGTCCTCTACGACGCGCGCCGGACCGCGATCGGCCTGCTCTGCATCAACCTCGACGTTTCGCCCCTGGAGGACGTCCTGCAGCAGGTCCAGGCCTTCATCGCCCCGCCCGGCGGGATCGAGCGGCCCGAGAGCCTGTTCCGCCTGGACTGGCGCGAGCGCATCAACCTCTTCGTGCGCGATCACCTCCAGGACCGGGGGCGGGACCTCTCCGCCCTCGACCGCGGCGAGCGCATCGAGCTGGTCCGGGCCCTGGCGCGCAGCGGCGCCTTCGAGGGACCGAAGGCGGCCGACTACGTCGCCGGCGTGCTCAAGGTCTCGCGCGCCTCGGTCTACAACTACCTCAACGCCGCCCAGGCGCGGCCGGAGGACCCCGAAGCATGACCTATCTTCCCGATTTCAAGCTCGAGACCTACTTCTCGAAGTGGGAGTTCACGGCGCGCTACAACCTCTGCGCCTCGGATGCCGAGAGCCTCTCCCTGACCGAGCTGCTGGCCCTGGCCGGGCCGGAAGAGCGTGCGGCCTGGGACAGGCTGCATCTCGGCTACACCGAGACCTACGGCGCGCCTGCGCTGCGGGCGGCCATCGCGGCGACCTACGACGGCCTGGCGCCGGAAGACGTCCTCTGCTTCTGCGGGGCGGAGGAGGGGATCTTCGCCGCCATGCACGCGCTGCTCTCGCCCGAGGACCACGCCGTGGTGGTGACGCCGAACTACCAGTCGGCGGAGACCCTGCCGCTGTCGATCTGCGCGGCGAGCGGCGTGGCGCTGGACCCGGGCGACGACTGGAGCCTGGACATCTCCGCCGTCGAGGCGGCCCTGCGCCCCAACACCCGGGTCATCTCGATCAACTTCCCGCACAATCCCACGGGCAAGGTGATCCCGCGGGAGAGCTTCGAAGCCCTCGTCGCGCTGGCGCGGGCGCGCGGCATCGCCCTGTTCAGCGACGAGGTCTACCGCCTGCTGGAGCACGACGAGGGCAAGCGCCTGCCGCAGGCCGCCGAGGTCTACGACAAGGCCCTGTCGCTGGGCGTGATGTCCAAGGCCTACGGCCTTCCGGGCCTGCGCATCGGCTGGATCGCCTGCCGGGACCGCGACCTGCTCGGCCGCATGGAGCGGATCAAGCACTACCTCTCGATCTGCAACCCGGCCCCCAGCGAGCAGCTCGCCTTGATCGCGCTCAAGGCGCGGGACCGGATCCTGGCGCGCAACCGGGCGCTCATCGCGGACAACCTGGCGGCCCTGGATGGCTTCTTCGCCGAGTGGCCCGACCTCTTCGAGTGGTCCGCGCCGGACGGCGGCTGCATCGCCTTTCCCCGCTACAAGGGCGTGGAGGGCGTGGAAGCCTTTGCCGCGGACCTGGTGGCCGAGACCGGGGTCCTGCTGCTGCCGGCCAGCAACTACCGTTCGGAGCTTGGACCCGTGCCGAGGGACCGTTTCCGGATCGGCTACGGCCGCGCCGATTGCCAGGAAGCCCTGGCCGTGCTCCGCGCCTATCTGGCCCGCAACGCCCGCTGAGCCTCCGAAGGCAGGGACCTGGCGCCCGGCGCGGCCGGTCCCGCCGGGCCGGGCGCCTGTGACTCTGGCCACATATCCAGGAAAACATTCCCGCTACGCTAATAAAGCCTCTGTCCAGCGGCCGAGACTTCTTGCTATTTTCTCGCGGAGGGAGGTTGGACCGAGCAAGTCCACAGGAAGTGAGAGAATTCGCAGGATGCAGTCCAGGCTCTTCAAGGCGGCATTGATCCTGTTCCTATGTCTGGCCGCGGGCGGCGTGGCGTGGTCCCTCCTGCACGATCCCGATAGGCTGGACCGGCTGGGCAGCCGGGACCTGAAGCCGGGCGAGCTGCGCCCGGAGGGCTACCAGGACGCCGGGCTCACGGACCGGACGGGAACCAAGCCGCGGCTGGCCCAGAAGACCAGCTTCGCCTCCACGGTCTATCTCGAACACAGCTCCTGCGGCAGCGACTGCTGGACCTACGACATAGCCGAGGACCAGGCGGTCCTGAACCTCGCCGCCAGGGTCAGCTTCGACTGCCCCCAGGGAGATATCGTCGAGGAGCTGCGCGTGGTCTTTCCCGACGGCCGGGCGCAGGTGATCTACGACGCGGACAGCGGCTTGGTGCGGCGTCGCTTCGAGAAGACGGTCATCCTGGAACCCTGGACCCCGGACCAGATCCGCGAGCGCGCCGGCCAGGCCCTGGGCGGCAACTGGCGAGGCCCCAGGCTCGGCCAGGGCGGCAACGTCCAGAGCGCCAACGTCACCCTGCGGCAGGCCGTCCAGGTCGAGGGCCGCTGCCAGCTCGACCCGACCCCGCGGCGCGAGAGCTTCCAGGTCGACAGCCTGCTGTCCGTCATCGATACCGCCTGGACCTTGCCGGCGCGCTGAGCGCCCGGGGCAATCGCGCTGGCAATGGGGTCGCCTGGTCCCCAGATGAAGGGCGGTCGTCACGGGGGGACGCCAAAGGGGGGGGACGCCAGGGGGGACGCGATGAATCTCTACGAGCGCTGGGTGCTGCCGCGGCTCATCGACCTGGCGATGAAGAACCAGGAGGCGACGCGCCACCGGCAGGGCCTGCTTCCGGCGGCCCGGGGCCGGGTGCTGGAGATCGGCATCGGCTCGGGCCTCAACCTGCCCTTCTACGGCGGCGAGGTGGAGAGCCTGGTCGGGGTAGACCCCTCGGAGGAACTGCTGGCCCTGGCGCGCGGGCGCCTGAAGGACGCGCCCTTCGCCGTCGACCTCCAGGCCCGCTCGGCGGAGGCGCTGCCTTTCGAGGCCAAGCGCTTCGACAGCGCGGTGACCACCTGGACGCTCTGCTCGGTTCCCGATGCGCCGCGCGCCCTGGCCGAGCTGCGGCGGGTCCTGAAACCGGAGGGCGCGCTGATCTTCGTCGAGCACGGCCGGGCCGAGGCGCCGGGCGTGGTCGCCTGGCAGGACCGTCTGAACGGCCTCTGGGGGCGGCTGGCAGGGGGCTGCAACCTCAACCGGCCGATCGCGGCCATGATCCGCGAGGCCGGCTTCCGGATCGAGGACCTGGAGACCGGCCATCTGGTCAAGGGCCCCAGGATCGCGACCTATCTCTACCGCGGCCGGGCCCGGCCTCTCTGAAGTCGACATCTGAATCTTGATCTGTTCTTAAAGAGTTAGGGCTTGAACTTCGCGTTGCAGCTTCAAGGTGTGAAGCGGTGAGGCATTCGATGGGGAGGCCATGCAGACATCCGAGCGTTCAGCAGGCTCCCCGGAAGGCCGGCCGGATCCGGCGCCTTGGAGGCCCTGGCCGAGCTTGGCGGCAATTGGCGCGCTTCGCCTCCTGCTGATGCTGCTGCTGGCCCTGTCGGCGGCCGGCGCAGTGTTTTGGTACCTGGTGCAAGGCGATCAGGCAGAGCCCCTCCGGGAGCCGGACCTGACGCTCGTCTTCCTGTTCTGCGAGATTGCCTTCTACGGCCTCCTGGCGCTCCTGCTCTGGCTGGCCTGCCGTAAGGCCGGCGTCGTCCGGCACCTCACCCTGGGCGCGGTCCCCGGGAGGAGGGAGACCGGCAGCTATCTCCTGCTCGGCATTCCGATGGTCGCCCTCGGCATCGCCGGCTTCTACGTCCTCTTCTTGCCGCTCTCCTTCGTCTTTCCGGACTTCGTGTCCTTCTGGCTTCTGGACGTCGGGCCGATGTTCCTCCTCGCGCCGGAGCCGAAGGCGATCCTGGCGGACGTTCTGACCGCGCTGAGCCTGGTCGTGCTGGCGCCGGTGATCGAGGAGGTCTTCTTTCGAGGCTTCCTCCTCAACGCCCTGTGGCGCCGCTACGGATTCATCTCGGGGGTCGTAATCTCGTCGCTGATCTTCGCCATCCCGCATGGGGACATCCTCGGGGCCTTCGTCTTCGCCGTCGTGCTCTCGATCGTCCTTGCCAGCACGCGATCGCTGATCGGCCCGATGCTCGTGCACGCCTCGAACAACGCGATCATCGTGCTCCTCGCGCTCCTCGAAGGCTTGGCCTTCGACGAGCCTTGGATAGCAAGCAGTCTCGAGGGCTTCCGCACCTCCTGGTGGCTGGCGCCCCTAGGGGCCGCGATCGCGCTTCCCTGGCTCTGGTACTTCCTGAGGCGCCTGCCGAGGCCGGGGGCCGCGCCCGCCATGCCGGAGGACCGCGGCCGAGGCTCCGCCGGCCTGTGAAGAACTTCACCTTTTGGCAACCCTTGGTGCCAATACTCCTCGGGTCGAGCCAGCGCTATCCGGCGCCGGCACACTCGGTCCGGCCTTGAGACAGTTGTCGCAGATGATCCGGTATCTCGTTGTTTCCACTTTGACTTTCTTGCTGGCCCTGGCGCCGGCCTGGTCAGATGACGAGATCCGCGGCACCGGCCGCTATCAGGTGGTTCCCGACGCCCAGGTGCCGGACCGGACCGGCAAGCCGCGGGCCCAGACGATCCTGATCGACACCGTCACCGGTCGGACCTGGACCCTGGCGCCCGGCACGGGTTCCAACGACGCCCTGCGCGCGACCTGGACGCCGATCCCGGTCCAGGACTTCGACACCCAGCAGGCCCTTGCCAGTCCCGGCGGAGAGAGCGCCGACAGCAAGCCTGAAAAGCCGCCCGTCGCGGAGGATCGCCAGGTCAAGGGCTATCGCGACCGGCTGTGGAACTACGAACGCGATCCCTAGATCCAGCCCGGCTCGGGTCGACCCGACCTGAGAGAGATCACCCTTGAGTTGTCATAGGACGTTAGGAGCTGAATTGCGCTTCGCGCCCGGCAGGCGTGAAGCGGTCAGCTGCTAGGTGTCCGGCCAGGCGATCCGTCCCATCACCGTCGGCAAGACGGGACGCGCAAGGGGGCGGCCCTCTGCCGAAGGGGCAAGGGCGGCGCTCTGCGCCGCAGGCGCCGGAGAGCCCCGAAACCGCTGGAGTTCAAGCATCGACAAGACCATTTGTTATCCATGGGCTTATTGAGGCTCCATCCTTTGCCGGCGTTCTTCTTGAGCGGATTGTTGTGCTTGGTCGGCTTAGGCTTAGCTGCGGCTCCTCTCGAAATGACGTTCGGCTGGGTTCCCAGGGCCCTTGGGATCCTCTTGGTCCTCGCCTATCCGACCTTCGTGGCTTGGCAACTCGACAAGCGCTTTGGATCCATCGTCAAGCTCAGGCGCTCTCGGCTGATCGCGGCTCTTGGTCTCGCAGCGCTGACCCACAGTGTAGGAGCGCCTTACTACGTGCCGCTCTTTGAGAGTCCGGATGTGCCGCTTCGGGTCGTCGGCGGCTTGTTCGGCCTCGTGTTCATCGCAGCTTGCTTCTACGTCGCCGAGCGTGCCGCCGAGAGCCTGTGGCGGGTGGAAGCCGGGCCGCCTCTGCGGAGGCGCTGGGAGCTCCTCGCAACCTTCTCGTTTCTCTGTCCGCCCTTCGGCGCGATCGCAATTCAGAAGCAGCTGCGTCGACTCCTGAAGCCGGCGGCCTCCCGGAATGGCGCCCTCGCGAGCGGCCCTGTGGGTTAGACGGCGGGGGATCGTGGCGCCCCTGCCGAAGGGCAGCGGTCCGTTTCCGAGCCCTTTCCCCGCGCCGCGACACCGCCTGCCTTGATCCTGGCCGCGCGCCCGTGCGATGTCTGCGACCGCTCGGCCCCCGGCGGGACGGGCGAGTCGACGCCCCGGCCCACGCGGGCGGCGGCGAAGCGGGGAGCGGCATGTTCGGGATCCGTGACGCGGAGATCGTTCGGGAGGTGGTGCGCCGGGGCGGGTTCCGGGCGGCCGCGCAGAGCCTCGGCATCGCCCAGTCGGCGGTCTCCTCGCGGATCACCCTGCTGGAGCAGCGCCTCGGCATCCTGATCTTCGACCGGGAGAAGCGGCGGGTCCGGCTGACCCCCGCCGGGCGGCGCTTCGTGGAGCAGGCGGAACGCCTGATCGCGCTGCGGGACCGGATCGTGGCCGAGCTCTCGCCGGAGAACGGCCTCGCCGGGCTGATCCGCATCGGGGTCGCCGAGACCGTCGTCCATTCGCTGCTGCCGACCCTGCTGACCCGGCTGCACGATGCCGTGCCGCAGGTCCGCTTCGAGCTTTCGGTGGAGACCTCGCCGATCCTGGCCCAGAGGCTGCGCGACGACGAGATCGACGTCGCCGTGATGATGAACCAGCTCGTTCCGGCCGACGCGGTCTCCTATCCGCTCGCGACCTTCGAGATGGGCTGGTTCGCCGCGCCCGGGCTGGTCGCGGCCGAGGCGCCGCTCGGGCCGGCCGAGCTGGCCGGGCAGCCGATCGTCGCCTTCGCCAAGGGCACCCTGCCGCACCGGGAGGTCGAGCGGATCTTCTCGGCCCCCGAGATCGCCGCGCCCCTGCTGCACGGCAGCGCGTCCCTCTCCACCATGCTGCACCTGGTGCGGGACGGCTTCGGGGTCGGCACGCTGCCCCTGGCCATGGCCGAGGAGGACCTTGCCGCCGGGCGTATCGTCCGGCTTTCGGTGCAGGCCGCGGCGCGCCTCTCGCCGCTCGATTTCTCGCTCTGCCATCTGCCGCGGCAGGATTCCGCCGTCATCCAGCTCATGGTCGAAGCCGCCCGCTCGGAAGATCTCGAATGATCTTTTCAGTAGATCGTATTGATCTTATTTAGATCTATTGACGTGAACATTTGGATCGTGTCACCGTTGACCGAATAACGAAGCGGCCGGCAAGGCCGCCGCGTGAGTGGGGCTCATCGACGGGACGATCCTGAGGCCATGCGAAACGCCAGCGATCCGGCGGATCACGTCTTTGCCGAGCCGGCGGCCCTGCGCCGCGCCGTGCGGAGCGGCGGCTTCCTCGGCCAGACCAGCGGCCAGTGCCCCGGCTACCTGCAGGGCAACCTGGTGATCCTGACGGCCGCGGACGCCGAGGCCTTCCTGCGCTTCTGCCTGCGCAACCCCAAGCCCTGTCCGATCATCGGCGTCGGCGAGCCGGGGGACCCGACCCTGCCGGCCCTGGGCGCCGGGCTCGACCTGCGCAGCGACCTGCCGGGCTACCGGGTGTTCCGCGACGGCGTGCCGGCCGAGCGGCTGACCGATATCGGCGCGCTTTGGCGCGACGACTTCGTCGCCTTCGTCCTGGGCTGCTCCTTCTCCTTCGAGCATGCCTTGATCCGCGCCGGCATCCCCGTGCGCCACATCGAGGCGGGCGGCAACGTGCCGATGTTCGTCACCGCGCTGGAGACCGAGCCGGCGGCGCCCTTCGGCGGGCCCCTGGTGGTGACCCTGCGCGCCTTCCGGCCGGCCGACGCGATCCGGGCGATCACGCTTTCGGAGCGCTACCCCATCGCCCACGGCGCGCCGGTGCACATCGGCGACCCGGCGCAGATCGGCATCACCGACCTCGGCCGCCCCGACTTCGGCGACCCGCCGGTCATCGCGCCGGGGGACATGCCGGTGTTCTGGGCCTGCGGCGTGACGCCCCAGCTCGCGATCCGCCGCGCGGCGCCGGCGATCGCGATCACCCACGACCCCGGCCACATGCTGGTCACCGACCTCATCGCGGAGCGGCCGACGTGACGGCCGAAGACTGAATCGCAGAACAAGAACAGCAAACGGGAGGACGACCGATGCGCAACCTGACCAAGACCCTTCTGGCGACGGCGGCCCTGGCCGTCGCGGCGCTGCCGGCGGCGGCGCTGGAGGAGACGACCCTGTCCGTCGTCGGAAGCTGGAGCGGCCTGCCGCTGCACAAGCAGCACGAGTCGCCCTTCTGGACCCAGACCCTGCCCGAGGCCTCCGGCGGCAAGATCGCCGTCGAGATGACCACCTTCGACCAGATGGGCGTCAAGGGCGGCGACGTCTTCCGCCTGCTCAACGACGGGGTCTTCGACGTCGGCATGACCGTGGCCGACTACACGGTGGGCGACGCGCCGGAGCTGGAAGGCCTGGACGTGCCCTTGATCGCGACCGACCCGGCGGCGGCCCGCAAGATGGTCGAGGCGGCGCGGCCGCTGGTCGAGGACATCCTGCGCGACCGCTTCGGCGCCAAGCTGCTGGCGATCGCGCCCTATCCGCCGCAGGTGGTCTTCTGCAACGCCGAGATCTCCGGCCTGTCCGATCTCGAGGGCAAGAAGATCCGCGGCTCGGGCCGGATGACCACCAAGTTCCTGGAGGCCCTGGGCGCCGAGGGCGTCAACCTCGGCTTCTCGGAGGTGCCGGGCGCCCTGGAGCGCGGCGTGATCGATTGCGCGATCACCGGTTCGGGCTCGGGCTACTCGGCCGGCTGGTGGGAATCTTCCACCCACCTGATGACCTTGCCGCTCGGCGGCTGGGACTCGGTGGCGAGCGCGATGAACCTCGACAAGTGGCAGAGCCTCTCCGCCGAGACCCAGGCCTTCCTCCTGGAGCAGGTCAAGGCCGGCTTCGAGACCCCGGCCTGGGACGCGCTGGCCGGCGCGCTCGACAACGACATCGCCTGCCTGACCGGCAAGGGCGACTGCGCCTCCGGCAAGCCGGCGGCCATGACCCTGGTCGCGCCCTCGTCTCAGGACTTCGAGGTCGCGAACAAGGTCCTGCGCGAGACCGTGCTGCCCGACTGGGCCGAGCGGGCCGGGCCGGACTGGGCCAGGCGCTGGAACGAGAGCGTCGGCGCCGCCACCGGCGTGACGGTCGAGCTGGACTGAGCGGGGGTTTCGGGCCTTCGGGTTTCGAAGAGATCATGAGCGCTTGCCTGCGGTCATCCTTCGACAGGCTCAGGATGAGGCGAATTCGCCTGCTCGCTACTCACCCTCACCCTGAGCTTGTCGAAGGGCGAGGGTGGCCGCTGTCATGCTTCGGGGGCCTCGTTGGCGGAAGAGGCTCGTCATGAGCGACCGCATCGTCACGGCGCTCCGGCGCGGCAACCGGGCCATCGGCCTGGCCTGCGGGCTCCTCCTGCTCGCGACCGGCGCCTTGATCCTGGTCGAGATCCTGCTGCGCCAGACTCCCTTCGGCGCCCTCGGCGGCTCCGACGAGTACGCCGGCTATGCCATGGCCGCGATCGCCACCTGGGGCTTCTCCTACGCCCTGACCGAGCGCGCGCATATCCGCATCGACCTGCTGCAGCGGCAGCTCCTGCCGGCCGGGCGGGGCGCGCTCGACCTGCTCTCGCTGCTGCTGCTGGCGGCGACGACCTGGCTGGTGACCTTCTACGCCTGGAGCGTGCTCGCCAAGACCCTGGACCGCGGCTCGCGGGCCAACACGCCGCTGGAGACCCCGCTGTGGATTCCCCAGGCCCTGTGGTTCGGCGGCTGGGTCTGGTTCGCCGTGACCGCGACGATCCTGCTCCTCGTGGTCGCGGCGCTGGTCTTCCGGCGCCGCTTCGCGGCGGTCGAGGCCGTGGCCGGCTGCGACCTCGAGGAAGGCCTGGAGCCATGATCTGGTCGGTCGCCGGCGGACTGCTCGCCCTCCTGGCGCTGTCGATCCCGGTCGGCGTCGTGCTCTTCCTGCTCGGCTTCGGCGTCGACCTCTTCTTCTCGCCCTTCCCGCTGATCCGCGGGCTCGGCCAGGTGGTCTGGTCGGCCTCGGACTCCTCGCTGCTGATCGCCATTCCCTTCTTCGTGCTGCTGGGCGAGATCCTGGTCCGGGCGGGCATCGCCGAGCGGACCTACAAGGCCCTGGACGCCTGGCTGTCCTGGCTGCCCGGCGGCCTGATCCACGCCAACATCGGCACGGCGACGATGTTCTCGGCGACCTCCGGCTCCTCGGTGGCGACCGCCGCCACGGTCGCCACGGTGGCCATGCCCCAGGCCGAGCGCCTGGGCTACGACCCGCGGCTCTTCTCCGGCGCCATCGCGGCCGGCGGCACGCTCGGCATCATGATCCCGCCCTCCATCAACCTCATCGTCTATGGCTTCCTGACCGAGACCTCGATCCCCCGCCTCTTCCTCGCCGGCCTGCTGCCGGGTCTGCTGATGGCCCTGGCCTTCATGGCGATCACCGCCGCGATCTGCAAGCTACGGCCTTCGCTGGGTGGCCCATCACTCGGGGGCAGCGGGCGGGACTTCGCCTGGTCGCAGCGGTTGTCTGGCCTGGCGGAGCTGATCCCGATCCTGCTGCTCTTCGCGGTCGTGATCGGCTCGATCTACCGGGGCTGGGCGACGCCGACCGAGGCCGCGGCCCTGGGCGTGGCCATGGCCGGGCTGATCGCCGCCTGGCACCGGGCGCTCACCCGGGCCATGCTGGTCGAGGCCCTGCTCGGCACGATGCGGATCACGGCGATGATCATGTTGGTCATCGTCGCCGCCTACTTCCTCAACTACACCCTGGCCTCGGCCGGCCTGGGGCGGGAGCTCCGCGGCTTTCTCGACGGCCTCGGGCTCGGCGCCTATGGCACCTTGATCGCCATCGTTCTGCTCTATGTCGTCCTCGGCTTCTTCGTCGAGACCCTCTCCTTGATGGTGGCGACCATCCCGATCGTGGTGCCGATCGTCGCCGGGCTGGGCTTCGACAAGGTCTGGTTCGGCATCCTCTTGATCCTGCTGATCGAGATGGCGCTGATCACGCCGCCGGTCGGCCTCAACCTCTACGTCGTCCAGGGCGCGCGCAAAGGCGGCAGCCTCGCCGAGGTCATGCTCGGCGCCGTCCCCTACGTGCTGGCCATGCTGCTGATGGCGCTGCTCCTGATCCTGGTCCCCGGGCTGGCGCTCTGGCTGCCGGAGACCGCCGGCGGCTGAGCGGCCCTCAGGCCAGGAGCACCTCGACCTCCGCCTCGGCGAGCCGCCGGGCGAGCCGAGGCGGCGGTGCCGCGTCGGTGACCAGCACGTCGATGCGGTCGGGATCGCAGATCTTGACCAGGCCCTTGCGCCCGAACTTGGAGCGGTCGGCGGCCACCACGACCCGCTGCGCCCGGGCCATGACCGCGCGGGAGAACTCGGCCTCCGCCAGGTGATAGACCATCAGGCCGCCGGCCCGGTCCAGGGCGCCGATGGACAGGATGGCGTGCTGGACCTCGAACTGCCGGACGAAGTCCAGGGCCGAGGCGCCGAGCGAGGCGGTGTCGTCGGAGCGCAGCTCGCCGCCGGCCATGAAGACCCGGTTCGAGGCCTTGGCCGCCAGGGTCCGCGCGATCTCCGCCGAGTTGGTCACCGCCACCAGCTCCGAATGCCCGGCCAGGGCCTGGGCCACGAAGGTCGTGGTCGAGCCGCAGTCCAGCATCAGGCTGTCGCCGTTCTGGACCAAGGAGGCGACCTTGGCGGCGATGCGCTGCTTGGCTGCGCTGTTGGCCTGCATGCGGCGCTGGAAGGGCGGCTCCTGGAAGGTCTCGGGCAGGGTGATGCCGCCGTGCACCCGGCGCACCAGGCCCTGGGCCGCCAGGGGCTTCACGTTGCGCCGGATGGTCTCCTCCGAGACGCCCAGGCTCTCGGCCAGCTCGCCGATGGAGCAGGCCTGCCGGAGGCGCACCGCGCTGAGGATCTCGGTCT
The DNA here is from genome assembly GCA_028282935.1 of Kiloniellales bacterium. Taxonomy (GTDB): domain Bacteria; phylum Pseudomonadota; class Alphaproteobacteria; order Kiloniellales; family JAKSBE01; genus JAKSBE01. Next base: position 11,942 of record JANQGU010000109.1, read on the forward strand.
GCCGCCGCGTCGGATAGATCTCGCTCATGACCGCGCCAGCCTAGCGCCCGGCAGGGCGGCGGGCCAAGAAAAACCACATAATCCCACATGAATCCTGGTCATTGTCTTGACTTTCTGTGGGTTTTCCACGGATCATTTCTCAGAAGCGAAAGGGTCTTCCGCGCAGCCTGCAGCCTCGGCGCCGGGAGGCGAAAAGAACGACGCCAACGGGGAGTGATACCGAGATGACGCGACAAGGACTGACAGCCGGGATTCTGGGCCTGGCAGCCCTGGCCGGGCTGACGATCTCCGCGCCGGCGACGGCCGCGGACTCCAAGGACCCGATCAAGCTGACCCTGCACGACTGGACCGGGCAGCTGATCACCACCAAGATCATGGGCGAGGTCCTGAAGAAGGCCGGCCTCAACGTCGAGTACGTCCAGGCCGACTACATCGCCCAGTTCGCCGGCCTGAAGAGCGGCGACCTGCACGTCGCCATGGAGATCTGGGAGACCACGGGCCGCGAGGCCATGGACGAGGCCACCGCGACCGGCAAGGTCGAGAACCTCGGCGAGACCGGCATGCAGGCCATCGAGGAGTGGTGGTATCCGAGCTACATGAAGGAGAAGTGCCCGGGCCTGCCGAACTGGGAGGCGCTGAACGACTG
>JANQGU010000227.1 GCA_028282935.1 Kiloniellales bacterium
TGCCAGCCAGGGGCCGCTCACAAACGTCTCAACACATCCTCTCGAACCGCAAGAGCACACATCACCTTTGGAGTCCAGCGTGACATGGCCGATTTCCCCGGCAGAATTGTGCAGCCCCCGGTAGAGTTGGCCGTCGGCGATAATCGCCCCACCCACGCCCGTACCTACCACCAGGTATACCATGCTTTCCTCGCCCCGCCCGGCTCCATAATAGAAATCGCCCAGAGCCGCCGCTTTTGCGTCATGTTCCAGGCTAACGGGCAGGTTCAGGCGTTCGGCCAGCATCTGGCGCAGTGGCGCATGATGCAAACCGGCGAGATTGGGAGGATCGATGAGGGTTCCGGTTTCGTGATCGACCGGGCCGGGGCTGCAAATGCCCAGGGCCGCGATACGCTCTCCTGGCGGCAGTGCATCTTCGAGTTCGGCGACGCAGCCCGCGATACGCTCGACCACGGAAGCCGGTCCCGCCTGCGGCTGCGTGGGGATACGGCGGCGGTCCACTATCCGATTCTGGGGATCGACTAATCCCAACTCAATTTTGGTCCCTCCCAGGTCCACACCAATAACCCACTCGCTCATCTCGCCCTCCTCATTACAACACAATTTCATTAAAACACGCGTTGTATCCGCCCGCCCCGGCCAAATTACACCCAAAAGTGAGACTGTTATCAGGTGTCGTCAGGAGTGTACGCATCTTCCGCCATCTGCTGCTGCATCTTGACCGGCGTGTTCTCCATCAACCAGGCTTCGGTACGGGCGGCAATCTCCGCCGGAGTTTCATTATACCCATAGGTTTCCAGCAGAACCGGCGTCCATTTTTTACCCCAGCGTACATGGAAATTCTCATCACTCCAATCATAGCTGACCGCCGTCGTCTCACCCGAGGTCATTGCGCCGCCCGGCCGCCCGCCGGCTCGGCGACGGCCAGGCCGGAGTCGACGATCAGCCCGTCCTTCAGGCGCACCTGCCGGCCGCAGCGCTGGGCCAGGCCGGGGTCGTGGGTGATCAGCATCAGGGTGCTGCCGTGCTGCGCCTGCAGCCCGAACAGCAGGTCGATGACCTGGCGGCCGGTCTCGCCGTCGAGGTTGCCGGTCGGCTCGTCGGCCAGCAGCAGCTTGGGCGCCGGCGCCGAGGCCCGGGCCAGGGCGACGCGCTGCTGCTCGCCGCCGGAGAGCTGACCGGGGTAGTGGCTGAGGCGGTGGCCCAGGCCGACCTCGCGCAGGGCGTCCGCGGCTTTGTCAAAGGCGTCGGCGCGGCCCGCGAACTCCAGGGGCACGGCGACGTTCTCCAGCGCGGTCATGGTCGGGATCAGATGGAAGTCCTGGAACACGATACCGATGCTGTCGCGCCGGAAGCGCGCCAGGCCGTCCTCGTCCAGGGCGGAGAGATCGGCGCCGGCGACCTCGACCCGGCCCGCGCTCTGCCGCTCCAGGCCGGCGATCAGCATCATCATGGAGGACTTCCCGGAGCCGGAGGGTCCGACGACCGAGACCGTCTCGCCGGGGGCGATCTCCAGATCCAGGCCGCGCAGGATCTCGACCGGGCCGGCGCTGCTCGGAAGGGTCAACTGCACGCCGGCGAGCCGGATCATGTTGTCCTGCAAGACTTTTCTCCCGTCGTCGCGGCTGTTTCCTGCGCCCGTCACCGGCGCGATGGGGTGGCTAGTTATAGAGCTTCCTACGCAACCCGGCGTAAAAAGATGATGGGGATATGGCGGCAGGGCGGCGCGAATCAATGGCGGCCGGCGCCGGGCGCCGCTTGAAGCGGCCCCTTCCTGGCCTTATCTGCGCAGAAGTCATGGAGATTCCGGCCGCCTTCGCCCGACCGCTCCGCCTCCGCCCCGCCGGCGGCCGAGGCGGGCTGTTGGCCGCGGCCGTCCTGGCCCTTTCGGCCCTGCTGGCCCAGGCGCCGGCCGCGGCGGCCAAGCCCCTGAAGCTCCTGACTTTCGGCGACAGCTTGATCCACGGCTACGGCCTGCCCGCGGACGAGACCTTCCCGGCCCAGCTCGAGGCGACCCTGCGCGCAGAGGGCCTCGACATCACGGTGATCAACGGCGGCAACTCCGGCGACACCACGGCAGCGGGCCGGGCCCGGCTCGACTGGGCGCTGTCCGACGATCCGGACCTGGTGCTGGTGACCCTGGGCGGCAACGACATGCTGCGCGGCCTGGAGCCGGCGGAGACCTACCGCAACCTGGACGCCATCCTGAGCCGGCTCGAGGCCGAGGGCCTGCCGGTTCTGTTGACGGGCATGCTGGCGCAGCGCAACCTGGGGGCGGAATATGCCGCGGAGTTCGACGCGGTGTTTCCCAGGTTGGCGGAAGAACACGACGTGGCCTTCTATCCCTTCTTTCTGGACGGCGTCGCCTTGCGGCCGGACCTGAACCAGCCGGACGGCCTGCATCCCAACGGCGCCGGGGTGGCGGTGATCGTCGAGGCGATCCTTCCGGCCCTGCGGCCGCTTATCGAGGCGGCCGGCGCGCGTGGCCCCGATGGTTGACGCCGGCGCCACCTCGAGCGAGGGCTTCAAGGCCGCCTACGCCAGCGGCGCGGACCCGAGCGGCACCGCCCGGGCCTGCCTCGACGCCCTCGGCAAGGTGCCCGAGGGCGCCAACCTCGGCTTCCTCTACGCCACCGACCCGCTGGCCAGCCACGCCCAGAGCCTGGTCGACCTGCTGCGCGGGAGCACCGGCATCGCCCACTGGGTCGGCACCACCGGCTTCGGGGTCGCCGGCAGCGGCGTCGAGATCTACGACCAGCCGGCGATCTCGCTGCTGGTCGGCCGCTTCCCCGAGGCCAGCTTCCAGGTCTTCCAGCCGGTCACCCAGGACCTGGATGACTTCCACCGCTGCTGCGGCGGCTGGCTGAGCCGCAACCCGCCGCTCTTCGGGGTCGTCCACGGCGACCCGCGCAACCCGCTGCTGCCCCATCTGATCGACGATCTCTCCAACGACACCTCGGCCTTCCTGGTCGGCGGCCTCTCGGCCAGCCGCAACGGCATCGTGCAGCTCGCCGACCGGGTCTCCGAGGGCGGGCTCTCCGGCGTGCTGTTCAGCGCCGGGCTGGACGTCGCCGCCGGCCTGTCCCAGGGCTGCCAGCCGATCGGGCCGAGCCGCCGGATCACCGCGGCCGAGCGCAACATCGTCATCGCCATCGACGGCCATCCGGCCCTGGACGTGCTGCTGGACGACCTCGGCATCGAGACCGAGGCCGACCTCAAGCCCGCCGACGCCAACACCATGGTGGCCTTTCCGGTGACCGGCAGCGACACCGGCGACTACATGGTCCGCAACCTGATGGGGATCGACGCCGAGCAGGGCTGGCTGGCCGTGGGCGAGATCGTCGAGACCGGGCAGGACATCCTGTTCTGCCGCCGCGACCAGGCCGCCGCGCGGATCGACCTCAAGCGCATGCTGGACCAGGTCAAGCGGCGGCTTCAGGCACCGCCGCGCGCCGCGCTCTACTTCTCCTGCATCGCCCGCGGCGAGAACCTCTTCGGCCCGGACGCCGCCGAGATGCGCCTGATCCGCGACGAGCTCGGCGACCTGCCGCTCGCCGGCTTCTACGCCAACGGCGAGATTTCCAACAACCGGCTCTACGGCTACACGGGGGTGCTGGCGCTGTTCCTCTGAGCCGCCGCCTCGCACCCGCCGCCCGCCAGACGAATCCAGCACGACAGCAAGGGGGAAACATGGAGTCCCCCCAGCTCGGCCGAAGCGACGTCAAGGTCAGCGCGCTCTGCCTCGGCACCATGACCTGGGGCACGCAGAACAGCGAGGCCGAGGGCCACGAGCAGATGGACTACGCCTTCGAGCGGGGCATCAACTTCCTGGACGCCGCCGAGATGTACCCGGTGCCGCCCGGGCCCGAGACCTACGGCCGCACCGAGGAGATCATCGGGAGCTGGATGAAGGCCCGCGGCAACCGCGACAAGGTGGTGGTCGCGACCAAGGTCGCCGGCCCCGACGCGCGCCTGACCTACGTCCGCGACGGCAAGCCGCGGCTCGACCGGGGCAACATCGAGGCCGCGCTGGAGGCCTCGCTGAAGCGTCTGCAGACCGACTACATCGATCTCTACCAGCTGCACTGGCCCGAGCGCCCGGCGAACCGTTTCGGTCGGCTGGGCTACGCCGCCGGCCCGGAGGCGGAGGACGGCACACCGCTGGAGGAGACCCTGGCCGCCCTGGACGCGGTGGTCCGCTCGGGCCGGGTCCGCCTGGTCGGCGTCTCCAACGAGACCCCCTGGGGCCTGCAGCGCTTCCTGGGGCTGGCCGAGGCCGGACGCGGGCCCAGGATGGTCTCGATCCAGAACCCCTACAGCTTCCTCAACCGCAGCTTCGAGGCCGGCCTGGCCGAGATGGCGATCCGGGAGGACTGCGGCCTCCTGGCCTACGCGCCCCTGGGCGCCGGGACCCTGACCGGCAAGTACCTGAACGGCGCCAGGCCCGAGGGCGCGCGCCTGACCCTGCATCCCCAGAACCGGCGCTACCAGGGCCCGCGGGCCGAGGCGGCGATCGCGGCCTACCGCGACCTGGCCGCGCGGCACGGCCTGGACCCGGCGCAGATGGCCTTGGCCTACGTCACATCGCGGCCCTTCACCACGGCCACGATCATCGGCGCGACCCGGATGGCGCAGCTCGAGACCAACATCGCCTCGGCCGAGCTGGAGCTCGCGCCCGATGTGCTGGACGCGGTCGAGGAAATCCACAAGGATCATACCTATCCCTGTCCGTGACCTCGTAGCGAGTCGCGTCGGTACGAGGGTCGCGAAGTTCGAGCAGCGGGGAGCCACATGCGCCTTTTCATCGCCATCGGCCTGCCCGAGGAGATCCAGGACGCCCTGTCCGACCTCGGCAACGGCCTGCCGGGCGCCCGCTGGGTGCCGCCGGAGAACCTGCACCTGACCTTGCGCTTCCTGGGCGAGGTCGACCGCCGCGACGCCGAGGACATCGACGCCGCCCTGGCGGAAATCCGGGCGCCGGGCTTTCCCCTGCACATCGCCGGCGTCGACCGCTTCGGCGACAACCGCAGGGTCCGCCAGCTCTGGGCCGGGGTCGAGCCGCACCCGGGCCTGCTGCATCTGCAGAGCAAGGTCGAGTCGGCGGTGGTGCGCAGCGGCCTGGCGCCAGAGCGGCGCAAGTTCAAGCCGCACATCACCCTGGCCCGCTTCAAGTCCAGCCCCGGCGACAAGCTGGGCGCCTTCCTCAGCCAGCACGCCCTGTTCCGCCTGCCGCCCTTCGAGGTCGACCGCTTCAGCCTCTACTCCAGCTTCCTGTCGTCGGGCGGCTCGATCTACAGCGAGGAGGCGGTGTATGAGCTGACTCCCGACTTGGCGGCGGTACAGGCCGGGAAGAGGTAGCGGATCGACCGCCCCCTCCCCCCTTGAGGGGGAGGGCTGGGGTGGGGGGTATCGCGAAGCGACAAGGCGGAATCGAGACAATCCGTGTGGCCAGGAAGCGGAAAAACGACCCGGGAGCGTCGAGCTCTCAGGCCGGCCTCACCCCCCACCCAAACCCTCCCCCTCAAGGGGGGAGGGCTTTTTAGACCGCCCTCGAATGCCGGGCCGTGCCGGACTTGAGGTAGCGGTCGAAGACCGCCGCCGCCGAGCGGACCAGCGGCCGGCCGGCCTCGGTGACCCGGATCTCGCCGCCTTCGATCTCGACCAGGCCGTCGGCCGCCATCCCGTCCAGGGCCGCGATCTCCTCGGCGAAGTCGGCGGGGTCGGCGTCGAAGCCGGCGCAGAGGCCGGCGAGGTCGACCTTCAGGCGGCACATCAAGTCCTCGATCACCGCCCGGCGCAGCCGGTCGTCGGCGCTGAGCCGGCGGCCGCGCAGGACCGCGGGCCGCCCGGCCGCGACCGCGGCCTGATAGTCCCGGATCGGCACGGCGTTCTGGACGTAGCCCTGCGGCAGGCTGCCGATCGCCGAGGCGCCGAGGCCGATCAGCGCCTCGGCCGGGTCGTCGGTGTAGCCCTGGAAGTTGCGCCGCAGGCGGTCCTCGCTCGCGGCCCGCGCCAGAGGGTCCTCGGGGCGGGCGAAGTGGTCCAGGCCGACCCGGAGGTAGCCCAGGGCCTGCAGCCGCGCCGCGGCGGCCTCGGCCTGGGCCCAGCGCGCGGTCTCGTCCGGCAGCTCGGAGTCCTTGATCAGACGCTGGTGGGTCTTCATCCAGGGCACGTGGGCATAGCCGAAGAGCGCGATGCGGTCCGGCGCCAGCCTGGCCGCCAGGTCGATGCTGCGCAGCAAGTCGGCGACCCACTGCCGGGGCAGGCCGTACATCAGGTCGAAGTTGATGCCGCCGATGCCGGCGTCGCGCAGGAGGTCGACCGCCCGCGCCGTGACCTCGTAGGGCTGGACCCGGTTGATCGCCTCCTGCACCGCGGCGGTGAAGTCCTGGACGCCGAGGCTGGCACGGGTCACGCCGGCCGCCGCCAGGGCCTGCACCTTCTCGGCGTCGAGGGTCCGGGGATCGACCTCGACCGCGATCTCGATCTCCGCGTCGAAGCGGAAGGCGGCGCGCAGGCCGTCGGTCAGGCGCTGGAAGTCGTCGCCCGACAGCATGGTCGGGGTGCCGCCGCCCCAGTGCAGCTGCAGGACGCGCGGGCCGGGCGGCAGGGCGGCGGCGACCAGCGCGGCCTCCTTAAGCAGGCTGCCGGCGTAGTCGGCGACCGGCTGGTAGCGCCGCACCACCTTGGTGTGGCAACCGCAGTACCAGCACATCTGCGCACAGAAGGGCACGTGGAGATAGAGCGAGAGCCGGGCCGTGGACGGCAGGTCGCCGAGCCAGCCGAGATAGGTCTCGGCCGTGACCCCCGGGTGAAAGTGCGGTGCCGTGGGATAGCTGGTATAGCGCGGCACCGGGCCGCCGTAGCGGCGAAGAAGTTCTGGATCCATGATGGCGAGGCTAGCGCCGCCGCGCGACGGCCGGCATTGACTTCGATCAAAGCCCGCTTCGACGCCGGCCCCTTCGAGCCTTAACGTCCTGTGAAGGTCCTGGCGCCAAGCTTTTGAGGCACGACACTCGTACCGCCCCATCGGACCTGCCGGCGCCGCCGGAGGTTCTCCGCAAACCCAAGGCCTTGGAGACAGCGGCGATGTCACGTCCAGCGTCGAGCCAGCCTGAAGTCGCGGCGCCCCTTCCCAGCGGCTGGGTTCTCTGCGCGCTCTACATCCTAGCGACGGCGCCCCTCGTCGCGGGGCTCATCTTGGGCTGCGGTCTGCTGAAGTCTTCGATCCCGCCGGACGCCATGATCGACCTCGGGGATGGCCTGTCCGGCTATGCGCTGATCGTCCTGCAGTTCGGCGCTGCCGCCAGCGTCCTCCAGGTCGTGTTCCTTGTCTTGCGGGCCCGATTCCGAGTCCGCCCGATAGCACGAGAGGATGAAGGAATCAGCTTTGCGCCCTTAGGCTTGGCCTTGGTTGCAACGATTCTTGCGGCCAGTCTGCTTGCCGCGCTGCGACATCTGGGCATCCACACCCTGCAGCCGAACTCCGGGGATTTGATGACGCTCAGCCTGCCGTTCGTTGTGTTCGGATATCAGCACCTTCGAAGCTTGCTCGACCCCTAGGGCATGGAAGCGGTTTGCAGAACCGCGCCGCTAAAGCGGGCGCGGCGCGGCAAAGGCCTTCGAATGGCAGGAATGGTAAGGAGATTCGCAGCCATGTCCCTTGAGTCCCTGTACGGCGCCCGGAACGAGATCCGCCGGCCACCCGGCTGGATCCTTTGCCTGCT
>JANQGU010000259.1 GCA_028282935.1 Kiloniellales bacterium
TCCTGGGCAACGGGGCAGGGCTGGCCATGAGCACCATGGACCTGATCAAACTGCACGGCGGCCAGCCGGCCAACTTCCTCGACGTCGGCGGCGGCGCCACCAAGGAGCGGGTGACCGCGGCCTTCAAGATCATCCTCGCCGACCCCAACGTGGAAGGCATCCTGGTGAACATCTTCGGCGGCACCATGCGCTGCGACGTCATCGCCGAGGGCGTGGTGGCGGCGGCCAAGGAGGTCAGCCTGACGGTGCCCCTGGTGGACCGGCTGGAGGGCACGAACGTCGACCTCGGCAAGAAGATCCTGGCCGACTCCGGCCTCGCCATCACCTCCGCCGACGATCTCGCCGACGCCGCGGAAAAAGTGGTCAAAGCGGTGAAGGAGGCGGCGTAATGGCGGTCCTCGTCGACAAGAACACCAAGGTCATCTGCCAGGGCTTCACGGGCTCGCAGGGCACCTTTCATTCCGAGCAGGCCATCGCCTACGGCACCCGGATGGTCGGCGGCGTCACCCCCGGCAAGGGCGGCTCGACCCACCTCGACCTGCCGGTCTTCGACACGGTCGAGGAGGCGGTCGCCGAGACCGGCGCCAACGCCTCGGTCATCTACGTCCCGCCGCCCTTCGCCGCCGATGCGATCCTGGAGTGCATCGACGCCGAGGTCGCGCTGGCGGTCTGCATCACCGAGGGCATCCCGGTGCTCGACATGGTGCGGGTCAAGCGGGCGCTGGGCGGCTCCAAGACCCGGCTGGTCGGCCCCAACTGCCCGGGGGTCATCACCCCCGACGAGTGCAAGATCGGCATCATGCCGGGCCATATCCACGCCCGCGGCAAGATCGGCGTGGTCTCGCGCTCCGGCACCCTGACCTACGAGGCCGTGGCCCAGACCACCGCCGCCGGCCTGGGCCAGTCGACCTGCATCGGCATCGGCGGCGACCCGGTCAACGGCACCGACTTCATCGACTGCCTGGAGCTCTTCCTGGCCGACGACGAGACCCAGGGCATCGTCATGATCGGCGAGATCGGCGGCTCGGCCGAGGAAGAGGCCGCCGCCTTCTATAGCAAGTCGAAAGTTAATAAGCCAATGGTAGGGTTCATCGCCGGTCGGACGGCGCCGCCCGGGCGGCGCATGGGCCACGCCGGCGCCATCATCTCCGGCGGCAAGGGCGGTGCGGAAGACAAGATCGAGGCGATGAAGTCGGCGGGAATCGCCGTGGCCGACTCGCCCGCCACGCTCGGAAGCACCATGTTGAAGGCGATGAAGGGCTGATCCGGCCCCGGGGGGCCATGGCAAGCCTCGGGGATCATAAGAACAAGGGCGGCGCGGCCGGCCCGCAGGCCGTCGCGCCGAAACGGAGCATGGCACAGACGAGCAAGACCGGACCCCAAGCTGGCAATGGCGTCGATCCGGCGGTCATCGCGCGGCAGTTTCAGCAGTATCAGAGCGATCCCAACGGCCTGGCGCCGGACTGGAAGGCCTTCTTCGACGACCTCGACGACGAGGCGCGCGGCCTGATCCGGGGCCTGGCGGCGCCTGCCGCGGCCCCTGCGCCGCAGCCGGCGGGCGATGTCAGCGCCGAGCAGATCCGCAGCGCCACCCTCGATTCGATCCGGGCGCTGATGCTGATCCGCGCCTACCGGGTGCGCGGCCATCTGGAGGCAGATCTCGATCCTCTGGGGCTGACGCCCAAGGTGCCGCATCCCGAGTTGGACCCCAAGACCTATGGCTTCACCGACGCCGACATGGAGCGGCCGATCTTCATCGATCACGTGCTCGGCCTCGAGACCGCGACCCTGACCGAGATCGTCGAGACGGTCCGCAAGACCTACTGCGGCAAGATCGGCGTGGAGTACATGCACATCCAGGATCCGGCGCAGAAGGCCTGGATCCAGGAGCGCATCGAATCGATCCACAACGAGACCCAGTTCACCGACATCGGCAAGCGCGCCATCCTCGAGCGCCTGACCGCCGCCGAAGTCTTCGAGAAGTTCCTCAACAAGAAGTACACCGGGACCAAGCGCTTCGGCCTGGACGGCGGCGAGGCCATGATCCCGGCGCTGGAGCAGATTCTGAAGCGCGGCGGCCAGCTCGGCCTGAAGGACGTCGTCATCGGCATGCCGCACCGCGGCCGCCTCAACGTGCTCGCCAACTTCATGGGCAAGCCCTTCACCGCGATCTTCTCGGAATTCCAGGGCGGTGCCGCCAGCCCCGAGGACGTCGGCGGCTCCGGCGACGTCAAGTACCACCTGGGCACCTCGACCGACCGCACCTTCGAAGGCAACACGGTGCACCTCTCGCTGACCGCCAATCCCTCGCACCTGGAGGCGGTCGACCCGGTGGTGGTCGGCAAGGTGCGCGCCAAGCAGATGCAGCACCAGGACCACGACCGGACCCAGGTCATGGCCCTGCTGATGCACGGCGACGCCGCCTTCGCCGGCCAGGGACTGGTCGCCGAGACGCTCGACCTCTCCGAGCTGAAGGGCTACCGCATCGGCGGCACCATCCACTTCATCGTCAACAACCAGATCGGCTTCACGACCAATCCGGTGAACTCGCGCTCGGGGCCCTACTGCTCCGACACGGCGAAGATCATCCAGGCGCCGATCTTCCACGTGAACGGCGACGATCCCGAGGCGGTGGTGCATATCGCGCGCATCGCGACCGAGTTCCGGCAGACCTTCAAGAAGGATGTCGTCATCGACATGTTCTGCTACCGGCGCTTCGGCCACAACGAGGGCGACGAGCCGGCCTTCACCCAGCCGTTGATGTACAGGAAGATCCGCCAGCATCCGACGACCCGGCAGATCTACGCCGAGCGCCTGATCGCCGAGGGCCTGCTGACGGCGGAGCAGGCCGAGGGCATGGTGGCCGAGTGGAACCAGCGCCTGGAGAACGAGTTCAAGGCCGCCGGCAGCTACAAGCCGAACAAGGCGGACTGGCTGGAAGGCACCTGGAGCGGCCTCGACAAGGCGCGCGGCTACGACGCCCGCCGCGGCAAGACCGCGGTGTCGCTGGGCCTGCTGAAGCAGGTCGGCGGGGCGCTCAGCAGCATCCCGGACGACTTCAACGCCAATCCCAAGATCGTGCGCCTGCTCGACGCCAAGCGCGAGATGTTCGAGACCGGCGAGGGCTTCGACTGGGCGACCGCCGAGGCCCTGGCCTTCGGCACCCTGCTGGTCGAGGGCGCGCCGGTGCGCCTCTCGGGCCAGGATTCCAACCGCGGCACCTTCTCCCAGCGCCACGCCAAGCTGATCGACCAGAAGGACGAGTCCGGCTACATGCCGCTCAACCACATCACCGAGGGCCAGGCGCAGATCGAGATTGTCGACAGCCCGCTCAGCGAGCTGGCCGTGCTCGGCTTCGAATACGGCTACTCCCTGGCGGAGCCGCGGGCGCTGACGCTCTGGGAGGCGCAGTTCGGCGACTTCTCGAACGGCGCGCAGATCATCATCGATCAGTTCGTCGCGCCCGGCGAGTACAAGTGGCTGCGGATGTCCGGCCTGGTCATGCTCCTGCCCCACGGCTACGAGGGCCAGGGCCCCGAGCATTCCTCGGCCCGCATCGAGCGCTACCTGCAGCTCTGCGCCGAGGACAACATGCAGGTCGTCAACTGCACGACCCCGGCCAACTACTTCCACGTCCTGCGCCGGCAGATCCACCGGGAGTTCCGCAAGCCGCTGATCATCTTCACGCCCAAGTCGCTGCTGCGCCACAAGCGCTGCGTCTCGCGGCTGGCGGACTTCGGCCCCGACTCGACCTTCCACCGGATCATGTACTGCGACGACCTGCCCTGCGATCCCAAGGACGCCAAGCAGGTCGTCCTCTGCAGCGGCAAGGTCTACTACGACCTGCTGGAGGAGCGCGAGAAGCGCGGTGCCAAGGAGGTCCACCTGCTGCGGCTGGAGCAGCTCTACCCCTTCCCGGCCGACGGCCTGGCGTCGGAGCTCGAGCCCTACAAGCACTGCGACCTGGTCTGGTGCCAGGAAGAGCCGCGCAACATGGGCCCCTGGTCCTTCGTCAACACCTTCATCGAGGAGGTGGCCGAGGGCGTCGGCGTCAAGGAGCCCCGGCCGCGCTATGCCGGTCGGCCCTCCGCGGCCTCGCCGGCGACCGGCCTGGCCCAGCGCCACAAGGAAGAGCAGGCCGCGCTGCTGGACGACGCCCTGACCCTGGGCAAGAAGCGCATGCACCGCATCGCGGCGGCCAAGGCGCAGCAGGACAAGAACGGCAACGGCAAGTCCAAGGCGGCGGCCGCGGAGTAGCGCGGCGCCGGGCCGGACCTGCGAGCTAGACGAAAAGGCAAGACGACCATGGCAAGCGATATCCTGGTCCCGACACTCGGCGAATCGGTCAGCGAGGCGACGGTGGCGCAGTGGCTGAAGCAGCCCGGCGAGCCGGTGGCCCTCGACGAGCCGGTGGTCGAGCTGGAGACCGACAAGGTCACCCTCGAGGTCAACGCCGCCGAAGCCGGCGTGCTCTCCGAGATCGTCGTCGAGGCCGGCGCCAACGTCGAGGTCGGCGCCCTGCTCGGCCGGATCGCCGAGGGCGGCGCGGCCGAGGCTCCGGCGCCGGCCGCAGCGCCTGCCGCGCCCGCGCCCGCAGCGGCCCCCGCGGCCGCGAACGGCGGCGGGACGCCCAGCGAGGTCGTGGTGCCGGCCCTGGGCGAATCGGTGACCGAGGGCACGGTCGGACAGTGGATGAAGCAGGTCGGCCAGGTCGTCACCGCCGACGAGCCGCTGGTCGAGCTGGAGACCGACAAGGTCACGCTCGAGGTCAACGCCCCGGTGACCGGCGTCCTCACCGAGATCCGGGTCTCCGAAGGCACGACGGTTGAGGTCGGCAGCGTGCTGGCGATCGTCACCGGTGGCGCTGCCCCCGCGGCGGGCGCGGCCGCTTCCGCCCCGGCACCCGCGGCGCCGGCCGCCTCGGCGCCGGCGGCCGCCGCGGCCGGGCCGGCCCACGGCGAGCTTTCGCCGGCGGTGCGCAAGATGCTGGCGGAGAACAAGCTCGACCCGGCCCAGGTGCCGGGCAGCGGCAAGGGCGGCCGGATCACCACCGAGGATGTCGTCGACTTCCTGGAGAAGGGCGGGGCCGCCGCCCCGGCCTCCGACGCGACCGCATCCCCGACCTCCTCCGGGGGCTTCGATCCCGGCGCGGTGCCGCGCAGCGGCGCCGGCGGCAAGATCACCAAGGCCGACCTCGCGGGCGTCCTTGGCCCGGCGGCCCTGGCGGCCAAGGCCCCGGTGTCTGCCGGGCCGCGCGAAGAGCGGGTCCGCATGACCAAGCTGCGGCAGACCATCGCCCGGCGCCTGAAGGAGGCGCAGACCACCGCGGCCATGCTGACCACCTTCAACGAGGTCGACATGGGCGCCGTGATGGCGCTGCGCGCCAAGCACAAGGAGGGCTTCGAGAAGAAGCACGGCGTGAAGCTCGGCTTCATGTCCTTCTTCGCCAAGGCGGTGGTCGCCGGCCTGAAGGAGATCCCCTCGGTCAACGCCCGGATCGACGGCGACGAGCTGGTCTACAACAAGTTCTACGACATCGGCATGGCGGTCTCGACGCCCAACGGCCTGATGGTTCCGATCATCCGCGACTGCGACACCCGGTCCTTCGCCGAGATCGAGGCGGCCCTGGGCGAGGTCGCGGCGCGGGCGCGCGACGGCAAGCTCGGCATGGACGAGATGCAGGGCGGCAGCTTCACCATCACCAACGGCGGCGTCTTCGGCTCGCTCAACTCGACGCCGATCCTCAAC
>JANQGU010000283.1 GCA_028282935.1 Kiloniellales bacterium
CGAAACGGTCTCAAAGGTCTCACGCCTCAATGACAAAAAGAGGGCGAGCGCGAAAGTCCATTCGGTCTCGCTCAGGTAGCCGCTTCGCCGCAGGGACCAACCCTGGGCGCCGCCGCCGACGTCGTGGAACTGCTCGAACTCGACGGCACAGTTCGCGCCGAAGATGCCAAACCCCAGGAAAACCGTGGTCAGGTCCGTGGCCCACTCCTCGAAGTCCTGGCCGCCTGGCACCTGCTTGCCGGTGCCCAAGAGGAGGGCGTGGGCGATCTCGTGAATGAAGGTGGCGATCAGGTTCATTGGCCGGTCGAGCAAGGCCGGCTCGTAGGTGATCCGCATCGGCTCCCCCGGTCCGATGGAAAAGGTCCCCAAGGGCGCGGGTTCGACGTTCTGGACCACGGCCGTGGGTCCCAGGACAGGGTTGAAGCCCTCCTCCTGAGCGATCAGGACGAAGGGCCAGTCCTGTGTCCCGCTCAAAGCCGCGACGCAGCGGAAGACGTGCTCGGCGCGCTCCTGGCCGACCGCCTCGCTGGGCGGAAAGAACTCGGGCGTCGGCAGCACGAGGGGGAAGCTGCGAAGCTGCTCCAGACCGTCGAGGTTCGCCAAGAGCCAGCCCCAGCATTCGATGAGCCAGTCCTCGGTTTCCTCGTCGATCGGGCTTCTGGCTCGCTTCCAGAACATCGGGGCCGCACTCCAAAGACCACTCGCCGGACGCACTATAATTGCGGAGCGCTGGCCGGTCTCGCGTTAGGAGGCGTCTTCGTCGATCACCGCGATAACGACGCACGCTTGCGGGCGAAGTCACGCAGGGCTAGTGACTAGTAACCAAGCTAAGAACGAACCCCTGCCCGATCCCCGCGCCATGCCCGATCCGACCTTCCTCTTCGACGGCCGCCTGCTCCTGGCGCTCGGCGTCGCGCTGGCCGCGGGGCTGATGCGGGGCTTCGCCGGCTTCGGTTCGGGCATGCTGATGGCGCCGATCTTCGCCCTGCTCTACGGACCGCTGCAGACCGTGGCCATGGTCATCCTGATGGAGATCGTGGTGACCGCGCAGCTCCTGCCCGGCGTGCGCGGCGAGGTGCAATGGCGCTTCGTCGGCCTGATGGGCGGGGCGGCGGCGCTCTTCATGCCGCTGGGGAGCTGGCTGCTGGTCAGCGCCGACGCCGGGCTCATGACCCGGGTCATCGCGGTGATCGTGCTGGCCTTCGTCGTGATCCTCTGGCGCGGCTGGCGCTACCGGGGCGCCAAGCGGGCGCCCGTCACCCTCGGCGTCGGCGCCCTCTCCGGGACCATGATGGCGGCGACCAGCCTGGGCAACCCGCCGGCCATGCTCTACATGCTGGCCGGGCCGGACAGCGCCGCGGTCTCGCGCGCCAACGTCACCGCCTACTTCGCGGTGACCCTGGCGGCCCTGCTGCTCATCATGCTGCTGGGCGGCCTGCTGTCCTGGCCGGCGCTTTGGACCGCCGCCCTTCTGCTGCCGCCCTACATGCTGACCGCCTGGCTCGGCGCCCGGCTCTTCCGGGCCTCCAGCGAAGGCCTCTATCGCCGGGTCGCCCTGCTGTTCCTCCTCGCCGCCGGCCTCACCGGACTGCTGGCCTGATCGCCGGCGCCGCGGTCACCGGAAGGCCGGCTCGTCGAAGCTGCGCAGCTTGCGGGAGTGGAGCGATTCGACGCCGGCGTCGCGCAGGCTGCAGAGGGTCTCGATGCCGATCCGCAGGTGCTGGCTGATCCGCGCGCGGTAGAAGGCGTCGGCCATGCCGGGCAGCTTGATCTCGCCGTGCAGCGGCTTGTCCGAGACGCAGAGCAGGGTCCCGTAGGGCACGCGGAAGCGGAAGCCGTTGGCGGCGATGGTCGCCGACTCCATGTCGACCGCAATCGCCCGCGACTGGTTGAAGCGCCGGGCCAGCTCGTCGTGGCGCAGCTCCCAGTCCCGGTCGTCGGTGGTGAAGACCGTGCCGGTGCGCAGCCGCACCTTCAGCTCGCGGCCGGCGAGTCCGGTGACCCGCGAGACCGCCTCGGTCAGGGCGATCTGGATCTCGGCGATCGGCGGCACCGGCACCCAGTCGGGCAGGTCCTCGTCCAGCACGTGGTCGCCGCGCACATAGGCGTGCGCCAGGACATAGTCGCCGAGAAGCTGGGTCAGGCGCAGCCCGCCGCAATGACCGACCATGAGCCAGCAGTGCGGCCGCAGGACGGCGAGATGATCGGTGATGGTCTTGGCGTTGGAGGGGCCGATGCCGATGTTGACCAGGGTGATGCCGCTGTGGTTGTCGCGGACCAGGTGATAGGCGGGCATCTGCGGAAGGTGCTTGGGTGGCGTGCCGGATGGCGCAGCCGCCGACAGGCGGGGGTTCGGGGTCACCACGTTGCCCGGCTCGACGAAGGCGACGTCGTCGCTGCCTTCCGCGATCTGCTTGCGCCCGAACTCAATGAATTCATCGACATAGCGCTGATAGTTGGTAAAGAGCACAAAGCGCTGGAAGTGCTCGGGCGCGGTCCCGGTGTAGTGCGACAGGCGCACCAGCGAATAGTCGACCCGCTCCGCCGTGAAGAGCGCCAGCGGCTGCGGCCGGCCGGCCGGCGTCACGTAGGTGCCATTGGAGATGGCGTCGTCGATGTCGGAGAGCTGCGGCAGGGGGAAGCGGCCGCGCAGGCTGTGCACCTTCTCTGCGGTCAGGTCGGCCGTCGCCGCCTCGATCACGAAGGTCAGGGGGATGGGCCGCCGGCTGATGCCGACCCAGACGGGCTGCTTGTAGTTGTCGATCAGCAGGCCGAACTGTTCGCGGTAGTAGTCCTCGAAGAGGTCGGGACGGGTCACCGTGGTCCCGAAGGTGCCGGCGCTCTGCAGCTTGCCGTAGGAGCGCTCGCCGCCGAGCCGGACCTCCGGCGCCCCGATCTCGATCCCGACGTAGGGATAGCAGGGCAGCTCGCCGTCGCCGATCTCCCCCTCCCTCAGGAAGCGGTCGAAGCGCTCGCGAAGCAGGACGGTGCCGGTCTCGTAGATCTCCCGCACCCGGGCAATCGCGCCCTCCGCGTCGGTGAAGGCTTCGAGGTTCCGCGCGACCGCGGCGAGCGATTCCGTCATGGGCAGGCTCCGGGACAGGCTCTGAGACGAGGCTTCCGCATCATGGGAAGCCCCGTGCCCTTCCGGCAAGCGAATCCTGCGAGCCTGGCTCGCGCGCTGATCAAGCTAGGCCGCGCTGCGCTGCCCGGGGCCGGTCTCGGCGATCAGTTCCTGGGCTAGGCCGTCCGCGGCGGCGGCGGTGGGCAGGCCCAGGGCCTCGGCGCGCTCGAAGACCCGGGTCAGGCTGGGGCCGAGGCCGCGCAGCTTCTGCCAGATCCAGTCCTCGCGCTTGTCCTCCAGGTCGGCGGCGACCGCGATCAGGCCGCCGGCGTTGGCGATGTAGTCCGGGGCGTAGAGGATGCCGCGCTCGGCCAGGGCCGCACCGTGGCGCGCCTCGGCGAGCTGGTTGTTGGCCGAGCCGGCGACCACCTTGGCCCGGATCTCGCCCAGCGTGTCGTCATTGATCACCGCGCCCAGGGCGCAGGGGCTGTAGACCTCGGCCGCCTGGGCGTGGATGGCCTCGGGGGCGACGATCTCGATGCCCAGGTCGCGGCGGGCCCGCGCCGCGGACTCGCCGTTCACGTCGGCGGCGACCACGAAGGCGCCGTCGGCGACCAGGAGCTCGGCCAGGCGGCGGCCGACCTTGCCCAGGCCCTGAAGCGCCACCCGGCGGCCGCGCAGATGGCCGGAGCCCAGGCGCCGGGGCAGGCTGGCCTTGATCGCTTCCGCGACGCCGAGGGCGGTGGCCTCGGCCGGCGCCATGGCGCCGATCCCGGCGACGAAACGGGTCCGGGTCTTCATGACCTCAACGTCCTCGGGGGTCAGGCCGACGTCGACCCCGGTGCGGAAGCCGCCGCGGAAGCGGTCGACGGCGCGGCCCATGGCCCGGAACAGCGCCGCGCGGCCTTCGGCCGGCGGCACGCCCAGGATCACCGCCTTGGCGCCGCCGTAGTCGAGCCCGGCCATGACCGACTTGTAGGTCATGCCGCGCGACAGGCGCAGGACGTCGGCCAGGGCCTCCGCCTCGCCGGCGTAGTCGCGCATCCGGCAGCCGCCGACCGAGGGGCTGTCCCAGATCCGGTGCCGGGCGACGATGGCCTTCAGGCCGCTCGCCGGATCGGCGATGAAGGTGATCTCCTCGTGGTCGTCGAAGTCGGGGTGGGTGCGCAGGTCCATGTTTTCTTCCCAGACAAGAGGTTCACGCGGCGTCCCTGTTCGTCGTCGCGGCTTCGAAGGCCGCGAGCTTTTCCGTGAGGTCCTTGCGATAGGCGGCGATGGCCTCGGCCTTGACCGGGCCGAAGCCGCGGATCCGGTCGGCGGCGGCGGCGACCGCCACGGCAGCCGGCAGGGTCTTCCCGTCCAGGCCGGCTAGAAGGCGCTCGACCAGGGCGCGGTAGTCCCGGATCAGGGCCCGCTCCTCGCGCCGTTCCGCCGTGTAGCCGAAGGGATCGAAGGCGGTGCCGCGCAGGCGCCGGCCCCTGGCCAGCAGGCGCAGGGCCGGCAGCATCCAGGGCCCGAAGCGGCGCTTGACCGGCCGGCCCCGGGCGTCCACGCGGCCGTTGAAGACCGGCGGCGCCAGGTGGAAGACCAGGCGCGGCTTGCCTTCGAAGTCGGCCTGGAGCTTAGCCAGGAAGCTGCCGTCGCTGTAGAGCCGGGCGACCTCGTACTCGTCCTTGTAGGCCATCAGCTTGAAGAGGTTGCGCGCGACCGCCTCGCTCAGCGGCCCGGCGCGGCCGGTGCGCTCGGTTTCGATCGCCTCGACCCGGGCGACGAAGGTGGCGTAGGCCTCGGCGTAGGCGGCGTCCTGATAGTCGGTCAGGAAGGCGCGGCGCCGGGCGACGATCTCGGCGAGGCCGGTCTCCACCGGCGCGTCCGCCTCGGGGCCGCCCAGGACCCGCTGCTGGAAGGCCGGATCGGCGGCCACCAGCCGGCCGGCGGCAAAGGCCTGGCGGTTCCGCTCGA
>JANQGU010000439.1 GCA_028282935.1 Kiloniellales bacterium
GCGGCCGTCGTAGAAGCGCTCGTTGGAGAAGCGGATCAGGTCCGGGTTCTGCGAGCGGTAGTGCCAGCGCAGCATCTCGCGCGGCAGCTGCTTCTCGGCGACGTCCAGGATGCTGGGCGATTCGGCGACGAAGGCCTCTTCCTCGTCGGTCACCCCGATCCGGTCGAAGAAGGAGGTCGGCGGCAGCTGGTTGGAATCGCCGACCACGATGACCTGGCCGGCGCGGGCCAGGGCGCCGATGGCCTCCTCCGGCTTGAGCTGCGAGGCCTCGTCGAAGATCACGACGTCGAAGGAGACCCGGCCCGGCTCCAGATACTGCGCGACCGACAGGGGGCCCATCATGAAGCAGGGCTTCAGCTCCTGCAGCGCCTGGCCCGAGCGCTCCAGCAGCCGGCGGATCGGCAGGTGGGCGCGCTTCTTGCTCATCTCGTGACGGATCAGGTTCATCTCCGTCAGCTCCTTGACCCGGGCGCTGTGGCGGCCGCTCGGGATCTCCTTGGCGCCCAGGAAGGAGGCGATCTCCCGCGCCCGCAGGTCCATGATCTGGGCGTCCAGGTCGCGGTACTGGGAGCGCAGCTCGTCCTGGGCGCCGAGGTTGATCTGGCGCAGGATCGGGTGCCGCTCGATGGCCAGCCGGGCCAGGCCGTCGAAGAGGGTGTGGTCGTAGGCGGTCTTGCCCTGCTCGGGCCTCAGCCGGCCGGCGAAGATCGCGTCGACGAAGTCCTGGAAGTCGGTGTTGCGGTTGGCCTTCAGGGCCCGGTCGAGCTCCAGCCACTCGGAGAGGCGGCCCTTGGCCGAAACCGCCTTGCCCAGCGCCTGGATGCGGTCGTCGAAGCTCCCGGCCAGGAAGTGCGACCGCTCGGGCTCCAGGCCGGTCATCTCCTCGAAGGCGTGCCGCTGGGTCTGTTCGACGTCGGATTTCTCCAGGGCGCGGGCCGAGGCCTCGAACATGGCTTCGAGCTGGGCCTCCGGCGCCGAGGCGATGGTCTCGGCGTAGGGCTCTGGGACGATGCCGCTCAGGACCTTGACCAGGGGGTTCGGGCCCTTGCCGCGGCGGCCCTTGGGCGCCTCCAGGGTGATCTCGCAGCCGGCCTCGCGCAGGCGCTCGGCCACGAAGCCAAGGCCCTCGCCCTCCGACAGGATCTGCCGGAGCTCGCGCAGCTCGGGCAGGGGCAGGCGGTAGAGCGCCTTGCCGACCGGCCCCAGCTCCGAGAAGCCCGAGCCGAACTCCGCCCGGATCTGCTCGGCCCAGTCGACCAGCGCCAGGCAGCGGCGCAGGCCGGCCTCGGCGTCGTCGAAGCCGGAGGCGCCGACCTCCGCCAGGATCGGGTCGGCGTGGAAGGCCGCCTTGCGGCGGATCACGGCGACCGCGCGCCGCAGGGTCCGGGCCGCCTCGGCCTGCTGGAACCCGGCCTCGGTCGCGATGCCCAGGTAGAGCCGCTTCGCGGTCCGGAAGGGCGCGCCCATGCGCGCGGCGAAGCCGGAGTCCTCCAGCCGCGCGGCGATCTCGTCCAGCTTGTCGAGGCCCAGCGCCTCGGCGCCGGCGAGCCGGATCTCGCGCTCCACGGCCTCGATCTCGCCGCGGATCTCCGCCTGCGCCTCCAGGGCCTTCTCGATCTTGGCCCGGGCGGCCTCGGTCTCGGCGAAGTCGCGGTTCAGGGTCTCGATGGCCTCGGGGATCGCGCGCACGATGGCGTCGATCTTGGCGACGATCAGGATCGCCGAGGCCGGATCGCGGACCTCGAGGTGCAGGCCGGTGGCGACCCGCTGGGCCAGGGCCGAGACGCGCGCGAAGCTGTCGCGCAGGGTCGTGATGTCCTCGCGGCGCTCCAGGATCCGGCGCAGCTCGGCGATGTCCTCGGCGTCGGGCAGCTTCGAGCGGCCCAGGGCCACCAGCGCGGCCTGCCCGGCCTCGTTGACCTCGCCGAGGGTCTTCTTCCAGGCCTTGGCGGCGGTGACGACCTTGCTCTCGTCCGGCGCGCCCAGGATCTTGTCCGAGGAGATGCCGGCCCAGGGGTGCAGGGCCGGGTTCTGGCCCTTAGCCGCGGCGTTGAGGACGCGCAGGAACTCGTCGATGGCGGCGTGGGCGCGCTGGCGTTCCGGCTCCGTGACCCGGTTGATGTTCAGGGACGGCAGGCCGGCGTCCGGCAGGTCCTTCTCCTTCTTGCGCAGGCGCTGCCGCCCGGCCTCGAAGAGGATGTCCGAGACCGACCAGCCGATCGAGCCGACGCTGTCGCCCACGGCGCGGACGTAGTTCTCGATCCTGTCGCGCAGCTCGACCAGGCGCTCGCGCTCGCGCGAGATGTTGTCCGGCGCCGGGTGGTCGCGCTCGGTGCGCTGCTTGAGGTCTTCCAGCAGCGCCAGCTTGCGGGTCTTGTGGCTGTGCAGCTCCAGGACGAAGTCGCCGAGCTCGGCCTCCTCCAGGCGCCGGCGCACCACCTCCAGCGCGGCCAGCTTCTCGGAGACGAAGAGCACCTTCTTGCCGCGGGCCAGGGAGGCGGCGATCAGGTTGGTGATGGTCTGCGACTTGCCGGTGCCCGGCGGTCCCTGCACCACGATGTTCTTGCCGGAGAGCGCGTGCAGCAGCGCGCCGGCCTGGCTGGAATCCGCGCGGTCGATCAGCTCCAGGCTGAGGTCGATCTCGACCGGGTCGGGCACCAGGTGCTCCTGCCCGCCGGGCCCGTCCCCGCCAACGCCCCCGCCCTCGCCCAGCAGGAGGCTGCGGACCAGCGGGTTCTCCAGGATGCCGGCCTCCTCGGGCCAGATCTCGGGATCCAGGTCCTTGTACAGCAGGATCTTGCCGAACTGGAACAGCGCCAGGGTCGCGAAGCGGTTGACCCGCCAGCGGGTCTGGTCCTTGAGCCGCGACTGGATCTTCTGGAAGTAGGCCTCGGGCTTCTCGCCGTCCTCCAGGTCGGGAAGCTCGATGCCGAAGTCGTCGTTCAGCTTCTTCTGCAGCGACAGGTTCGACTGCAGGTCCTCGCCGGTCCAGGACATCTGGTAGCGGTAGTTGCCGGCGCGGTCGCGCTCGCGCTCCAGCTCGACGGGGATCAGGATCAGGGGTGCGTACCAGGGCTTGCCGGTCTGTCCGAGGTCGTTCCACTCCAGGAAGCCCAGCGCCAGGTGCAGGAAGTTGGTGCCGGTCTCGCCGATGGCCAGGCGCGCGTCGGCGCGCAGCTTCTTGAGCCTGGCCTCCAGCGGCTCGGCGTAGAGCAGGGTCTGGATCTTGCTGTCGGCGTGGCGCGCCTCCTGCTCGCCGGACTGCTCGACCGGCAGGTCGTAGCTGGTGTCGATGCCGAGCTGGCGCGCCCACTTCTCCGAGGGCGGCGGGCTGAGGTCGCGCTGCCGCGCCTCCTTCTGGGTGATGTCCTCGGCGCTGGCGATGTAGCGGACGGTCTCCGCCTCGGAAGGCAGCGGCACCGGATCGAAGGTGAACTTGCTGCCCGCGATCAGGTTCTCGAACAGCCGGTCCGGGATCTCGTCGACGATCCGCAGGCAGCTCAGGGAGGCGTGCCGGAAGTTGAGTAGCTTGTTGCGGCCGGTCAGGTCGAGCAGCCGCTCGCGCAGCGCGCCCAGGGCTTCGGCCAGGACCTCCTGGTTACCGGCGGCCTGACCCTCGCCCCGACTCTCGCCCCGACTCTCACCGCGACTCACGACCGTCTCGCCGTCGGCGTCCTTGTCCTCGGAAAGGCGTGATAGGTCGGGCATGGAACCATCCTGCTAAAGACGCCGTCGTCACGTCGAAAATTTCACAGCCAAGGTGTGTCCAATGCCATGGCGATGCCATGTCAAAACCGTGTTCTTCTATCGACGGGCTCGGTCTGGTTCCAAGTCATGGACCGGGAACGGGCAATAGTTTCGTAATAAAACCGCAACAGCTCGGACGCTGTAGATCTCGGGTGCTATTCGACTTCAGAGATAAAAGCCGTACCTGGAAAAAACCGGGCCACGCTGGAGAAGCACAGGAGTCTCTCTGCGTAATATTGCGGCTTCCCCTGCCAACGCTCCTCATTTGGGGGCTGCGGCGCGTCAATCAAGTCGATGATGGCGCCAAAAGCCCTTCGCGATGGAGGACATCGCCTCTTTCGCGGCAAGCGTGACATTTCGGCGACACCGCACTCCCTGTCGCGCGGAATCCCGGCGATGCCGGGCCGGGGCCGCCGTCAGCCGCGCTCTGCCGGCGCCAGGTGCATGCCGCCGTAGCTCTGCTCGTTGGGCACGATCTCCAGGGTCGAGACGTTGACCCGCCAGGGCACGTCGAGGGCATAGAGGATCGCCTCGGCGATGTCCTCCGGCAGCAGGTCCTCGATGCCGGTGTCCTTGACCTTGGCCGCGACGGCGGGATCGTCGAAGGCGGCGTCGAAGATCTCGGTCTTGACCCGGCCCGGGCAGACCTCGGTCACGCGCACCCCGCTGCCGCGCAGCTCCAGGCGCAGGTTCGAACCCAGCATGTGGACCGCGCCCTTGCTGCCGCCGTAGATCGCCGAGGTGATGGGATAGAGCCCGGCGGTCGAGCCGATGTTGACGACGTGGCCGCGCCGGCGCTCGACCATGCCGGGCAGGAGGGCCCGCAGCAGGTGATAGACCGCCACCACGTTGGTCCCCAGGGTGGTGTCGATGTCCTGCGCGGTCGCCGTGCAGACGCCCCCGAAGCCGCGGCCGGTCCCGGCGTTGTTGACCAGGACGTCGACCTCCAGCCCGGCTAAGCGGTCGTAGAGCGCCTCAGTGTCGCGCAGGTCGAGCGCCAGCGGGACGATGCCGCTCGTCTTGGCCAGTTCGTTCAGCCGCTCCTCCCGCCGCGCCGCCGCGTGCACCGTCAAGCCCCGCTCCGCCAGCGCCCGAGCCGTCGCGCGCCCGATGCCGCTGGATGCCCCCGTCACCAGTGCCGTCCTGTAGTCGCTCAAAGCCATGACATGCCTCCCTCTGCTGGCCGAAGGCGACAGTCTAGCGGAGCTGCAGGCCGAAGGCAGGGTCGCGGAGACGCCGCCGTCGGAGACTGGCCGGCGCCGTCGATCCCGCGCCGGCTCGGCCCGGCTTTGATGTGCATCATTTGCCGCGACGGTTCAGGGCGCTATCCAGAGCAGCGCTTGCGCGCTCCACGGCGGAAGGCGGGTGACGGCCTTCGTTATGCCAGGGCGCGCAAGCGTTTTTGCTCGGCGAGCGCGGACCATTCGAGACCCATGCGGATTGCAGGAGGGATTGACGGCTAATGGCGCAGAAGACCGACGGCTACCGCTACCTCAAGGCCTTCGACGAAATCGGGATCAACGACGTGCCGCTGGTCGGCGGCAAGAACGCCTCGCTCGGCGAGATGGTGCGCGAACTCACGCCCCTCGGCATCCGCGTGCCCGGCGGCTTCGCGATCACGGCCGAGGGGTTCCGGGCCTTCATCGACACCGCCGGTCTGCGGCCGAAGCTCGAGAGCCTGCTCGACGGCATCGACAAGGGAGACCTCGACGACTTTGCCCGGCGCGGCCGCGCGCTCCGCGAGGCGGTCTATGCCGCGCCGCTGCCGGAGGAGCTCGCAGCCGAGATCAGCAGGACCTACGCCGGGCTGGAAGAGGTCTACGGTGCCCATACCGACGTGGCCGTGCGCTCCTCCGCGACCGCCGAGGACCTGCCGAGCGCCTCCTTCGCTGGCCAGCACGACACCTTCCTCAACATCCACTCGCCCGGCCAGCTGCTCGACGCGGTCAAGCGCTGCTTCGCCTCGCTCTTCACCGATCGCGCGATCAGCTACCGGATCGACCAGGGTTTCCCTCACCTCAAGGTCGCGCTCTCGGTCGGAGTCCAGAAGATGGTGCGCGCCGACCTCGCGTCCTCGGGCGTGATCTTCACCCTCGATACGGAGTCGGGCTTCCGCGATGTCGTCTTCATCACGGCCGCCCATGGTCTCGGCGAGAACGTGGTGCAGGGGACCATCGATCCCGACGAGTTCTACGTCCACAAGCCGACCTTCGAGGCCGGCCACCGCTGCGTCCTGCGCCGCGTGCTCGGCGCCAAGCAGCTCAAGATGATCTATGCCGAGGGCCGCAGCCGCCAGGCGGTGCGCAACGTGCCCACCTCGGACGCCGAGGCCACGCACTTCTGCCTCGGCGACGAGGAGGTGCTCGAGCTCGCGGAGGCCGCGATCAAGATCGAGCGGCACTACTCCAAGGTCGCCGGCACCGACCGGCCCATGGACATCGAGTGGGCCAAGGACGGGCAGTCCGGCGAGCTCTACATCATCCAGGCGCGCCCCGAGACCGTGATATCGCAGCGCCGCCACGACGTTTACCAGTCCTACGTGCTGGAGGAGCGTGGTCCGGTCCTGGCGCGCGGTCGCGCAGTCGGTGCGCGCATCGGGACAGGTGCCGTCCGCATCGTGCGCAGCGTCGCCGAGCTCCAGTCGGTCGCGCCGGGCGACGTGCTGGTCGCCGACAACACCACTCCCGACTGGGAGCCGGTCATGAAGACGGCCGCGGCGATCGTCACCAACCGCGGCGGCCGCACCTGCCATGCCGCCATCGTCGCACGGGAGCTCGGCATCCCGGCGGTGGTCGGCGCCGAGGGCGCGACCGAGCGGCTGCCCGACGGGCGCAGCGTGACGGTGTCCTGCGCCGAGGGCGACGAGGGCGTGGTCTACGATGGCGTCTGCGCCTTCGCGGTCGAGGAGCTCGACCTGACGTCGCTGGAGCGCCCGGCGACCCATGTCATGATCAACCTCGGCAACCCGGAGCTCGCCTTCCGGACCAGCTTCATCCCCAACGACGGGGTCGGCCTCGCGCGGCTCGAGTTCATCATCTCGGAGTCGATCCGCGCCCATCCGCTGGCGCTGCTGCAGCCCGAGCGCATCGAGGACGCCGCCGTTCGCAAGGAGATCGAGACCCTGACCCGCGGCTACGCCAGTGGTGCCGACTACTTCGTCGAGAAGCTTGCGGAGGGGGTCGGCACCATCGGTGCCGCCTTCTGGCCCAAGCCGGTGATCGTGCGCCTGTCCGATTTCAAGACCAACGAGTACCGCAGCCTGCTCGGCGGGGCGCCCTTCGAGGAGGACGAGCCCAACCCGATGATCGGCTTCCGGGGCGCTTCGCGTTACACCCATCCCAAGTACGAGGCCGGCTTCGCGCTGGAATGCGCGGCGATGCGCCGGGTGCGCGCCGACATGGGGCTCAGGAACGTCAAGCTGATGATCCCCTTCTGCCGCCGCGTCGAGGAGGGCCGACGCGTGCTCGATCGCATGGCGGAGCACGGCCTCAGGCGCGGCGAGGACGAGCTCGAGATCTACGTGATGTGCGAGATCCCCAACAACGTGGTTTCGATCGACGCCTTCTCGGAGATCTTCGACGGATTCTCGATCGGCTCCAACGACCTGACCCAGCTCGTGCTCGGCGTCGACCGCGATTCCGAGGTCGTCGCCTTCGACTACGACGAGCGCGACCCGGGCGTCCTGGAGACGATCAAGCTCGCGGTCGAAGGCGCGCGGCGCAACGGCCGGCATTCCGGGATCTGCGGGCAGGCGCCCTCCGACTACCCGGAGATCGCCGAGTTCCTGGTCCGCGTCGGGATCGACTCGATCAGCCTGACGCCCGACACGGTGATCCCCACGACCCACGCCATCCTGGCCCTGGAGAAGACGCTGGGGCGGAAGCCGCGCGCCACCTAGCGGGAAGATCGGCTCAGGTTGACGCCGGGCCCCGGTGACAGCGGCAAAGCTGCCCTTCAGGATGTCGCCTGCGCTCAACTTCATTGGGATCTGCTCCGGGTGTTATGGAAGTCGTCATCGCCATGGGTGTCTTTCTCCTGAGCCACGTCGCGATCTCGCGGACGCGGGTCAAGCCCTTCCTGGTCACGCGCCTTGGCACCCGCGCCTATCTGACCGCCTATTCGATCCTCTCGGTCGCGCTGCTCGCCTGGGTGATCGTCGCGCTGCTGCAGAGTCCACGCGTCTGGCTCTGGCCCTCGCCGGCCTGGGCTTATCCCTTCGCCCTCGTTGTCAGCGCCGCCGCCTTCGCGCTCATCGGCATCGGGGCCGTCGTCCGCAATCCGCTCTCCGTCGCCTTCCGCGAGGAGGGCTTCGACCCGGAGCGGCCGGGCATCCTCGGCTGGATTCGCCATCCGCTGATCTGGGGCCTCGGGCTCTGGGGGCTGGCCCACGTCCCGGCCAACGGCGATTGGCCGAGCCTCCTGCTCTTCGCCGGCTCGGCGCTCTTCGCCCTGACCGGCGCCCGGGCCGTCGAGCAACGCAAGAAGCGGCAGCTCGGCGAGGTGGAGTGGCGCCGCCTCGCCTCGGGTCCCGGCGGCCTCGACCGAGCCGCCCTCCTCGGCGCCGCCTTGGGCCTGGCGCTCTGGGTCCTCCTGCTCCTCCTGCACCCGCTGCTCTTCGGCGTCGATCCCCTGGCCATCACCGAGTCGCTCTTCTTCCTTTAGGGTCAGGAGCTGTAAACCGACCAAGAGAGTCAGATGACAGCTCTGAGCCCATGGCTGCCAGTTGCTGAGGGTATCAGGAATGGCTGCTTTCACATGTCTTCCATCGGACCGGTGGATAGACTTGGCGCGACAACGGTTTTGGCCCAGCGAAAGAGCAACTTCGGTCAAGCGCGTCGCGAGTTTCCGCTGCATAGTCGTTGCCCGAACCGGCGGAGATTGTTGTGGCGTTGCTCGAACAGATAACCTGGCATATCGAGTTCAGGCTAGGTGAGACCGTCAACCTTAAACTGCTGTCAGAGGCCTGCGCGGTCAGCACCTACCACATGTGCCGGGTGTTCCAGCAAGGCGCAGGCATGTCCATTATGTCCTATGCGCGCGCCCGTCGCCTGTCCGTCGCCGCCAAGCGGATCGCGGGTGGAGAGGAGAGCTTGCTCAACGTCGCGCTCGACGCTGGCTACACGTCTCATGCAGCCTTCACGCGTGCCTTCGCGAGGTGTTTCGGCGTGCTGCCCAGCACCATCCGGACAACACGTTGCCTCTCAACGCTAGCCCTCATGGAGCCTTTGAACGTGAAAAAAGAAATGATTGTTGACGTTGCAAAGCCAGAGTTGCGTGAGCGCCAGGCCTTTCGCGTTGTCGGACTGAGCGCGGCTTGCAGTTTCGAAAACACCGGCGCCATTCCCGGGCTATGGCAGGCAGCCAATGCCAGGGAGGATGAGATCGAAGGTGCTGTTACGGGTGTGGGCTACGGTGTCTGTTGCGACCATGACGAGACCGGGCGGTTTCGATATGTTGCCGGTGTCGAAGCAGCGGGCAAAACCGAGGGGATGGATTACGTCGATATCCCTGCAGGTCGCTATGCCGTCTTCACCCACAAGGGGCATGTCTCGGATCTCCCGAAGACAGTCTACACGATATGGAACAAGAGCCTTCCCGATCTCGGCTTGGAGCCCGCGAAGGCGCCAGATTTCGAACGGTACGACAGAAGGTTCGATCCCGAGACCGGTCGTGGCGCCGTTGAGATCTGGGTTCCGATCTTGTAGCGCGAGATAGGAGGATCGATTGCGGACACTGATCGGACGATACACCGTGCCCGCTTTGTCCGCTCAGCAGACCTTGAGCCATGTCTGCTTCCGTCTGATCCACCGTCATGAGTCAAGGGCGGCAGGAAGACTGTCCATTTTCTCGAAACCTCGCGGTGTAGAGCGCAGAGATGACCGCAAGGGTCCGAGCGGCATCATCCATATCCTCCGAAGTGGTCTGCCTTACCGGGATGCTCCGCCTTCGGAGCCGGGAAAGCGTGAAGTC
>JANQGU010000447.1 GCA_028282935.1 Kiloniellales bacterium
GAGGTCCAGGGCGAGTCGTGAAAGCCCTCACCCTACCTAGCGGCGGCCTCAGCTTCGCGAGTGGGCCGCGCCCCCGGGCGCCGGCGGATAGGTCTCGCGGACCACCCGCTCGACCCGGTCCTTGAGGTCGCGGCGCAGGCCCAGCGCGAAGAAGACCTCGGCGACCAGGAACATCGGCCCGACCAGGGCCTGGAAGAGGTTGCTGACCAGCGCCGGCCGGCGGCCCTCGAAGACGTGACCCAGAAGCTGAAGCGCCCAGCCGCCGACGAAGAGGACCGCGAAGGCGACCCAGACGACCCGGGCGCTCTGGGTCGCGACGATCCATTCCGCGAGGCCCAGCGCGGGCACCATGAAGAGGCCCAAGGCCAGCCCGATCGGCCGGTCGAGCCAGATCCACAGCAGCCAGACCGCGGCCGAGACCAGCAGCGCCAGCGAGACGGTCACGGGCCCGAGCCCGATCCGCGCCAGGGCCAGCGCCAGCATCAGGGACAGGATGATCGCCGGGATTCCGAAGAAGTGCGTCACGCGGTTGCGGTGATCGCGGTGATAGGTCGTGTACATCGCCATCTGGCGCTCGAACAGCGTGGCTGTCATGGCCCCGAACCCAGGGTTGTATGCGACCTCGGGAAGAGCTTAGCGCCGCGCCACCGCGAGGTCGATCCCGTTCGGGCCCGCCGGGTCAGTCCCCCGGCGCCGCCGCCTCCTGGGCGGGCGCTGGATCGGCCGCGCGGCGGCGCCGGAAGATCAGGCGCAGCACCACGTAGAAGACCGGCGTCAGCAGGAGGCCGAAGAGCGTCACGCCCAGCATGCCGGAGAAGACCGCCGTGCCCAGCGCCTGGCGCATCTCGGCGCCGGGGCCGGTGGCGATCATCATCGGGACCACGCCCAGGATGAAGGCGAAGGCGGTCATGAGGATCGGGCGCAGGCGCAGGCGGCAGGCCTCGACCGCCGCCTCGACCAGCGCCAGGCCGCGCTCCTCGGCCTGGCGGGCGAACTCGACGATCAGGATCGCGTTCTTCGCCGAGAGGGCGATCAGCACGACCAGACCGACCTGGGTCAGGATGTTGTTGTCCATGCCCCGGGTCATGATGCCGATCATCGCCGAGAGCACGGACATGGGCACGATGAGGATGATCGCCAGCGGCAGGACCCAGCTCTCGTACTGGGCCGCGAGCACCAGGAAGACGAAGAGCACCGAAAGCAGGAAGATGAAGATCGCCGTGTCGCCGGTCTGCTTCTGCTGATAGGCGAGCTCGGTCCACTCGAAGGTCATGCCGTCGGGCAGCAGCTTCTGGGCCAGCTCCTCCATGGCCTCCAGGGCGTCGCCGGAGGAGACCCCGGGCGCGGCCGAACCCTGCACCGGCACCGAGGTATAGAGGTTGTAGCGCTGCACCAGGTCGGGCCCGGAGCGAAGCTGCACGTCGGCCAGGGTGCCGAGCGGGACCAGGGCGCCGCTGGCCGAGCGGACCTTGAGCTGCGCGATGTCCGCGACGTCCAGGCGGAAGGGAATGTCGGCCTGGGCGCGGACCTGGTAGACCCGGCCGAAGGCGTTGAAGTCGTTGACATAGGTCGTGCCGAGGTTGACCGAGAGCGCCTCGAAGATGGACTCGATCGGCACGTTCAGGATCTGCGCCCTGACGCGGTCGATCTCCAGGAAGATCTGCGGGCTGGCGGCGCTGAAGGTGGTGAAGACACGCGTCAGGCGCGGGTCCTGGTTGGCCTGGGCGACCAGGCCGTAGGCCGCGCCGAGGGCGCGGCGCATGTCGGCGGCCTCGAGCTCCTGGACCTGCAGGCGGAAGCCGCCGGCGGTGCCGATGCCGCGCACCGGGGGCGGCGGGACGGCGATGATGAAGGCCTCCTGGATCTGCTGCAGGCGGCCGAAGAGCTGGCCGATGATGGCGTCGGCGGACAGCCCCTGGGCCAGCCGCTCCTCGAAGGGCGCGAAGGCAGCGAAGATCACGCCGGTGTTGGTGGCGTTGGTGAAGGTCGCGCCGGAGAAGCCGGCGAAGCCCACGGCATTGATCACGCCCGGGGTGTCCTGGACGATCTCGCTGGCGCGCAGGACGACCTCGTCGGTGCGGTTGAGCGAGGCCGCGTCGGGGAGCTGCACGACCACGATGGCATAGCCCTGGTCGAGCTGCGGGATGAAGCCGCGCGGCACGGACTGCAGCGCCAAGCCGGTGCCGTAGACCAGCCCGGCGAAGGCCAGCAGCATGCCCAAGCGCATCGCCTTGCGCCCGACCAGCACCCGGACCGTGGAGGCATAGCCGCCGCTGACCCGGTCGAAGCCCGTGTTGAAGCGTTCCCCGGCCCAGGCGACGGCGCGGGTCACGAAGAACTTCGGCGGCGGCGCATCCTTGGGCTTCAGAAGCAGCGCCGCCAGGGCCGGCGACAGGCTCAGGGAGTTGACGGTCGAGATCAGGGTCGAGGCCGTGATGGTGACCGCGAACTGCTGATAGAACTGCCCGCTGATGCCGGGAATGAAGGCCACCGGTACGAAGACCGCGGCCAGGACCAGGGAGGTCGCGATGATCGCGGTGCCGACCTCGTCCATGGTCCGGTGCGCCGCCTCCCGCGGCGACAGCCCCTCGCGGATGTTCCGCTCGACGTTCTCGACCACCAGGATCGCGTCGTCGACCACGATGCCGATCGCCAGGACCAGGCCGAAGAGGGTCAGCATGTTCAGCGAGAAGCCCATGCCGGCCATGATCAGGAAGGTGCCGATCAGGGACACCGGGATCGCGGCGATGGGAATCAGGGCGGTGCGCCAGGACTGCAGGAAGATCAGCACCACCAGCACGACCAGGATCAGGGCCTCGAAGAGGGTCTCGTAGACCGCGTCGATCGATTCGGCGATGAACTCCGTCGGGTTGTAGACGATCTCGTAGGCAAGGCCCGGCGGAAACTCCGCGCCGGCCCGCTCCATGGTCGCGAGGATCTGCTCGGCGGTCTCCAGGGCATTGGTGCCCGGCCGCTGGAAGATGCCGAGGGCGACCGCCGGCTTGCCGTTGAGGTAGCTGTTGGTGATGTAGTCGCGCGCGCCCAGCTCGACCCGGGCGACGTCCCAGACCCGGACGATCCGCCCGGCACCGGTCGACTTCACGATGATCTTGCGGAACTCGCGCGGATCGGACAGGCGGCCCTGGGTGGAGACGGTCACCTGGAAGGGCGTGCCCCCCGGCGAGGGCGGCGCCCCGATCGCGCCGCCGGCGACCTGCACGTTCTGCTCGCGCAGCGCCTCGACCACGTCGCCGGCGGTCAGCCCGTAGGCCGCCAGCTTGTCGGGATCGAGCCAGACGCGGATCGAGAACTCGCGCTCGCCGAAGAGCCGCACGTCGCCGACGCCGCGCAGCCGGACCAGCTCGTCGCGCACCCGCGTGCGCGCGTAGTTGGAGACGTAGAGCTGGTCGTAGGTCTCGTCCGGCGAGAGCATGTGCACGACCATCATCAGGTCGGGAGAGGACTTGCGTGTGGTGATCCCCTGGCGGCGGACCTCCTCGGGCAGGCGCGGCTCGGCCACGGCGACGCGGTTCTGGACCAGCACCTGGGCCTGGTCGAGGTCGGTGCCGAGCGCGAAGGTCACGGTGATCTGGACCTGCCCGTCGCTGGTCGAGTAGGAGGACATGTAGATCATGCCCTCGACGCCGTTGATCTCCTGCTCCAGCGGCGTGGCCACTGTGGCCGCCACCGTCTCGGCGTTGGCGCCGGGGTAGGTCGTGCTGACGACGATGGTCGGCGGGGCGATCTCCGGGTACTGGGACACCGGCAGCTGCAGGAAGGCGATGCCGCCGGTGATCAGCATGACCAGGGACAGGACCGTGGCGAAGATCGGCCGGTCGACGAAGAAGTGGGCGAAGCGCATGGCGGGGCCTATTCGGCTGGCGGGGGCCTATTCGGCCACGGGCGGCAACTCGGTCATCTCCGGCGCGACCGTGACGCCCGGGCGCACCCGCATCAGGCCGTTGACCACGATCGTCTCCTCGCCGCTCAGGCCCTCGCGGATCACCCGGTAGCCGTCGATGCGCGGGCCGGGCCGGACCTCCTTGGACGCGACCTGCCCCTCCTCATCCACCACGTAGACGATGCGCTTGTTCTGGTCGCTGGCGATCGCTGCATCGGGCAGCAGGATGCCGTCGTAGGGCAGCGACCCGGGCACGTTGACCCGGCCGAAGAGGCCGGGTTGCAGGACCAGGTCCGGGTTCGGCACCAAGGCCCGCACCCGCATGGTGCCGCTGTCCGGATCCAGCCGGTTCTCGGAGAAGTCCAGCTTGCCTTCGAAGGGGTCCTCGCTGTCGTCGGACAGGCGGATCGCCACGTCCAGCCCGCCACCGCCTTCCTGGAGCCGGGCGCCGCGCTCCCGCGCGTTGCGCGCGTAGACCAGGAAGGAGCGCTCGTCGATGTCGAAATAGAAATAAATGGGGTCGGTGCTGACGATGTTGGTCAGCACGGTGGAGTTGGCCTCGACCAGGTTGCCCTCGGAGACGTAGTTGCGGTCGATCCGGCCGGTGAGCGGCGCCCGGATCTGGGTGTACTCCAGATCGAGCTTGGCCCGCTCGATCGCCGCCTTGGCGGCGGCGACCCGGGCCTGCGCAGAGAGGAAGGCCTCGCGCCGCTCGTCCCGTGCCTGCTGCGAGATGTTGCCGCGGCTGATCAGCTCCTCGGCACGGGTCAGCTCGCTGCGGGAGAAGTTCAGCTCCGCCTCGGCGCCGTCCAGCTCGGCCTGGGCCTGGCCGAGGGCGGTCTCGAAGGGGCGCGCGTCGATGGTGAACAGCAGGTCGCCTTCCTTGACGATCTGGCCGTCCTCGAAGGCGATGCTCTCGAGGTAGCCACCGACCCGGGCCCGCACCTCGACCTCGCTGACCGCGGCGAAGCGGCCGACGAACTCGTCGTCCTCGACGATCGGCTTGACCACGGGCTTGGCCACCGTGACCTGCGGCGGCGGCGGCGCGGCCGGCGCATTGGCCGCCGCCTGCTCGTCCTCGCAGCCGGTCAGAAGCAAGGCGAGGACCGCGAGTGGCAGCGCGGCGCCGGGAAAGGAAGGGGGTTTGCCGAAAGCACGTCGGCACAGCGTCGAGATCATGGTCGCGGTCCTGGATTCGAGTTGCCGGGATCCCAGTTGCCGGGCGTCGCAGTGAGTTTGGTCTTTGTGCCGAAATGACGAAAGGCCCGCCGGCCACGGAATGAGAATGCGAAGCATCGGCAGAGCCACCTCCGTTAAATAGGTTAACCTCGGAGTGTTTCAATTCTAGCGGCGGCTTATTGCTGAGCCTTTCCTGCCACCGGTCCGGTCGTCCGGGACAAGGCGCAGCGGGTCTCCCATAAGCCCCTGATATCGCTCGCCGCCCCCAGAATTCCCCAGTGCGGCGGTCGGAAAAATCTTGCTATTTAGGTCAGAATAGCTTACCTATTTTGCGTGGTTGCTGTTAACCAACTGGCCATCTTTCGGGTAGTCTCCTGAGGAGCCGGGGGAAGGATCGTCCGTTAGACCGCCTGCTTCGGAGTTGAAGACACGGCATGGCACTCGCAGAAGTCTCCCTCGACGACAAGTACACCCTCGACAGCGGTCGAGTCTTCCTGACCGGAACCCAAGCCCTGGTCCGCCTGCCGATGATGCAGCGGCAGCGCGACGCCGCCGCCGGGCTGAACACCGGCTGCTTCATCTCCGGCTACCGGGGCTCGCCCCTGGGCGGGGTCGACCAGCAGCTCTGGCGCGCCCGCAGGTTCCTGGAAACCAACCACGTCCGCTTCCAGCCCGGGGTCAACGAGGACCTCGCGGCCACCGCGGTCTGGGGCAGCCAGCAGGGGGAGCTCTTCGGCGACAGCAACTACGACGGCGTCTTCGCCCTGTGGTACGGCAAGGGCCCCGGGGTCGACCGCTGCGGCGACGTCTTCAAGCACGGCAACTCGGCGGGCTCCTCGCAACACGGCGGCGTCCTGCTGCTGGCCGGCGACGACCACACGGCCAAGTCCTCGACCCTGGCACACCAGTGCGAATACACCTTCATGGACGCCATGATCCCGGTCCTCAACCCGGCCGGGGTGCAGGAGTTCCTGGACCTGGGGCTCTACGGCTGGGCGATGAGCCGCTATTCGGGCTGCTGGGTAGGCTTCAAGACCATCGCCGAGACGGTCGACACCTCGGCCTCGGTCTACGTCGATCCGCACCGGGTCGAGATCGCCCTGCCCGAGGACTTCGAGCTGCCGGAAGGCGGGCTCAACATCCGCTGGCCCGACCAGCCGCTGGTGCAGGAGGAGCGCCTGCACCGCTACAAGGCCTATGCCGCCCTCGCCTTCGCCCGGGCCAACCGCCTGGACCGGATCGTCCTGGACAGCCCCAAGCGGCGCTTCGGCATCGTCACCACCGGCAAGTCCTACCTCGACGTCATGCAGGCCCTGGAGGACCTGGGCATCGACCAGGAGCTGGCGGCCGAGATCGGCATCACGGTCTACAAGGTCGCCATGACCTGGCCGCTGGAGCGCGAGGGCGCCCGCGCCTTCGCCGAGGGCCTGGAGGAGGTCCTGGTGGTCGAGGAGAAGCGCGCGGTCATCGAGAACCAGCTCAAGGAGCAGCTCTACAACTGGCGCGCCGACGTGCGCCCGCGGGTCATCGGCAAGTTCGACGACCAGGGCGACTGGGTCCTGCCCTCGACGAACGAGCTGACCCCCGCGGGGATCGCGCGGGTCATCGCCAGGCGGATCGCCCGCTTCTACACCAGCGAGCGGATCCAGCAACGCCTGGCCTTCCTGGAAGACAAGGAGAAGGCGCTGCAGCAGGAGAAGGCGCCGATCGCGCGCATCCCCTACTTCTGCTCCGGCTGCCCGCACAACACCTCGACCAAGGTGCCCGAGGGCAGCCGGGCGCTGGCCGGAATCGGCTGCCACTACATGGTCCAGTGGATGGACCGCAACACCGACACCTTCACCCAGATGGGCGGCGAGGGCGTGACCTGGGTCGGCCAGGCCGCCTTCTCCAAGACCAAGCACGTCTTCGTCAACCTGGGCGACGGCACCTACTTCCACTCCGGCATCCTGGCGATCCGCGCCTGCGTCGCCGCCGGCGTCAACATCACCTTCAAGATCCTGTACAACGACGCCGTCGCCATGACCGGCGGCCAGCCCATGGACGGGCCCTTGGACCCGGCGATGATCAGCCGCCAGATCCAGGGCGAGGGCGTGAAGAAGGTCGTCGTGGTCACCGACGAGCCGGAGAAGTACCCGGTCACGACCCACTGGGCGCCCTGCGTGACGATCCGCCACCGCGACGACCTGGACGCGATCCAGAAGGAGCTGCGCGAGCACCCCGGCGTCACCGCGATCATCTACGACCAGACCTGCGCCGCCGAGAAGCGCCGCCGGCGCAAGCGCGGCACCTTCCCCGACCCGGCCAAGCGCGCCTTCATCAACGAGCTAGTCTGCGAGGGCTGCGGCGACTGCTCGGTCGCCTCGAACTGCGTCTCGGTGACGCCGGTCGAGACCGAGTTCGGCCGCAAGCGCGCCATCGATCAGTCCTCCTGCAACAAGGACTTCTCCTGCGTCAACGGCTTCTGCCCCAGCTTCGTGACCGTCCACGGCGGGTCCTTGCGCAAGCGCAAGACCGCCCAGACCGGCAGCATGAACTGGCCGGAGATCCCCGATCCCAAGGTGCCGGCGCTGGACGCGCCCTACGGCATCCTGATCACCGGGGTCGGCGGCACCGGCGTGGTCACCATCGGCGCCCTGCTGGGCATGGCCGCGCACCTGGAAGGCCGCGGCTGCGCGATCCTCGACATGGCCGGCCTGGCGCAGAAGGGCGGCGCGGTGGTCAGCCACATCCGCCTGGCACCGCAGCCCGAGGACATCCACGCCGTGCGGATCTCTGCCGGCGGCGCGCGGCTGGTCCTGGGCTGCGACCTGGTGGTCGCCGCCGGCTTCGAGTCGCTCTCGAAGATGACCCCGGGCGAGACCCACGCCATCGTCAACAGCCAGGAGACCGTGACCGGCGACTTCACCCGCAACCCGGACTTCCATTTCCCGGGCCAGCGCCTGCACGAGCTGATCGCGCAGGCCAGCGGCGGCCGGGCCGACTTCCTGGAGGCGACCCGCATCGCGACCGCGCTGATGGGCGACTCCATCGCGACCAACCTCTTCATGCTCGGCTACGCCTGGCAGAAGGGCCTGGTGCCCCTGTCCAAGGACGCGATCCTCACGGCGATCGAGGTCAACGCGGTCGCCGTCGAAGCCAACCAGCGCGCCTTCCTCTGGGGCCGGCGCGCCGCCCACGACCTGGCCGCCGTCCAGGCGGCCGCGGCCCCCAAGGCCGAGCCGGAGAGCCATCACCTCTCGCAGACCCTGGACGAGGTGATCGAGCGCCGCCGGCGCTTCCTGGCCGACTACCAGAACGCCGCCTACGCGGAGCGCTACCTCGCCCTGGTCGAAACGGCCCGGGGCGCCGAGGCGGCCCGGACGCCCGGCCTGGACGGCTTCGCGGAGGCCGTGGCGCGCTACGGCTTCAAGCTGATGGCCTACAAGGACGAGTACGAGGTCGCGCGGCTCTTCACCGAGGGCAACTTCGAAGCCAAGCTACGCCAGACCTTCGAAGGCGACTACAAGCTCCACTTCCATCTGGCGCCGCCGATCGTGGCCGAGAAGGACCTGGAGTCGGGCCGCCTCAAGAAGAGGGAATACGGGCCCTGGATCTTCACGGCCTTCAAGCTGCTGGCCAGGCTGCGCGGCCTGCGCGGCACCCCCTTCGACGTCTTCGGCTACAGCGCCGAGCGGCGGATGGAGCGGCAGCTCGTCCGCGACTACGCGGCCCTGGTCGAGGAGGTCGCGGCGCGGCTCGACCACGACAACCACGCCCTCGCGGTCGCCCTGGCGTCGGTGCCGGAGAAGATCCGCGGCTACGGTCACGTCAAGGACGCCCATCTCGAGGCGGCCAAGGCCCAGGAAGCGGAGCTGCTGCAAGCCTTCCGCAACCCCCAGGCGGCCAAGAGCGCCGCGGAGTAACCCTCTCGGAGCGAAGACGAAAGCCGCACGCGCTTTCTCGGCCCTAGTGGAGGGTCGCGGCCCGGGGTCGCAAGGCCGGAGCCGCGACGGCCGGCCTGGGTGCCGAGGCACTCCGGTCGGGCAGGCGGCAGCCCTGGGCCGCCAGCACCGCCGCGAGCTGCCTGGCCGCCTCCAGCAGGCCGGGCGCTCCCTCGCGCAGGACCAGCCACTCGGCGAGCCCGCAGGCGGTCTGCATCTCGGAACGCTGGCAGGCGCCGACCAGGGCCAGGATGCAGACCTCGTCGGCGCAGACGCAGGGACAGCAAGGCTGATGATATTCGATCGGCCGGCGGGCGTAGCCGCAGATCTCCCGCACCATGCCGATCAAGGCGTTCAGGACCTCGCGGCCGGGCTCGGTGCCGAAGGCCACGGCCAGATCGTTCCAGGCCAGGGACCAGAGCCGGGGGTCCCTGCTGCTGGAACCGACGATCCAGCGCCTCAAGGCCCGCAGCATCACCGCTTCCGCTTCGACAAGCTCTGACAGGTCGCGGAGCATCAGGCGGCCCCGCCCGGCGATGTCGCAGCCAAGGTGGCCCTTCCGGCGGCGGCCGGCGCGATGCCGGCTGCCTGTTTGGACGCAATTCTCTTCATGACGAACCCCGAAGTTGACCCTCGCCCGGGGCTGCTGGGCTCGCCCGAAGCGGGGGCAAGCCAGTTTCCTCGGCCCGGGTTCCAGAAGGTTATTGAGAATGACTCGCAATTGCAAACAGAAATCCGGCATGACCACCCCTTCCTGTCCAAGGATGGCGCCGAGGCAGGCAAGGCTTTGAATCGGAGCCGCTCCGGCGGGAAGCGATTGAGCGGCGTCCGTTCTGCCTCATATAGAGGGAGCGGCCCGTCTGCCTTCGCCCGAAGCGGGGCTGCTTCAGAACTCAGTCTTGCGAAGCCGAGAAGGGAGCAAAGCCATGACCCAGGATGTCGCGATCGTCGTCGGTGCCGGACCGGGGCTCGGCGCCGCCCTCGCCCGGCGTTTCGCCCAGGCCGGCCTGAAGGTCGCCGTGGCGCGGCGCCGGAAGGAGGCGCTGGAGGACCTGGCGACGGAGACCGGCGGCCGGGCCTATGCCTGCGACGCCACCGACCACGGCGCGGTCGAGGCGCTCTTCGCCGAGGTCGAGCGAGACCTCGGCAGCCCCGCGGTGGTCTCCTTCAACGCCGGCGCCTACCGCCCCGGCGGGATCCTGGAGACCACGCCCGAGGACTTCGAGCACTGCTGGCGGGTCGGCTGCCTGGGCGGCTTCAACGTCGCGCAGGCGGCGGCGCGGCGGATGCTGGAGGCGGGCAGCGGTAGCCTGCTCTTCACCGGCGCGACCGCGGCGCTGCGGGGCAGCGCCGGCTTCGCCAACCTGGCGGTGCCGAAGTTCGGTCTGCGCGCCCTGGCCCAGAGCCTGGCCCGCGAGCTGGGACCCAAGGGCATCCACGTGGCCCACCTGATCATCGACGGCCAGATCGCCGCGGAGCGGCCCGGCTACAGCCCGGCAGAGCGCGGCCCGGACGCCGTCCTGGACCCGGCCGCCATCGCCGAGGCGGCCTATCAGGTCCACCTGCAGCCGCGCAGCGCCTGGACCCAGGAGCTGGACCTTCGCCCCTGGGTCGAGCGGTTCTGACGGCGCCGCGGCGGGAGGAGAAAATGAACGCCGACCACGAGGAGCGCCTGGTCGCGCTGGAGACCCGGCTCGCCCACCAGGAGCAGATGATCGAGGAGCTCAACGACCTGGTCTTCCAGCAAGGCCAGGCCCTCGACGGCATGAAGCGCGACCTCGAGCAGGTCGCCGAGCGCCTACAAGAGGCTCTGCGCGGCGACGCCCCGCGTTGAGCGAAGAGGCTTCACGACCGAAGGCTGGCCTTGCGGTTGCGGGGCCTGCGCGTTCGGGCGGCGGTCTCCCGGGGCCGGGCCGGGCCTCCTTCCCCGGGTCGGACTCGGCTCAAATCTCCAGGCCGACGGCGCGCTTGTAGAGGTCGAGGAGTTCTTCCTGCTCCTGGCGGTCGTTGCTGTCCATCTTCCGCAGCTTGACCACCTGGCGCATGATCTTGGTGTCGAAGCCGGTCGCCTTGGCCTCGGCGTAGACCTCGCGGATGTCGGCGGTCAGGGCCGCCTTCTCCTCTTCCAGGCGCTCGACCCGTTCGATGAAGGATTTCAGCCGGTCAGCCGCGATCCCGCCCACATCGGCCATGCGTCTCTTCTCCCAGTGATTTGAATCCGTCCCGAAGGCCGCGCACCCTAGCCGCAGCCCCGTCGAGCGGCAAGAGGCGCAAAGGTCGCTGCGCGGGTCTTTTCCGAAAGAAGCTAGTCGACCGTCTTGAACTCGCCGCTGGCACTGTCCAGCAGGGCCAGCTCGCCGGCGGCGACGGCCTGGGCGACGAAGGGAAAGCTGTGCAGGTTCTCGATCGACTGCACGATCCCGGCGAGCTCCCGGTAGCCCTCGATCAGACTCTCGGTTCCCTCGGCGACCCCGACGCCGCGGTCCATGACGGCTGCGTTCCCTGCGCCGCCGCGCCGGCGCCCCGCTCGGACAAGGCCAGGCGCAGGACCAGGTATCCCAGGCTGGCCGAGAGGATCGACCCGCCGAGCACGCCGAGCCGGATGCCGGCGCTGTAGGAGGGATCCGCGAAGGCGAGCGTGCCGATGAAGAGGCTCATGGTGAAGCCGATTCCGGCCAGCAAGGCGACGCCGTAGATCTGCAGCCAGGTCACGCCGCTGGGCAAGCGGCAGAGCCCGGCCCGCACGCCGAGCCAGACCGCGCCCAGAATGCCCGCCTGCTTGCCGAGGAAGAGCCCCAGCAGGATTCCCAGCGGCAGCGGCTCCAGGAAGGACCCCAGCGACAGGCCGGCCAGGGAGACGCCGGCGTTGGCGAAGGCGAAGGCGGGCAGCACGCCGAAGGCGACCCAGGGGTGCAAGGCGTGCTCCAGGCGCTTCAGCGGCGGCTCGACCTCCGGCTTACCGCTGCGCAGCGGGATCGCCATGGCCATCACCACCCCGGCCAGGGTCGCGTGGACGCCGGACTTCAGGACCCCGACCCACATCACGATCCCGATCAGGATGTAGGGTGCCAGGCGCAGCACCCCGGAACGGTTCAAGGCGAGCAGCGCCACCGCCCCCACCCCGGCGACGGCCAGGGAGGCCAAGGACAGATCGGCGGTGTAGTAGACCGCGATGATGATGATGGCGCCCAGGTCGTCGATGATCGCCAGCGCCAGGAGAAAGACCTTGAGGGCGACGGGAACGCGGGAGCCGAGCAGGGCCAGGATGCCGAGCGCGAAGGCGATGTCCGTGGCCGCCGGGATCGCCCAGCCGTCCAGGAGGCCCGGGTTGTCCCAGTTGATCGCGACGTAGACGGCCGCGGGAACCACCATGCCGCCCAGCGCGGCGATCCCGGGGAGCATGATCTGGGACCGCGAGGAGAGCTCGCCCTCCAGGACCTCGCGCTTGATCTCCAGGCCGACCAGCAGGAAGAAGACGGCCATCAGCCCGTCGTTGATCCACAGCAGCAGGGGCTTGTCGATCTCCAGCTCGCCGACCTGCACCGAGACGGG
Organism: Kiloniellales bacterium; assembly: GCA_028282935.1. Taxonomy (GTDB): domain Bacteria; phylum Pseudomonadota; class Alphaproteobacteria; order Kiloniellales; family JAKSBE01; genus JAKSBE01. The sequence goes on from JANQGU010000447.1 coordinate 12,556, forward strand.
GGTCGCGATCAGCCGCTCGTAGAGCGGGGACAGGGGCGAGTTGTCGAGCACCAGCGCCAAGGCCGCGGTGGCCATCAGCAGCAGCCCGGCACTGGCCTCATGGCGCAGGAATTCCCTGATGGTCGCGATCGACACCTTGCCTCCCCGGTACGGCCTGACCTCGAATCAGCAGAGATGGTAAGGCCTAGGACGACTTCAAGAAACTCATAGATTCACGACCGGACACCGAAAGACAACGAGAAACGCCGTTTCGATGCCACCGCCCTGCTGGCTGCGCCGTGACGGCGAAGGCGGCCCGCGCTGCGCCCAAGGCGGCCCTCAGTGATCCCGGTGCGCGGTCTCGAACTTGGCCTTCTGCTCGGCCGTGGCCTCGGTCTGGTACTTCGCCTTCCAGTCCGCGTAGGGCATGCCGTAGACGATCTCGCGCGCCTGGTCGTAGCCGATCTCCAGGCCCTTTTCCTCGGCCGCCGCCGCGTACCACTTGGACAGGCAGTTCCGGCAGAAACCCGACAGGTTCATCAGGTCGATGTTCTGTACGTCCGTACGTTCGCGCAGGTGAGCGACAAGGCGGCGAAAGGCGGCGGCCTCGAGCTCGGTACGGGTCTGGTCGTCCATCGTCTCTCTTCCTCCAGCATCTTCAACCTGGAGCCTTATTTAGGGCGCAGCGCGGGCGATGTCAGCGTCCAAGGCCGCCGATCGGATCACGCGATCCCGGCCAGGCTCTCGTCGATCAGCAGGTCGACCACGGCCTTCAGGGCCTCCTGGCGCTCCGCGCCCTCGGCCACGGCCGTCTCGTAGACCTCGATCTGGCGGTGGGCGCTGGTGCCGCGCGTCAGGATGGTCCGCGCGTGCTCGACCTCCGCGACGCAGTCGAGGGCCAGGGCGTCGACGTGGATCAGCTGCAGGATCTCCTCCAGCAGTCCCTGATAGTCGACCACCTCGCCCTTGCCGAAGTCGACTAGGCCCTCGGTGACGCCGTAGCGCTGCGCCCGCCAGCGGTTCTCGCGCACCAGCATGGCGCTGTAGCGGCGCCAGCGCTGGTTCTCGCGCTTCAGGCGATAGAGCATGCGCAGCAGGCAGAGGTAGAGGGCGGCGATGCAGACCCCGTCCTCGATCCGCGGGCAGACGTCGGGGATCCGCATCTCGAGGGTCGGGAAGCGAGCCGACGGGCGCACGTCCCACCAGATCTTCGAAGCGTCCTCGATCAGGCCGGCGGCGGTCATGATGCCCAGATGGCGCTGGTACTCGCTGAAGCTGTCGAAGCTCTCCGGCAGGCCGGTGCGCGGCAGCTCGTCGAAGACCGAGAGCCGATAGGACATCAGGCCGGTCTTCTCGCCCCGCCAGAAGGGCGAGGAGGTCGAGAGCGCCAGGAGGTGCGGCAGGAAGTAGCTGATCTGCCCCATCAGGTCGATGCGCAGCTCGTCGTCGTCGATGCCGACATGGGTGTGCATGCCGCAGATCAGGAGCCGCCGGGCGACCGCCTGCATGTCGCGGGCGAGAACGTTGTAGCGCTCCTTGTCGGTGTGCTTCTGCTGCTCCCAATCGGCGAAGGGATGGGTCGAGACGGCGATCGGCGCGAAGCCGTACTCCTCGGCCACGTCGGCGACCAGGCGGCGCAGATGGCCAAGCTCCTCCGCGGCGTCCTTGACCGTTTCGCAGACGCTGGTCCCGACCTCGATCTGGGACTGCAGGAACTCGGGCGTGACCTGGCCTTCCTCGACCCGCTTGCCGCAGTCCTCGACCAGGTCCGGCGGCACGTCGGTCGCCAGCTCGCGGGTCTCGCGATCGACCAGCAGGTATTCTTCCTCGATGCCGATGGTGAAGCTCGGTTCCTTCAGGGTCATGTCCCCGCCCCCGCCGTTCTTATCTCCGACGCCGCCGCGAGATCGGCCAGCACCGGCGCCAGCTCCTCGGCGATCGTCGCCGCCCAATCGGCGGCCCCGTGCCGGGTGTCGATCAGGTCCTGGCGGACCTCGATCAGCAGGTTCGGCAGACCGCGCGGGTCGGCATGCTTCTCCAGAGTATGCCCCAGCCCGGCGCGGGCGGAATAGGGTTCATTGTCGCCGACGACCAGGCCCCGGTCGCGCAGCCGGGCGATCATCGGCAGCGGGAGACGTTCGTCCGCCTGCCAGAGGATGCCGACCTGCCAGGGCCGCTCGCCGCCGCGCATGACCGGGGTGAAGCTGTGGACGGAGACCACCGCCGGGGTCTCGCCGGCCGAGAGACGCCGCTCGATCTCGGTCTCGATCGCCTCGTGGTAGGGCCGGTAGAAGGTCGCCATGCGGACCTCGACCGCCTCCGGGCCCAGGTCCCGGTTGCCCGGCACAACCGTGCCGTCGGAGATCTGCGGCACCAGGGTCGGATCCTCGGGCCAGCGGTTGGGATCGACGACCAGACGCGAGAAGTGGCTGAGCAACGCCCGGGCGTCCAGCAGGCGAGCCAGCTCGCGGGTCACCTCGGCGGCGCCGATGTCCCAGGCGATGTGGCGGGCCAGCTCCGCGCCGTCCAGCCCCAGCCGGTCCAGGGCCGCGGGGATGAAGGCGCTGGCATGGTCGCAGAGCAGCAGCAGGGGCGCCCGCCCCTCGGGGTTCTCGACGACCACCGGCGCCGGCTCGTCCGGGGCCAGCAGCGCGCTCTGGGAGGCGCCTGGAAATTGGGAGGCCGTAGACATCTTCATGGACTATAGTCCCGGCGGCAAAGGCCGAACAAGTCGGCGGCCGGGCGCCGCGGAAGGGCAGCATGGAAGAGATCCGACCCAACACCTTCTTCTGCATCGACGGGCACACCTGCGGCAACCCGGTGCGCCTGGTCGCCGGCGGCGGGCCGCCCCTGCAGGGCCGGACCATGAGCGCCCGGCGCCAGGACTTCCTCGCCCGCTACGACTGGATCCGCACCGGCCTGATGTTCGAGCCGCGCGGCCACGACATGATGTCCGGCGCGATCCTCTATCCGCCGACCCGCGACGACTGCGACGTCGGCGTGCTCTTCATCGAGACCAGCGGCTGCCTGCCGATGTGCGGCCACGGGACCATCGGCAGCGTGACCTTCGCCCTGGAACGCGGCCTGGTCCAGCCGCGCGAGGCGGGGGTGCTCCACCTCGACACGCCCGCCGGCCGGGTCGAGGCCCGCTACCGCCGCGCCGGCCCTCATGTCGAGGGCGTGCGGATCACCAACGTCGGGGCCTACCTCGCCGCCGAGGGCGTCGAGGTCGACTGTCCCGAGCTGGGCCCGCTCAAGCTGGACGTCGCCTACGGCGGCAACTTCTACGCCATCGTCGAGGCCCAGGCGAACTACCGCGACCTGGACGACCTGACACCCGGCGACATCCTGCGGCTCTCGCCCCAACTGCGCAGCCGGGTCAACGAGGCCCTGGAGGTCGTACATCCCGAGGACCCGACGATCCAGGGCGTCAGCCACATCCTCTGGACCGGCGCGCCCAAGGCGCCGGGAGCCAGCGCCCGCAACGCCGTCTTCTACGGCGAGAAGGCCATCGACCGCAGCCCCTGCGGCACCGGCACCTCGGCGCGCATGGCCCAGCTGGCGGCCCGCGGCGAGCTCGGGGTCGGCGAGGACTTCGTCCTCGAGAGCATCATCGGCAGCC
>JANQGU010000133.1 GCA_028282935.1 Kiloniellales bacterium
TTGGCGCCCGGTATCCAGTCGGTCCCGGCCAAGGGTATGCCGGCCATCGCCGCGGCTTCAACCGTCAGCGCGACCATGTCCTCGGGCTCCAGGTTCAGAAGGTGCGACTTGCCGCAGGCTCGGGCCAGGGTCTGGGCCTCCAGCACCAGGGTCGCCAGGTAGTTGCGCAGCCGCTGCGCCGCGTGCTCCGGATGCAGGCGCGCTTCCAGCTCCGGCTCCTGGGTGGCGATGCCGACCGGGCAGCGGCCGCTCTGGCAGTGGTGGCAGAAGCCCGGCGCCGTGCCCAACGTGGCGTAGTCCTCCTCGTAGAGCGGCGCGTTGCAGTTGAGGGCGATCAGCGCCGCCGTGCCCAGGGACACGGCGTCGGCCCCCATGGCCAGGGCCTTGGCCACGTCGGCGCCGGAGCGGATGCCACCGGAGACGATGAGCTGCACCTTGCGGTGCATGTCGAGCTCCTGCAGCGCCTCGACCGCCTGGCGCAGGGCCGGCAGGGTCGGGATGCCGACATGCTCGATGAAGACGTCCTGGGTCGCGCCGGTGCCGCCCTGCATGCCGTCGAGCACGATGGCGTCCGCGCCGGCCTTGACCGCCAGCGGCACGTCGTAGGCGGTGCGGGTCGCGCCGATCTTGACGTAGACCGGCTTCTCCCACCCGGTGATCTCGCGGATCTCCTCGATCTTGATGGTCAGGTCGTCGGGCCCGGTCCAGTCCGGATGGCGGCAGGCGCTGCGCTGGTCGATGCCCTGGGGCAGGGTCCGCATCCGGCCGACGCGCTCGGTGATCTTGAGGCCCAGCAGCATGCCGCCGCCGCCGGGCTTGGCGCCCTGCCCCAGCACGATCTCGATGGCGTCGGCGCGGCGCAGGTCGTCGGGATTGAGGCCGTAGCGCGACGGCAGGACCTGGTAGACCAGTTGGTCCGAGGCGTTGCGCTCCTCGTCGGTCATGCCGCCGTCGCCGGTGGTGGTGCTGGTGCCCATCGCCGTGGCGGCGCGGCCCAGGGCCTCCTTGGCGTTGGCGCCCAGCGACCCGAAGCTCATGCCGGCGATGGTGATCGGGATCTTCAGCTCCAGCGGCTTGGACGCGAAGCGGTCGCCGATGACGACATCGGTCTCGCACTTCTCGCGGTAGCCCTCCAGCGGATAGCGCGAGACCGAGGCGCCGAGGAAGACCAGGTCGTCGAAGCTGGGCAGGCTGCGCTTGGCGCCGAAGCCGCGGATCTCGTAGAGGCCTTCCCGGGCGGCCCGCTGGATCTCGGAGATCACCGGATCGGGGAAGGAGGCGGAGGGCCTCAAGGCGCGGGGGTCGACCGTCATCCAAAGCCTCCTTTCCGCGGCGCCATCAGTAGCTGCCGACGTTGTCGATCTTGAAGTTGTAGAGCTGGCGCGCCGAGCCGTAGCGCCGGAACGCCGCGGGATCGGCATCGATCTGCGCGCGCTTCAGCAGCGCCGCCAGGGTCTTGCGGTGTTCCTCGGTCATCTCCTTCTCGACGCAGTCGGAGCCGAGGCTCGCCGCCTTGCCGCGCAGGTAGATCACCGCCTCGTAGATGGAATCGCCCAGGTCCGGGCCGGCGTCGCCGCAGACCACCAGGTGGCCGGCCTGGGCCATGAAGGCGCTCATGTGGCCGACCGAGCCGCCGACGACGATGTCGACGCCCTTCATCGAGATGCCGCAGCGCGAGCTTGCGTCGCCCTCGATCACCACCAGGCCGCCGTGCCCGGAGGCCGCCGCGGCCTGGGAGGCGTTGCCGGTGACCCGCACCGTGCCGGACATGATGTTTTCCGCCAGGCCCTGGCCCGCATGTCCCTTAACGGTGATGCGGGCCTCCTTGTTCATGCCGGCGCAGTAGTAGCCGACGTGGCCGTCGACCTCGACCGAGATCGGCAGGGTCAGCCCCACGGCCAGGGAGTGGGCGCCCTTGGGGTTGGCGATCCGCCAGGCGGTCTCGTTGGTGTCGGGCGCGAGCTGGTGCAGGCGCCGGTTGATCTCTCGGGTGCTGCTGTCCTGCAGGTCGAGGGTGATCATGCCGCCGCCGGCCGGGTCCAGGTGTAGATCCTGGCCGGCTCCGGTTCCCAGATCCTGGCTTCGCGCGCGCCCGGCAGATGGGCGATGGAGCGGTACTCAGAGGCCATGGCGACCCAGGCCTCGGTCTCGGCCAGCACCGCCGGCTTGCAGGCGAAGCTGTCGCGCAGCACGGCGAAGCCGTCCTTGGTTCCGATCGCGAAGGTGTAGAAGCCGTCGAGGTCGGACAGCCCCGCCTCCAGGGCCTGGTCCAGGCTGTCGCCCTCGCGCAGGCGATAGGTGAAGTAGCCGGCCGCGACCTCGGTATCGTTGTCGGTCTGGAACGCGATGCCGCGGCGGGCGAGCCTGGCCCGCAGACGGTTGTGATTCGACAGCGAGCCGTTGTGCACCAGACAGAGGTCGAGGCCGGTCGAGAAGGGGTGGGAATGCTCCGTCGTCACCGCGCTTTCCGTCGCCATGCGCGTGTGGCCGACGGCATGGCTGCCGCCCATCTCGGCCAGGCGGAAGCGCTCGACGACCTCGGACGGCAGGCCCTTCTCCTTGAAGAGCTCGATCCGCTCGCCGAGGCCCATGACCCGGACCTCGGGGTAGGCGCGGGCCAGCCAGGGCCGCAGAACCTCCGCTGCGATCTGGGCCATCATGACGAAGTGCGTCGCCCGGACCTCGCCCTCGGCGGCCGTCCCCAGGTCCTTCTTCAGGCGATGCACCAGGGCCTGCCAGTCGAAGTCGGGATCGGCGTGGAACAGGGTCATCTTGACCGCGCCCTCGGGCACGCCGTTGCGGTAGACGGCGATCCCGGCGGAGTCGGGGCCGCGCTCCTCCATGCCGATCAGCATGGGCGCCAGCAGCGCTCCAAGTTGGGGATACAGGCCGCTGTCCTTGAGGAAGAGTCCGACGATGCCGCACATTCCAGCTCTGCTCCGATCACCCTGGCGTCATCTCAAGGTATTGAATCCCCGGGGCGACGCCAAGAAAGAATTTTTCTTCTGAAGAAATTCTTGATTCGGCGGGCAAATCGGGCGCAGGAGCCCTTCACCTAGTCGTCGCGCGGATAGGTGATGACCGAGAGGAAGCGGATCGGCAGCTTGCGCAGGTCCTCCGGCCCATGGGGGGCGTCGGCGTCGAAGTAGAGCGAGTCGCCGGGCCGCAGGACGTAGGTCTTGTCGCTGTGCCGGTAGCCGACCTCGCCCTCCAGCATGTAGATGAACTCGATCCCTGAGTGCTGGAACAGGGGAAAGACGTCGGACTCCTCGGTCAGGGTGATGAGGTAGGGCTCGACCGCGATCCGCTTGCCCATGGAGTGGCCGAGCAGCTCGTACTGGTGCCCGGCCCGGGTGCCACGGCGCTCGATCTTCAGGCCCTCGCCGGCCTTCACAAAGGTCGCGTCGCGCTCCTCCTCGAAGCGCCGGAAGAAGGCCGTGACCGGCACGTCCAGGGCCCGCGACAAGGCGCGCAGGGTGGCGAGCGAGGGCGAAATGCCGCCGTTCTCGATCTTGGACAGCATGCCGGTCGAAAGCCCCGCCGCCTTCGCCAGCTCCACCACCGTCATCTCGAGCTGCCGGCGGAAGGCCCGGACCTCGCGCCCGATCGCGACCTCGAGGCCGTTGTCCCTGGCGCCCTCCAGGGCGTGGGGGTCCTGGTCGAGCTGGCGCTTGGCCGCGCCCGCCCCGGCGGCCGTCTTGCCTGTCTTCTTGGCGCCGGCTCTCGGGCGCTTCGCCGCCTCAGGAGGCCGCTTCATGGGACACCCCCCGCTCCTTGGTATTAAGGCCGGCAAGGACCGCGTCGAGGACCTCGCGCTGGCTGGCCTCGACGGCCGTGTTGGGGATCTTCAGCTCCGGCGCCTTCCAGAGCCGGTTGCCGAGCAAGGCCTTGGCCTCCTCCGCGCCGAGCCCGGCCAGGAAGGCCTCGGGGTCCCGAATCCGCAGCGTGACGAAGGGCTGAAGGCGGGTTCCGCTCTGGTAGGCGTCCTCGATGTCCCGCCAAGGCACGCGGAGGCCCCAGTCCTTGAACCAGACCCCGGTCTCGTCGACCCGCAGTTGGGGCCCGGCCCGCCGGCCGGTCCAGAGGACATAGGCGGCCACGCCGAGGCCGAGCAGCAAGGCAAGGCCTCCGGTGGCGACATGGCTCTCCACGGCACCGCCGCCGAAAACCAGGACCCCGAGGCCGATCACGATCAGCAAGCTGCCGAGGATCAGCCCGTGCCTGGTCTTCGCGGCGGCGACCTGGAATTCCACAGTCATCGGATGGCCTGTATCGCCCGAAGCCGGCGGGAGGACAAGTCACCTCTCAAGACGCGAAGGCACCGGGCCGCGCCCGGTGCCTTGCGTCAGGTCTTCGGAAATCGCGGCGCTAAATCTCGCCGCTGGTCACCTTCCTGAGGTTTTCGGAGGTCGCATGCTTCTCGATGTCCTCCTTGTAGGTGTTGCTCTCGAAGCGGCATTGCCAGACGTGCCAGGCGATCCAGGCAACGATGGCGAGGAAGGCCATGATGCCTTCCCAGCCGACTCCGGGATAGATGAAGGTCACGTTCGCCAGGTCCGTCGCCCAGCTGTCAATCGGTGTCGTCGACATGGTTCCTTGCTCCCTTGACGTCTGGGGTCAGGCCACGACGGCCTGTTCCTCGGCCGCGACCTCACGGCGCGCGCGTTCGGCCTCGTGGTTGCTGCGGAAGTCCAGGCCCAGCAACTCGACCTCCTTCGGGATGCGCAGCAGGTCGAAGCTCTGGAGGATCTTGGCGACCACAAAGGCCGGCAGGAAGCCGAGCACCCAGAACATGATCACCGCGCCGATGAACTGGCCCCAGGGCGTGATGCTGGCGAAGCCTTCGTAGGTCGAGGCCGGATGGCCCCAGAGCACGATGCCGGCGATGACCAGGCCGATGAAGCCGGCGTAGCCGTGCACCGCGACCGCGCCGACCGCGTCGTCGACCTTGAAGCGGCGCTCGACCCAGTAGTGCAGCTTGTACATCAGGACGGTGCCGATGGCGCCGATGAAGAGAGCCTGGATCGGATGGTAGAGGTCGTTCCCGGCCGAGGCCGTGATGATCCCGGCCAAGCCGCCGGAGTAGGTCCAGAAGGCGTCGCCTTTGGACACCATGTAGCCGGCCAGCATGCCGCCCGCGAGCGACATCAGGAAGTTGACCGTGATCGCGCTCAGGGTCGTCGGCGTCAGGTAGATGGTGGTCGCGGTAAAGGTCGTGCCGGTGATCTGGCCGCCGATCGTCTCGGGCGCGATGACCGGGACGTTGCAGGCCACGTAGAAGCCCCAGAAGCCGGTGTAGATCATGAAGAGGCCGATGCAGACCAGCCAGGGATTGTGCGGCAGCAGGTCGCGCGGCGTGCCGTCGGCCGCGAACTTGCCCAGCCTCGGCCCCAGGACCACCAGCACGCCGAGGGCGCAACCGCCGGCGATGCCGTGGATGACGCCCGAGGCATAGGCGTCGTGGTAGCCCAGGATCTGGACCATCCAGCCGTTGTAGTGCCAGCCCCAGGCCGCGTCGATGGACCAGGTCACCGAGCCGATCAGGATGGCGAAGATCCAGAAGGCGAACTTGCGGATCCGCTCGATGACCGCGCCGGAGACGATCGAGGCCGCGGTCCAGGCGAAGAGCAGGAAGGCGGCCCAGAAGACCCCGCTGATGCGGTCGTCGAGGCGCGGGCCCATGCTCTCGCCCCAGGGCGTGTAGGCCGCCGCGAAGCTCGGGTCCGGGTGCCCCAGGCCGCCCGTGATGCCGGGTCCGCCGGGAAAGGCCCAGTAGATCCACCAGCCGAAGAAGAACCAGGTGATGGT
>JANQGU010000169.1 GCA_028282935.1 Kiloniellales bacterium
CCCGGCCTTCGATTGCAGGGACCCAGGCCGGGGTCTATCTTTCGGCCGAGGTCACCTCTAACCAAAGGAAGGTCATGAGCGACTACGCCGCCCCCATCGCCGATATGCGCTTCGTCCTCAACGAGATCGTGGACCTTGGCGAGATCGCCGGGCTGCCCGGCTACGAGGAGGCGACGCCGGACCTGGTCGACGCCGTCCTGGAGGAAGCCGGAAAGCTGGCCGCTGAGCAGCTCGCGCCCCTGAACCAGAGCGGCGACCGGGAGGGCGCGGTCTACGAGAACGGCGTGGTGCGCGCGCCCGGCGGCTTCAAGGAGGCCTACCGCCACTACGTCGAGGGCGGCTGGAACGCCGTGCCCTTCGAGCCGGACTACGGCGGCCAGGGCCTGCCCTGGGCCCTGACCTCGGCCCTGCAGGAGATGTGGAACGCCTCCAACATGAGCTTCGCGCTCAACCCGCTGCTGACACAGGGCGCGGTGGAGCTGCTGCAGTCCCACGGCTCGGACGACCAGAAGTCGGCCTACCTGCCGAAGCTGATCTCCGGGGAGTGGACCGGCACCATGAACCTGACCGAGTCCCAGGCGGGCTCGGACGTCGGCGCGCTCAAGACCCGGGCCGTGGCCCAGGGCGACCACTACCTGATCTCGGGCCAGAAGATCTTCATCACCTGGGGCGAGCACGACCTGACCGACAACATCGTGCACATGGTCCTGGCCCGCACCCCCGAGGCGCCGGCCGGCACCCGCGGCATCTCGCTCTTCATCGTGCCGAAGTTCCTGCTCAAGGAGGACGGCACGCCGGGCCAGAAGAACGACCTGCGCTGCGTCTCGATCGAGCACAAGCTGGGCATCCACGGCTCCCCCACCTGCGTCATGGCCTATGGCGACGGCGGGTCCTGCGTCGGCTACCTGGTCGGCGAGGAGAACCGGGGCATGGAGTACATGTTTACCATGATGAACAACGCCCGCCTGGCGGTGGGCGTCCAGGGCCTGGCGATCGCCGACCGCGCCTACCAGCACGCCCGGGCCTATGCCCGCGACCGGCTGCAGAGCAAGGACATCGCCGGCAGCGAGGGGCCCGTGCCGATCATCAGGCATCCCGACGTGCGCCGCAGCCTGATGACCATGAAGACGCTGAACGAGGCCATGCGGATGCTGGCCTATGCGGCGGCCGGGGCGCTGGACCGCGGCAAGCGCCACCCCGAAGAGGCCGCGCAGCGCCAGAACCAGGCCGTGGTCGACCTGCTGACCCCGATCTCCAAGGCCTGGTGCACCGACCTCGGGGTCGAGATCGCCTCCCTCGGCGTGCAGATCCACGGCGGCATGGGCTTCATCGAGGAGACCGGGGCGGCCCAGCACTACCGCGACGCCCGCATCGCGCCGATCTACGAAGGCACCAACGGCATCCAGGCCCTCGACCTGCTGGGCCGCAAGCTGCTGCGCGACAAGGGTGCCACGGCGCGCGGGCTGATCGAGCAGATGCGCGGCAGCCTCAACGCCCTCTCCGCCGCGCCCGGGGAAGACACGCGGGCGATGCGGATCGGGCTCGAGCGCGGGCTGGACACCCTGTCCTCGGCGACCGGATGGATCGTCGAGGCGGGGGGACGCGACATCCGGCTGGCCGCCGCCGGCGCCAGCCCCTACCTGCGGCTCTTCGGCACGGTCGCCGGCGGCTGGCTGATGGGCCGTGCCGCCGTGGCCGCGGCCGGCAAGCTCGGCCAGGCCGAAGGCGACGGGGCCTTCCTGACCGCCAAGATCAAGACCGCGCGCTTCTACGCCGACAACATCCTGCCCCAGGCCCAGCCCCTGGCCACCATGGTCACCGAGGGCGGCGCCTCGGCCCTGGCGATCGACGAGGATCAGCTTTAGGTCGAGCCGCGCTCTCTCGGACTCGAGCCCGGATCGTCCGATCTATGCCGGCCTTTGGCTCTCCTGCCGAGGCCGGGACAGCTTCTTGGCCAGCTGCCGGATCAGCACTTCCGCCTCGGCGTGCTCCTGGTCCGAGAAAGGCCCCTTTTCCACGCGCCCGGCCTCGAGGCAGATGAAGAGGCTGCGCAGGGCATGGGACATGGTCAGCGTGCCCGCCCCGAGCATGGCAAAGCCGAGGAGCCAGGACAGCAGGATCACCAGGGGATCGTGCTCGACGATGGGTACGCTGCCGCCGAAGGAGACCTTGGCGCCGAAGACCTCGCCGTAGAGGCCCATGATCGCCAGGATGCCGCCACCGGCCAGGGCCAAGCCGTAGCCGCCCACCGTCAAGGTGAGGCTTCCCAGAATTCCCAAGGCATGGCGCAGACGGCCCATGGACCGAAGTTCCCCCGTGCAACCGGGCCCAGCCTAGGCCGGAGGGCCTTAACGTTCCGATTACGTCCGGAGGGAAAACCCCGGAGGGCGGCGCCCCGGGGAAACCGCGCCGCGGCCGCTTGATCTTTGCCGGAGCCGCTCCCAACATGCCCCGCAGCCCAAGAACAAGACCCCCGGGGAGGCCAGTTTCGCCATGACCAGCATCCTTGCGCTCGACCAGGGCACGACCTCGACCCGCAGCATCCTCTTCGACCCGAGCGGCCGGGCCCTGGGCCAGGCACAGATCGAGCTGCCCCAGCACTTCCCGAAGTCAGGCTGGGTCGAGCACGAGCCCGAGGACATCTGGCGGGACAGCGTCGCCAGCCTGAAGGGCGCGCTCGATCAGGCCGGCCGGAGCGCCGAGGAGGTCGCGGCCATCGGCATCACCAACCAGCGCGAGACCACGGTCCTCTGGGACCGGGAAACCGGCGAGGCCCTGCACCGGGCGATCGTCTGGCAGGACCGGCGCGGCGCGGCGATCTGCGACCGCCTCAAGGCCGAATGCCTGGAGGACCTGATCCGGGCGCGCAGCGGCCTGCTGGCAGACCCCTACTTCTCCGGCAGCAAGATCGCCTGGCTGCTGGAGAACGTCCGCGGCGCACGGGAGCGGGCCGAGGCCGGGAAGCTCGCCTTCGGCACCATCGACTGCTTCCTGCTGTGGCGCCTGACCGGCGGCAAGGTGCACGCGACCGACGCCACCAACGCCGCCCGCACCATGATCTACGACATCCATCGCCAGGACTGGGACGACGACCTTCTGGAGGCGCTGAAGATCCCCCGCCAGATCCTGCCGGAGGTCCTGGACAACGATGCCGAGTTCGGGGTCGCCGAGGCCGGGCTGCTGGGCCGCGCGATCCCCATCACCGGCATGGCCGGCGACCAGCAGGCCGCGACCATCGGCCAGGCCTGCCTGAAGCCGGGGATGATGAAGTCGACCTACGGCACCGGCTGCTTCGCCCTGATGAACACGGGGCCGGAGGCCGTGACCTCGAAGCACCGCCTCTTGACCACCATCGCCTACCGGCTCGACGGGGCGGCGACCTATGCCCTGGAGGGCAGCATCTTCGTCGCCGGCGCGGCCGTGCAGTGGCTGCGGGACGGGCTGAAGCTCTTCGGCTCCGCCTCCGAGACCGAAGCTCTGGCCCGGGCCGCGGACCCGGGCCAGAGGGTGATCCTGGTGCCGGCCTTCGTCGGCCTGGGAGCACCCTATTGGGACGCCCACGCCCGGGGCGCGCTCTTCGGGCTGACCCGGGCCAGCGGCCCCGCCGAGTTGACCCGTGCCGCCCTGGAAGCGGTCTGCTTCCAGACCCGCGACCTGCTGGAGGCCATGGAGGCGGACGGTGCCGAGGCGCCGGTCGCCCTGCGCGTCGACGGCGGCATGGTGGCCAACGACTGGATGCTGCAGTTCCTGGCCGACATCCTGGGAGTCGAGGTCGAACGACCGGTGGTCACCGAGACCACCGCCCTGGGCGCCGCCTTCCTCGCCGGCATCAAGGCCGGGATCTGTGGCGATACCGAGGAAATCGCCGCTCTGTGGCAATCGGAGGCCCGCTTCGCGCCGCAGATGGAAACCGCCGAGCGCGACGCCCTCTACCAGAGCTGGACCGAGGCCGTCGCCCGGGTCCGCAGCGGCGATTGAGTCCGGCAGCGCAAGCGGTGAACGGGAGCAACCCGAGGTGAACGAAGCCGTCAAGGCCATGCAACGGCAGCTGTGCCAGCGCTTCGGCACGGTCTACTTTCCCAGCCCCGCGAGCCTGAAGATCGGCATCGCCGAGAACGTCCGGAGCGGCGAGCTGCCGCTCCACGGGCTGCGCCATCCGCCCGAGGGGGACACTTCGGGCTGGTACATCTGGGCGGGCGAGTACTCCGACGCGGAGGACTTCTTCAAGCCGCTGCACATCAGCCACATCGAGACCTGGACGCCGCTCGCCCTGAAGTTCCTGGGGCTGCCGCCGGGCTGGCGCTTCCTGGTCACGCCGGACTACGAGAACGTCTGGTACGACGAGTCTCTCTGGGACAGCGACTAGGCCGGCGCCCGCAAAACCGCTGTCACAGTGATCTGCTAGACTCCCGCGGCGCGACCTCTTCACCCCCGGAGCAGCGGAGGATCATCGGAATGGCGGACCAGCCGCGGCGCAACCTGCTCTTCATCACCGGCGACCAGTGGCGCGGCGACAGCCTCTCGGCCCTGGGCCATCCCTGTGCCGCGACCCCGAACCTCGACGCCCTGGCGGCAGACGGCGTGCTGTTCCGCAGCCACTACGCCCAGGCCAGCCCCTGCGGCCCCTCGCGGACCTCGCTGCTGACCGGTCTCTACCAGATGAACCACCGCTCGGTGCAGAACGGCACGCCGCTCGACGCCCGGCATTCGACCCTGGCCCTGGAGGCGCGCAAGGGCGGCTACGACCCGATCCTCTTCGGCTACACCGACACCAGTCCCGACCCCCGGCTGCGGCCCCCGGGGGACCCGGCGCTGCTCAGCTATTCCGGCGTCCTGCCCGGAATGTCGGCCGGCTGCGCCATGGGCGAGGACCTGCTGCCCTGGCGGCGCCACCTCAAGGCGCGGGGCTTCGAGATACCGGAGAGACCGCTGGACATCTTCAAGGCCGCGGGCCGCTCGGCCTCGCCGGACGGCAGCTTCACCGCGCCGCATACCGTCTTCCCGGCCGAGGACAGCGACACCACCTTCATCGCCGACCAGGCACTGCACCACCTCAGCCTTCCGGAGCGGGAGCCCTGGTTCCTGCACCTGGTGTTCCTGCGCCCGCATCCGCCGCTGATCGCGCCGCAGCCCTACAACACGCGCTGCAACCCCAGGGACGTGCCCCCGCCGCGCCGGGCGGAAAGCGTCGAGCGAGAGGCGGAGCAGCACCCCTACCTCGCGCAGTTGCTCGGTCAGCCGAAGTCGGTCGGCGCCTATGCCGGCCGGAAGACCGCGATCCAGACGCTCGGCGAAGACCAGGCCCGGGAGCTGGCGGCCACCTACTACGGCCTGATCGCCGAGGTCGACGACCAGATCGGCCGGATCATCCGCTTCCTGAAAGACAGCGGGCAGTACGACGACACCCTGATCGTCTTCACCAGCGATCACGGCGAGATGCTGGGCAACCACTGGCTTTGGGGCAAGGACGGCTACTTCGACGACGCCTTCCACATACCGATGATCCTTCGGGACCCCCGCCCCGAGGCGGACGCCGGCCGGGGCCGGGTCGTCGACGCCATGACCGAGGCGGTCGACGTCGCGCCGACGGTCCTCGAATGGCTGGGCCTCGAGGTGCCGCCGGCCTACGACGGCCGCTCGCTGCTGCCCTTCCTCAAAGGCGAGACGCCCGCGGCCTGGCGCGAAGAGGCGCACTGGGAGTTCGATTTCCGCGATCCGGTCGACGGCCGCGCCGAAGCGGCCCTGGGCCTGACCAGCGACGAATGCTGCCTGAACGTCATCCGCGGCCGGCGCTACAAGTACGTCCACTTCGCCGCCCTGCCGCCGCTTCTCTTCGACCTGGAGGAGGATCCGGGCGAGACCCGCAACCTGGCCCGGGACCCGGCGCTGCAGCCGGTCCTGCTGGAGATGGCGCAGAAGATGCTGAGCTGGCGAATGATCCACGACGAACGCGTCTTGTCCAACACGCTGCTTACTACAGAGGGCGTAGTTGAGCATCGGGGGCCGCGCCAGAGCCAGGGTTAACCACCTGGCAAGGGATCAGAGGTCGAATTAATCCAAATATTTCATTTACTTGCGGGCGACACCATCTCGCAGCGCCGCGTCCGTACGCGGCCCGGACTGCGCCGCAGGCGGCCTCGGCGGAGCTTGAATCCTTCCGATTCGGCAAGAAATTCTTCTTTTCTATTATGTACTTATAGGTAACTCCCGCGCTGCCGACTGTGATCTATCGTTAACCCATATTTCACGACCTTTGTGTTCAAATTTGCCGACCGCTCAGAGACTTCGCCTTTCCTTAAGTTTACGGCGACTGTTTTTGGGCCCGGGCCGGGTCCACGAAGGATTCGGTGCGAGCGCAAGACCGATCACAGCGACTGCTGATGATGACCAGGAGATACAGGTAGATGCTAGTTCTGGCATTCGCATCGCAGAAAGGCGGTTGTGGCAAGACCACGCTGGCCGCACACGTCGCCGTTCAAGCCGAGCGAAGGGGCGCCGGTCCGGTCGCGGTGATCGACACCGACCCGCAGGGCAGCCTCGCCGACTGGTGGAACGAGCGGGTCGATGACTACCCGGCCTTCGCGCACACCTACGTGTCGCGGCTGGTCCAGGATCTGCACCGGATGCGCAGCGCCGGCGTCAAGCTTCTGGTCATCGACACGCCGCCCGCCATCACCAGCACCATCGAGCAGGTGATTCAGGTCGCCGACCTGGTGGCCATCCCGACCCGGCCCAGCCCGCACGACCTGCGCGCCGCCGGCGCGACGGTCGACCTGGTCGAGTACTGCAACAAGCCGCTGGTTTTCGTGATCAACGGCGCCACGCCGCGGGCGCGGATCACGGCCGAGGCCGCGATCGCGCTGTCCCAGCACGGCACGGTGGCGCCGGTCACCCTGCACCAGCGCACGGATTTCGCGGCCTCCATGATCGACGGCCGCACGGTGATGGAGCTCGACGAGAACTGCCCCTCGGCGGTAGAGATCGCGCAGCTCTGGGACTACCTCTCCGATCGCCTGGACAAGCTCTCGGCCAGCGCCGGCCAGGAGCACGGCCTGCGCCAGGGCAACCTGCATCCCGGCATGCGTGCCGGCACGGTGAGGTAGCCATGAAGGCCGCCCGTCTCAGCAGCGACCACGTGGTCCGCAAAAGCGGTCCGGCACGCGGCCGTCCGGCGGCGTCCAAGGTGGTGCGCCTGGAAGAGGCGGACTTCTGGGCCCGCAGCGCCGCGAGGTCCCGGCTGGCGGCAGCCCAGCGCCAAGAGGCGGCGGGCCGCGGCGCCGAGGCGGCCGAAGCCGGCGCCCGGAGCGACAAGGAGGTCCGGCTCTCGCTGCGCCTCGACGGCGAGGCGCATCGCCGCCTCAAGCTCGTCGCCGCCTGCCGACGGCAAAGCCTGCAGGACGTTCTGGCCAGCGCCGTCGAGCGCTACCTCCGCGACACCGGCCCCGAGACGCTGAACGAACTGACGGCGCTTCTGGCCGGAGACCGCGGAGAGGAGGCCTGAGACCATGCCCAGATCGACCCCACAGGCAGTCCGCGGGACGGCCGAAACCCACAAGCTCTGGCACATAGAGATCCGGTGATGGAACAGAAGCACCTACACCAACACGACGCGGAGCCGGTGTCGGACGAGTATCAGGACGAGCTCGAGGACGACGCCGCGGAAGGCGCCGCTTCGCTGATCGGCATGCGGATTCGCCGGCGCTCCCGACGCGGCGGCCAGCAGGGATTCGCCAATCCGGCGCCGCCCCGCGCCCCGGCCGCGCCACAGGCCGGTGCCATGGGCGCCCGCGGCGCGCAGCCGCAGCCGGCGCCTCAGCCCGCGCCGCGCCCGCAGGCCCAGGGTCCGCGGGTCCAGTCGCCGGCGCCGGCAGCCGGCGTGCCGATGCGGCCGCAGGACATCGTCCGCTATTGGGATCAACTCCGGCAGGGGCGCCGCTTTCCGTCGCGCAGCGACCTCGACCCCGCCGAGATCGGCCGCCACTGGCCGAACTCGATGCTCGTCCGCCGCAACCGGGACAACAAGGGGTGGCAGCTGGAGACACAGTTTTCAGGGGGAATTCAGGGTGCAGCAAACGGCTCTGCCATGAGCAAGGGCTCAGGGGCGGAGTGTGCATCCATGGTCACCGAGTGGATCCTGTCTTTGGGTCGCGAGGTGGCCGCCTTAGGCAAGCCGCTACAGGACACCGAGGTCTTCCCGACCTCTGTCGGCGAGGTTCGCTACAACGTGATCGCTCTTCCCTTGAGCGAGAATCAGAACGAGATCGACCACGTCCTCTACCACCTCGTACCGGCAAACGACGACCAGTAGACGCGTAGAGGACGAGGCCATGCACACTTCAGCGCCCTGGGAGACGCGCAGACCGACGACTTGGCCGCACGCCTGCCAAGCCGCCGGACAGAACGCCAGATTTGCCCAGAACCAGGACCAAGACAGATGAAAACGCCGACGCATCAGCGCATTTCCAAGATAGCGCTGCTGACCTGCCTGCTGACGCTGGCCGGTTGCGCAGCCGGACACGATTCCCGCCAGGCAAGCAGCCCGGTCAAGGCCGAGGACAAGGCGGCGCAGCTCGTAGGCTATTGCCAGCGGCTCCAGGAAGAAGGTGATCTGGCCAACGCGGCCGGCTTCTGCGATCGGGCCCTGGAGTACGATCCGACCAACAAGATCGCACTGCTGAGCCTTGCCCGCATCCTCGAGGAGCGCCGCGCGCCACGCGAGGCGGCCCAGGCCTACCGTGCCATCCTGGTGCTCGAGCCGGACAACGTCGAAGCCCGCTACGGCCTGGGCAAGACCTACGTGGCGCTGGAGCAGTACAACCTGGCACGCGAGCAGCTCGAGCTGGCCCTGAAGGCCGGCAGCGACGCGCGGGTCTACAACACGCTCGGCGTGGTCCACGACC
Organism: Kiloniellales bacterium; assembly: GCA_028282935.1. Taxonomy (GTDB): domain Bacteria; phylum Pseudomonadota; class Alphaproteobacteria; order Kiloniellales; family JAKSBE01; genus JAKSBE01. The sequence continues at coordinate 8,901 of JANQGU010000169.1, forward strand.
AGCTCGGCGACCATGCCGCGGCGCAAGAGGTCTACCGCCGCGGCCTGGGCAGCGACTCGGACAACGTCCCGCTGCGCACCAACCTGGGCCTGTCCATGGTCCTCAGCGGCCAGCACGCCCCGGGCCTGCAGATGCTGCGCGAGGTCTCCGCCCTGCCGGCGGCCGGCCCCGACACCCGTCAGGTCCTGGCCTTCGCCTACGCGATCGCCGGCGACATGGCGGCCGCCGAGGAGACCGCGCTGATCGACCTGCCGCAGGACGTCGCCCGGGCGGACCTGGCCTACTACGAGGGCCTGCGGGACGCCGGCATCGGCGAGCCCCCGCCCCCGCCGCCGACCCTGGCCGAGGCGATGCCGAGCGACGAGATGCCGATGGACGACGGCGCCATGGCGGAGCTGCCGACGGTGCCGCTCTTCGATCCCGAGGTGGCCACCGCCATCGCGCTGGCCGACGCCGAGGCCGCGCAGCGGCCCTGGACCGAGTGGGGCCAGCTGCCGGAGTACTCGACGACCGTGGCCCAGCTTCAGGCGCTCCACGACGGCCAGAAGGGCGGCCCCCAGCAGCCCTGGACCCTGGCCAACCAGAGCCCGGCCGAAGGCCAGCAGCTGGCCATGGCCGACACCGGGGCGAGCGACGCCTCCGGCGCGGCGACGGTCGACTCGGCCGCCCTGCCCGAGGCCGGCGGCGACGATCCCTACCTCTCCAGCCTGGAGAAGCTGCTCGCCGAGCTGCCGCCCGAAGGGGGCGCCACGACTGGCGTCACCGCGATGGAGCCCATGGAGGCGGAAGCCATGCCCGGCCTGCAGGAGCCGGCCAGGACCTCCGAGCCGATGATGGCCGCCGAGCCGAAGATGGCTCCGGGGGCGGACGCCGGGTCCACCGCCGCCGCGGAGCCGGCCATGGCATCGGCCGAGCAGCAGAAGCCCGCGGCCCCCGCGGCCCAAGCGGCCGCCGTCCCGGCCATGGGCGACAGCTTCTACGCCGTGCAGCTCGGCTCCTACCGCAGCCCGGAGCAGGCGGCCAAGGGCTGGATGCAGCTCCAGGCCAACGCCAACGACCTCCTGGGAAGCATGGATCCGGTCTTCACCAAGGCCGACCTGGGCGCCGAGAAGGGCATCTATTACCGCCTGCGGACCCAGCCCAACGCCCGGGCCTCCGCCAAGGAGCTCTGCGGCGAGCTCTCCAAGCGCGGTATCGACTGCCTGGTGGTGAAATCGGACGCGCC
>JANQGU010000173.1 GCA_028282935.1 Kiloniellales bacterium
CGGGTCGGCGGCAAGTACTCCAACGACTGGCACGTGGCCCACATGATCGACCCGCGCGAGGTCGTGCCGGAGTCGATCATGCCGCCCTACGCCTTCCTGCTGGACAAGCCGCTCAGCACCGACGACATCGCCGCGCACCTGCAGGCCAACGTCGCGGTCGGCGTGCCTTACAGCGAGGAGATGATCGAGAACGCCGTCGCGGACCTGCAGGCGCAGGCCGATCCCGATGCCGATCACGACGCGCTGCTGGAGCGCTACCCCAAGGCCGTGGTCGGCAACCTGGACGGTCGCCCCGGCGCGCTGACCGAGATGGACGCGATGGTCGCTTATCTCCAGATCCTGGGCCAGATGGTCGACTTCGAAGGCCTGACGGCCGAAGACCTGCGGCAGTAGGAGGGCGCCATGTACGAGACCTTCAAGGACGCCTACGACCTGCTGCGCCCGCTCTGGGTCGTCTGGCTGATGCTGATCTTCCTCGGCATCGTCGTCTGGGCCTACTGGCCCAAGCGCAAGGCCGAGATGGACGACCACGCGCAGATACCGTTTCGCGAAGACGACGCGGAGGCCTGAGACATGCCGACGAAAATCGAAAAAGACTCCATCTCCGGCCAGGAGACCACGGGCCACGAGTGGGACGGAATCAAGGAGCTCAACACGCCGCTGCCGCGGTGGTGGCTCTACACCTTCTACGCCTGCATCGCCTTCTCGCTGGTCTACGTCATCCTCTACCCGGCGATCCCGAGCTTCTCGAGCCATACGCCCGGCGTGCTGGGCTACAACTCGCGGGTGGAGCTCGAGGGACAGCTCGCCGAGGCGCGGGCCCGGCAAGCAGAGTCCTGGGACGCCATCGCCGCGGCCGAGCTATCCGAGATCCGCAGCAACGCCGACAACCTGACCTTCGCCCTGGCCGGCGGCGCCGCGGCTTTCGCCGACAACTGCGCGCCCTGCCACGGCCAGGGCGGCGCCGGCCGGCCGGGCTTCCCGGTCCTGGCCGACGACGCCTGGATCTGGGGCGGCAGCCTGGACGACATCCACATCACCCTGCTGCACGGGATCCGCAACGGCGGCGACGAGGCCCGCGACTCGGAGATGCCGGCCTACGCCGATATCCTGGAGCCGGAGCAGATCGAGGCCGTCGCCGACTACGTGCTCTCGCTCTCGGGCGCCGAGCACGACGGCACCTCGGCGGCTGCCGGCCAGGAGGTCTACGCCGAGAACTGCGCCGCCTGCCACGGCGACGCGGGCGAAGGCCTGCGCGAGCTCGGCGGGCCGCGGCTCAACGACCAGATCTGGCTCTACGGCGGCAGCCGCGATGAGATCGTCAGCCAGATCCGCCAGCCGCGCCTGGGCGTGATGCCGGGGTGGCAGGAGCGCCTCGATGCCTCCACCATCAAGATGCTGACGGTCTACGTGCATTCGCTGGGTGGCGGCGAGGAGTAGCCGGGCCGCGGCTGCGGAGCAAGACATGGACGACGTGGTCACTATCGAGGAAGCTCTCTCCACCCGGGCCCAGAAGGAGCAGGCCCAGGAGGCCGGCCTGCCGATGTACGCCAGCCGGGTGAAGGTCCACCCCAAGGAGATCGGCGGCACCTTCCGGCGCCTCAAGTGGGCGGTCCTGATCGCCCTGCTGGCGATCTACTACGTCGTGCCCTGGATCCGCTGGGACCGCGGTCCCGACGCGCCTGACCAGGCGGTGCTGGCCGATATCGTCAACGGACGCATCTATTTCTTCTTCATCGAGATCTGGCCGCAGGAGCTCTACTACCTGACCGGCCTGCTGATCCTGGGCGCGGTCGGGCTGTTCCTGGTGACCAGCCTCGCCGGCCGGGTCTGGTGCGGCTACACCTGCCCGCAGACCGTCTGGACCGACCTCTTCATGTGGGTCGAGCGCCTGATCGAAGGCGACCGCAACGCCCGCATCCGCCTGGACAAGGCGCCGATGGGCGCCGCCAAGTTCGCCAAGCGGAGCCTGAAGCACGCCGTCTGGCTGGTCATCGCCGCGGCGACCGGCGGCGCTTGGATCATGTACTTCAACGACGCCCCGACCGTGGTCCGCAACATCTTCACCGGCCAGGCCTCGACCGCGGTCTACTTCTTCACCGGGCTCTTCACCGCTACGACCTACCTCTTGGCCGGCTGGGCACGCGAGCAGGTCTGCACCTACATGTGCCCCTGGCCGCGCTTCCAGGCCGCGATGTTCGACGAGGACACCCTGATCGTCACCTACGAGGGCTGGCGGGGCGAGCCGCGCGGCCGCCACAAGAAGGGCCAGGCCGCCGAAGCGCTGGGCGACTGCGTCGACTGCAACCTCTGCGTCGCGGTCTGCCCGACCGGCATCGACATCCGCGACGGCCAGCAGCTGGAGTGCATCGGCTGCGCGCTCTGCATCGACGCCTGCAACTCGGTGATGGCCAAGGTCGGCCGGCCGCTCAACCTGATCACCTACGACACCGAGCGCAACCAGGAGGCCCGCGCCGCCGCCGCGCCGGTGCCGAAGTACCGCCTGGTCCGGCCGCGGACGGTGCTCTACAGCCTGCTGCTCCTGGTCGTGGCCGGGGTGATGCTGTGGAGCCTGGCCTTCCGGGCGACCCTCGACATCAACGTCCTGCACGACCGCAACCCGCTCTTCGTGACCCTTTCCGACGGCGGCATCCGCAACGGCTACACCATCAAGATCCTGAACAAGACCCTCGAGGACCGTAGCTACCTGCTGGGCATCGAGGGCCTGACCGCGCCGAGCCTGAGCGTGGTCGGGCAGGAGGGCGAAGGCGCCGGCGCCGCGATCCTGGAGGCCGACGCGGACAGCGTCGCTAGCTACCGGATCTACCTGCGGCTGCCGCGCGAGGTCGTCACCGACGACACGCTGACCTTCTATTTCACCCTGACCGACCCGGACAGCGGGGAGGTGGCGCGCAACGAAACCGTGTTTCGGGGACCCAAGCCATGACCGGTCGAGAGCAGTCCGCGAAGCCGCGCTCGAAGATCCCCTGGATCTTCTTCGGCTTCTTCCTGACGGTCTTCGCCGCGAACGGGGCGATGATCGCCTTCGCGATCACGACCTGGACCGGCCTGGAGACCCGCAGCGCCTACAAGGACGGCCTGGCCTACAACGACCGTCTGGACGAACGCGCGGCGCAGGCCGCCCTGGGCTGGCAGACCGCGCTGGCGCTGGAGCCGGCGGGCAGCGGCGCGGCTCAGCTCACGGTGCGCCTGCTCGGCCCCAGCGGCGAGGCGCTCCACGCCGACGAGGTGCGGGCCCGCTTCAAGCGTCCGACCATGGAAGGCCATGACTTCGAAGTGGCCCTCGAAAACAACGGTCCCGGGCTCTACGGCAGCCAGGTGAGCCTGCCGCTGCCGGGCCAATGGGACGTCATGCTGAGGGTCGTCAAAGGCGACGACCAGCACAGTAGCAAGCGCCGGGTGACCTGGCAGCCATGACCGCGCTCGAAGTCGATCGGCAAGCTGGCGCTCCGGCACAGCCGGAGGCCATGCCGCTGGACTGCACGCGCCACGCGACGCTCGGCGAAGACGGCCTGTCACGGCTGCACCTGCTGGTCGACGGCATCCATTGCGGCGGCTGCATCCGGAAGATCGAGACCGCCCTGCAGCGCCAGCCCGACGTGCGCGAGGCGCGGGTCAACATGTCCACCGGCCGGCTGGCCGTCGCCTGGGCGGGACCGGCGGCGCGGGCCACGGACCTGGCCGGACTCGTCGAGGGCCTGGGCTTCCGGGTGACGCCCTTCGATCCGACGCAGAAGCGCGCCGGCGAAGACCGCAGCGAGAAGGAGCTGCTGATCGCGCTGGCGGTCGCCGGCTTCGCGGCCGGCAACGTGATGCTGCTCTCGGTCTCGGTCTGGGCCGGGCATTTCCAGGACATGGGACCGGCGACCCGCGACCTGCTGCACTGGTTCTCGGCCCTGATCGCGCTGCCGGCGATCCTCTTCGCCGGCCGGCCCTTCTTCCGCTCCGCCCTCGGCGCCCTGCGCAACGGGCGGACGAACATGGACGTGCCGATCTCGCTCGGCGTGCTGCTCGCCTCGGGCATGAGCCTCTTCGAGACGATCAACGGCGGCGAGCACGCCTACTTCGATGCCGCGGTGTCGCTGCTGTTCTTCCTGCTGGTCGGCCGCTACCTCGACCATCGGGCGCGCGGCCGCGCACGCTCCGCCGCCGAGCGCCTGCTGACCCTGCGCAGCGGCTCGGTGACGCTGCTGCAGCCGGACGGCCGCCGCCGCTCCGTGCCGGCGGAGACGGTGGAAAGCGGCCAGCGGATCCTGGTCGCCGCGGGCGAGCGTATCGCGGTCGATGCCAAGGTGATCGAGGGCCGCTCCGAGATCGACTCCAGCCTGATCACCGGAGAGACCCTGCCCAAGCCGGTGCGGCCGGGCGAGATGGTCTTCGCCGGCACGCTCAACCTGGCCGCTCCGATGACCCTGGAGGCCAAGGCGGTCGGCGAGGCGACCATCCTGGCCGAGATCGTCCGCCTGATGGAGCTGGCAGAGCAGCGGCGGGCCCGCTACGTCGCCCTCGCCGACCGGGTCGCCAAGCTCTATGCGCCGGTGGTCCATCTCCTGGCCCTGGTCACCTTTCTCGGCTGGCTGCTGTTCGGCGGACTCGCCTGGCAGGCGTCCCTGATGATCGCCATTGCGGTCCTGATCATCACCTGCCCCTGCGCCTTGGCCCTGGCGGTCCCGGCGGTCCAGGTGATCGCCAGCGGCCGCCTCCTGCGCCGGGGAATCCTGCTGAAGTCCGCCTCGGCGCTGGAGCGCCTGGCCCAGGCCGACACCATCGTCTTCGACAAGACCGGCACCCTGACCCTGGGCCGGCCCGATTTGATCGAAGGGGGCCTGATCGAAGGGGGCCTGATCGACGGGGGCCTGATCGACGGGGGCCCGACCGAAGGCGGCCGGCCGGCCGAGGCGCTGCGCCTCGCCGCCGGGCTCGCCGCGGCAAGCCGCCATCCCCTGGCCCAGGCGGTCGCCCGGGCCGCACCCGAGGCCGAAGCCCTGGGCGGCGTCCAGGAGATCCCCGGCTGCGGCCTGCTCTTGGAGACGCCCGAGGGCGAGATCCGCCTCGGCAGCCGGCGCTGGTGCGGCATCGAGGCCGAGGAGACGCCCGGAGAGTTCGGGTCCGAGCCCAGGTCCGAACTCGGGCCCGAGCTCTGGCTCTGCCGGCCCGACGCAGAGCCGCTGCGCTTCGGCTTCGCCGACCCGCCGCGCCGGGACGCCGCCGAGGTGGTCCGGCAGCTCAAGGCGCAGGGCTACGCGGTGGAGCTGCTTTCCGGCGACCGGGCGGCAACCGTCGAGGCGGTCGCCAAGGACCTCGGCATCGAAACCTGGCGCGCCGGCTGCACGCCGGCGGAGAAGTGCCGGCGCCTCGAGGAGCTCGAAGCCGAGGGACGCCGGACCCTGATGGTCGGCGACGGCCTCAACGACGCGCCGGCCTTGGCGGCGGCCCTGGTCTCGGTCTCCCCGTCCAGCGCCGTCGACATCAGCCAGACCGCGGCCGACGCGGTCTTCCAGGGCGAGGCCCTGGCCCCGGTGCTGGAGCTGCTGAACGTGGCGCGGCGCAGCGAGATTCTGGTGAAGCAGAACTTCGGCCTCGCCTTCGCCTACAACCTGATCGCCCTGCCGGTGGCCGTCCTGGGCATGGTGACGCCCCTGATCGCCGCCATCTTCATGTCGGCCTCCTCGCTGCTGGTCACCGGCAACGCGCTGCGCCTGGTCCGGGGCGGCCCGCGATGAGCGGCCTGCTCTACCTGATTCCCATCGCGCTCTTCCTGGGCCTGCTCGGCCTCGGCGCCTTCCTCTGGTCGCTGAAGTCCGGCCAGTACGAGGACCTGGACGGCGCGGCCCATCGGATTCTCTTCGACGACGACGAGGATGACAGCGACCGCCCAGAGCAGCCAAGGGGCTGAGGCCAGCGCTCACGTCGTCGCCGACCAGAGCGCCGTGGCGACCTTCCTGGGCGACCCGGCGAGCCACGGCCCCGGGGTGGAGAGGGTCGAGCGCTTCGACACCCACGGCGCCATGGTCTTCCTGGCCGGCGCGCGCGCCTACAAGGTCAAGCGCGCGGTTGCCTTCCCCTACATGGACTTCTCGACCCTGGCGCTGAGGCGCGCCGCCTGCGAGAAGGAGGTCGCGCTCAACCGGCGCAGCGCGCCGGAGCTCTACCTCGGAGCCGAGCCGGTCGTCCGCGATGCCGGGGGCGGCCTGCATCTGGGAGGCCCCCTGGCCGGTGAAGGCGAAGTCGTCGAATGGGTCGTGGTGATGCGGCGCTTCGACCAGGCGGGCCTCTTCGACCGCCTAGCCGCCGACGGCCGCCTGACGCCGGACCTGATGCTGCGGCTGACCGACGCGGTCCTGCGCTTCCACGACGAGGCCGAGCGGCTCGAGCCCGCGCGGGCCCTCGGCGGCGGGGCCGCGGGCCAGCGCGCGGTCGCCGAGGAGAGCCTGGCCGAGTTCGCCGAGCGCCCGGACCTCTTTCCCGCAGCGGAGGTCGAGCGCCTGGGCGCGCTGTTCCATGGCTGGCTGGGGCGCTGCGCCGCGCTGCTCGACACCAGGATGGCCGCCGGCTTCGTGCGGCGCTGCCACGGCGACCTGCATCTGCGCAACATCTGCCTGATCGAGGGCGTGCCGACCCTTTTCGACTGTATCGAGTTCAACGACGCCTTCGCCGCCATCGACGTGCTCTATGACCTCGCCTTCCTGCTGATGGACCTGGAGCACCGGGAGCTGCGGCCCCTGGCCAACCTGGTCCTCAACCGCTACCACCAGCGCGGCGACGCGCTGGAGGGCCTGGCCGCCCTGCCCGGCTTTCTCGCCAACCGCGCCCTGGTGCGGGCCAAGGTCTCGGCCAGCGCCGAGGCCAGCCAGAGCGAGGCGGCCGCCCGCGCCCGCCTGGAAGAGGAGGCCCGCCACTACTTCGAGTCGGCCCGCCGCTACCTCGAACCGCCGGCGCCCCGGCTGCTGGCCGTGGGCGGCCTCTCGGGCAGCGGCAAGACGACCCTGGCCCGGCGCCTGGCGCCCCGGCTCGGCGCGGCACCCGGGGCCCTGCACCTGCGCAGCGACGTGATCCGCAAGGCGCTCTGGGGGGTCGACGAGCTATCGCCCCTACCCGAGGACGCCTACGGACCCGGCTTCGGCGAGAGGGTCTACGCCGAGATCTGCCGGCGCGCACGTCAGGCCCTGTCCGCCGGCCAGGCGGTGGTCGCCGACGCGGTCTATGCCAGGCCGGCGGAGCGCGACGCCATCGCCGCCGTGGCCCGGGACCTGGGCCTGCGCTTCGACGGCCTCTGGCTGCACGCCGAGCGCGACACCCTGATCGCGCGCGTGGATGCCCGCCGAGGCGACGCCTCGGACGCCGATGCGGCGGTCGTCCGACGGCAGCTCGCCTATGAGATCGGCGAAGTCGCCTGGTCGCGCCTCGAGGCCGGCCGCTCGGCGGAAGATCTCGCCCGTCGGGCCAGGGAACGGCTCGATCAGTCCAAGCCGTGAGTCCCGGATTCAGGAAAACGAGCGCGAAACCGCGCGAACCAGGTCCCGCAGGTACCAGCCCAGGCGCGTGCTCGGCAGCTTGACGATCGGCCCTTCGGCGGTCGTCAGGCAGATTCCGGACAGCCTGATCCCGTAGTGTAGGCCTTCGCCGACGCTCATGCTCTGCGCATCCAGGCCCGCGGTTCCTCCTGCCTGGATAGCGATCGCGCCGCCGGGACGATCCGCGCCCTCGAAGTCGGAGCGCCCCTCGCTCTTCGTCTGCAGGATCGATCCGAAGTGGAGCTGGCCGGAACCGACCAGGACCGCCTGGACGGGGCACACGAATTCGTCCTGGCTGAGCAGCCGGTCGAGCTGCTGCTTGCAGAAGGCGTCCTGTTCCAGTTCATGGAGGATTCGACCGAGGTCGGCGTAGGAGGCCTCGCCGATCCGCACGTCCTTGAGCGAATAGGTCACCCGCGTCACGTTCTGCAGCCTCATCTCCTGCTTCAGCGATTTGGGAAACACGTCGAGGAGGTAGGTCGAATCGAGGTGTTCGACGCCCATGATTTCTTCGCTGGGGAAGAACTGCAGATCCGGCGAGTCCACTTTGCACACCGGCCGGAAGCGCCTGCCTCGATCCGTGATGTGGTAGAGCGAACCGACATTGGTGAGACCGCTCGGCGGCGTTATCGGGTGGAAGTCGATCCGTCTGATCGCGCCTTCAAGGCCCTCGGGGTCGGCGACGACGGCAACGCCCAAGGTGATCAAGGGGCCGGTGACTGTTACCGCAATCCCCGCAACGATTGCCCGCTTCAGATTGCGGGGGAGCCTTCGGAAGCGTTCGATAGGCATCCGACATCTCCAACTATGGGGTTCAGGTCCGGAGCCGTCCCGTCAAAGCCTACTTGGGGCAGCAGTAGCTGCCGCACCGCTGATAGCCGTCGGGGCAAGCCCAGGCTTGCGCCGCAGAAAAGGTGATCCCGGAAAGGACCAGGAGGCAGATAACGCAGATCTTCATTTCAGGTCTCCCTTTCCGTAGAGCGACACCCCGAAACTCTCGCGCTCCCGAAGGGATTCTTCTTTGGCCGGCGTCCCGATCTTCGGCCCGGTGGACGCCCCGTCTCTCGCTCGCCCAGGAGCTTGCCCGGGATGTCGATCAGCCTTTATGGCTTTGGCAGATATATCGTATGACCGACTCACCCTCCGCCGTATGTGGGTTTTGCCACGCGCGTTCTCGCCAACCACCGGACTAGAGCGTGATCGTCTTGCGCCGGAACGGCGTGAGGCGTGAATCACGCTCTAACTTGTTAAGACAGATCAAGATCGGCTCAGATCGATTCGATCTGA
>JANQGU010000319.1 GCA_028282935.1 Kiloniellales bacterium
GATGACCTTGCCCGGCATCGAGCCGATGTAGGTCCGGCGATGGCCGCGGACCTCGGCCTCGTCGCGGACGCCGCCCAGGCTCATGCGCACGAAGTTGCGCCCGGTGGCGCGCGCGATCGACTTGCCGAGCGAGGTCTTGCCGACGCCCGGCGGGCCGACCAGGCAGAGGATCGGGCCCTTGACCTTGTTCATGCGCTGCTGGACCGCGAGGTACTCCAGGATGCGCTCCTTGACCTTCTCGAGGCCGTAGTGGTCGGCGTCGAGAATCTCCTTGGCCAGGCCGATGTCCTTCTTGACCTTGGTGCGCTTCTTCCAGGGGATCGACAGCAGCCAGTCGAGGTAGTTGCGGACCACGGTGGCCTCGGCCGACATCGGGCTCATGGAGCGCAGCTTGCGCACCTCGGCCATGGCCTTGTCGCGGGCCTCCTTCGAGAACTTGGTCTTCTTGATCTTCTCTTCCAGCTCGGCGACCTCGTCGCGGCCGTCCTCGCCCTCGCCCAGCTCCTTCTGGATCGCCTTCAGCTGCTCGTTCAGGTAGTACTCGCGCTGGGTCTTCTCCATCTGGCGCTTGACCCGGTTGCGGATCCGCTTCTCGACCTGGAGGACGCCGATCTCGCCTTCCATGAAGGCGTAGACCTTGCCCAGGCGCTCGCTGACCTTCTCGGTCTCCAGCAGCTCCTGCTTCTCCGGGATCTTCAGGGTCATGTGCGAGGCCACGGTGTCGGCCAGCTTGCTGGGCTCCTCGATCTGGTTGATCGAGACCAGGACCTCGGGCGGGATCTTCTTGTTCAGCTTGATGTACTGCTCGAACTGGTTGACCACGGTGCGCGCCAGGGCGTCGATCTCGCCCTCTTCGCCCGGGTTCTCATCGATGGTCTCGGCGTAGGCCTGGAAGAAGTCCGGGTTCTCGGCATAGCGCAGGATGCGCGCCCTCTGCCCGCCCTCGACCAGCACCTTCACGGTGCCGTCCGGCAGCTTGAGCAGCTGCAGCACGGTGCCGATCGTGCCCACCTCGTAGATGTCCGCCGGCGTCGGGTCGTCCTGGGACGCGTTGCGCTGCGTGACCAGCAGGATCTGCTTGTCGTCCTTCATGACGTCGTCCAGGGCCCGCACCGACTTCTCGCGCCCGACGAAGAGCGGCACGATCATGTGCGGGAAGACGACGATGTCCCTGAGGGGAAGGACCGGGAACTGATTGCCACGCGCGGTTTCTAGCATAGTCTCGCTTCGCTTTCCTTGGCGACCGCTCGGCAGACCGCGCCGCACGGACCTGATGGTGGTTCAGGGGACGCCTGATTGATTGGAAATGTGGCGGCCAAAGGGGGCCAGTACAAGTGGGGCCGTAACAACAAGCGGTCCCAGAGGCGACCGGAGAGGCGATCAGGCGCTGGTGCCCACGTCCTCGCGCCGGTCGGTATAGATGTAGAGCGGCCGGGCCCCGCCTTCCAGAACCTCGCGATTGATGACGATTTCCTCCACCCCTTCCAGGCCGGGGAGATCGAACATCGGCTCCAGGAGAATACCTTCCATGATGGAGCGCAGGCCACGGGCCCCGGTCTTCCGGGAGATGGCCTTCTCGGCGATCGCCCGCAAGGCGTCGTCGGTGAACTGCAGGCTGACGTCCTCCATCTCGAAGAGCCGCTGGTACTGTTTGACCAGCGCGTTCCGAGGCGTCGTCAGGATCTCGATCAGGGCCGCGGTATCCAGGTCCTCCAGGGTCGCCACCACCGGCAGGCGGCCGACGAACTCGGGGATCAGGCCGAACTTCAGCAGATCCTCCGGCTCGACGTCCTTCAGGATATCGCCGGTCGAGCGGTCCTCGGGACCCCGCACGTCGGCGCCGAAGCCCATCGAGGAGCCCTGGTGCCGCATCGAGATGATCTTCTCCAGGCCGGCGAAAGCGCCGCCGCAGATGAAGAGGATATTGGTCGTGTCGACCTGCAGGAACTCCTGCTGCGGATGCTTGCGCCCGCCCTGCGGCGGCACCGAGGCGATGGTGCCTTCCATGATCTTCAGCAGGGCCTGCTGCACGCCCTCGCCCGAGACGTCGCGGGTGATCGAGGGGTTGTCCGACTTGCGGGAGATCTTGTCGACCTCGTCGATGTAGACGATCCCGCGCTGCGCGCGCTCGACGTTGTAGTCGGCGGACTGCAGCAGCTTCAGGATGATGTTCTCGACGTCCTCGCCGACGTAGCCGGCCTCGGTCAGGGTCGTGGCGTCGGCCATGGTGAAGGGCACGTCCAGGATCCGCGCCAGGGTCTGGGCCAGCAGCGTCTTGCCGCAGCCGGTCGGGCCGATCAGCAGGATGTTCGACTTGGCCAGCTCGACGTCGTTGTTCTTGGCGCCATGGGCCAGGCGCTTGTAGTGGTTGTGCACGGCCACCGAAAGGACCCGCTTGGCATGGTCCTGGCCGACCACGTAGTCCTCGAGCACGGCGCAGATGTCGCGCGGGCTGGGCACCCCGTCGCGGGACTTGACCAGCGTCGTCTTGTTCTCTTCACGGATAATGTCCATGCAGAGCTCGACGCACTCGTCGCAGATAAAAACAGTAGGCCCGGCAATAAGCTTGCGAACCTCATGCTGACTCTTTCCGCAAAAAGAGCAGTACAGGGTGTTCTTCGAGTCGCTGCCGGTTGATTTATTCATTGGCCACCGTCTCTGTCTTCCTGCTCGGCTGTCATGTTAGACAAACGTCCCGGCTTGGCAAATCGAAAATTGGCCTGATTTTCTAGGCTTCCCGTTAACCAACCCGTCACAAGCGACCCCTTCAGCTTACGGATTCCTGCGTTCATATTTCCTTAAAAGCAAGCTATTTGGCCTAAGGCACGCCGCAGGCGCAGAAATCCGCGCTTTGCCTCGATCAGCTCTCCCCCGTCTCGGTCCGCGGCCGCTGCTCGACCACCGCGTCGAGCAGGCCGAAGTCCCGGGCCTCCTCGGGGTTCATGAAGCGATCGCGCTCCATGGCGTCCTCGATCACCTCGATCGACTGGCCGGTGTGCCGGGCGTAGATCTCGTTCAGCCGCTGGCGCGTGGACAGGATCTCCTTGGCATGGATCTCGATGTCCGTGGCCTGGCCCTGGAAGCCGCCGGAGGGCTGGTGGACCATGACCTTGGCGTTCGGCAGGGCGTAGCGCTTGCCAGCGGCGCCGGCCATCAGCAGCAGCGAGCCGGCCGAGGCGGCCTGGCCGATGCAGACGGTGGAGATGTCCGGGCGGACGTACTGCATGGTGTCGTACATCGCCAGCCCCGCGGTCACGACCCCGCCCGGGGAGTTGATGTAGAAGGAGATGTCCTTGTTGGGGTTCTCGGACTCCAGGTACAGCAGCTGAGCGCAGACCAGGCTCGCCACCTCGTCGTGGATCGGGCCGGTAAGGAAAATAATCCTTTCCTTCAGGAGCCGGGAGTAGATGTCGTAGGCACGCTCGCCCCTGTTGGTCTGTTCGACCACCATCGGGACCAAGGTGTTCATCTTCATGCTGCCTCTACCTGTCGTCGTTTCCGCCGCACGGCCCGGTCCGCTGATCCCGCTTCCCGCTCCGCCACCGGCGCCCTAACAGCAGCGGATTCGCCGCCGCGTCAATGCCAAAGCCATCGTGGTTAATTTTTCCTTACCCCAAGGCTTCCGCGCGTTTCCGGCCGGCGTTTCGGACCCGGCACCCCGATCATGTCAGGCCTGCTCCTCGGACTTGGACTCGGCCGCCTTCTTGGCGCCGCCCTTGGCCTTGGACTTCGACGCCGCCTTGCCCTTGGCGGCCTTCTTCTTGCCTTCGCCCTCCGAGGCGGCGGCCCCGCCCCCTTCGAGCTCGGCGCGCAGCTCCTCGGCGGTCACGCCCTTGTCCTCGGTGTCGGCCATCTCGACGATGAAGTCGACGACCTTGTTCTCGAAGATCGGCGCCCGCAGGTTGGCCATGGCCTCGGGGGTCCGCTGGAAGTAGTCGAAGACCTCGCGCTCCTGGCCCGGGTGCTTACGGGCCTCCATGGCCAGGGCCCGGTTCAGCTCCTCCGCCGAGACGTCGATGTTGTTGACCCGGCCGACCTCCGAGAGCAGCAGGCCCAGGCGGACGCGCCGCTCGGCGATCTCCCGATACTCCGTCTTGAGATCCTCTTCGCTCTTGCCCTGGTCCTCCTCGTCGAGCTTGCCCGCCTTGAGGTCCTCTTCGATGTGCGGCCAGATGGTCTCGAACTCGATCTCGACCATACCGGCCGGGACCACGAAGTCATGGGCCTCGGCCAGCTTGTCGAGCAGGCTGCGCTTGAGATGGGTCCGGCTGGCCTGGTCGTAGTCCTGGCCGATCTGCTCGCGCAGCTTGCCCTTCAGGGACTCCAGGCTCTCCTCGCCCAGGGACTTGGCGAAGTCCTCGTCGATCACGGCCGGCTGGGTCTCTCGGATCTCCTTGACCTTGACCTCGAAGATCGCGTCCTGCCCGGCGAGCTTCTCGTTCACGTAGCCGTCGGGGAAGCGGACCTTGACCGTGCGGTCCTCGCCGACGTCGGCGCCGATGAGCTGGTCCTCGAAGCCTTCGATGAAGCTGCTGGAGCCGAGCTCCAGGTGATGGTCCTCGGCGGCCATGCCGGGCAGCTCCTCGCCGTTGACGCTGCCGCGGAAGTCGATCACCAGGACGTCGCCGCTCTCGGCCTTGCGCGGCGTCTCAAGGGGCTTGGACTCCTTGCGGTGGCCGGCCAGGTGGTCCAGGGCGCTCTGGATCTCGGAGTCCTCGACCTCGACCTTCAGCCGGGTGAGCTTGAGATCGCCGAAGTTGATCGGCGTGATGTCGGGCAGGAGCTCGAGCGCCATGGTGAACTCGAGATCCTTGCCCTCGTCGAAGGCGGTGATCTCGATCCGCGGCTGGGTCGCCGGGCGCAGCCCGCGCTCGCTCAGGGCCTGGCTGGAGCCATCGGTCACCGCGCGCTCCACGACCTCGCCCAGGACCGAGCGGCCGAAGCGCTGCTTGAGGACCTGGACCGGCACCTTGCCCGGGCGGAAGCCCGGCACCTTGATCGTGCTGCCCAGTTCCATCAGGCGGTGCTGGAGCTTCTCCTCGATGTCGCTAGCGGCGATGACGACCTTGAATTCGCGCTTCAGGCCGTCGGTCTCTGTTTCCGTTACCTGCATTGGCCCCTTGGCCTTCCTTGACTCTGTCCCTGTGGTTCCGGGCACGGGGCTGCCGAGCCCGGCCCGTGAGAGGTCCCTGCGCGGCGGAGCGCGATCCCGTCCTGGGCGTCGCCTCCAACCTTGGCTGGCGCGTGGTGCGGGCGGAGGGACTCGAACCCCCAAGGATTGCTCCACTGGTACCTAAAACCAGCGCGTCTGCCAGTTCCGCCACGCCCGCGCTGAACGTCGGGAGCGCCCGTGTACAACATAGGACCCCCGCACGCAACACGCCAGGCGAGCCCGCTTTCGGAGGGCCGGTTTCAGCCCTCCAGGCGCTGCAGGGCGGCGGCCGCGCAGGCGTCCAGGATCGCCGCGACGTCGATCCGGTAGTGCCGGTAGAGATCGTCGAGGTCGCCCGACTGGCCGAAGTGCTCGACGCCCAGCGCCTGGACCCGGTGGCCGCGCACCGAGCCGAGCCAGGACAGGCTCGCCGGGTGGCCGTCGACCAGCGTGACCAGCCCGGCGTCCGGCGCCAGGGGCGCCAGCAGGGTCTCGACGTGGGAGCGCGCCTCGGGGATGCCGGACTGCCGCGCCCGCTCGGCGGCGTGCCAGCCGGCGTTGAGGCGGTCGGCCGAGGTCACCGCCAGCAGGCCGGCGCCGGGCAGGTCGTCCAGCAGCTCGCCGTGCGCCGCCAGGGCCTCGGGCGCGACCACGCCGCTGTAGACCAGGGCCAGCTCGGCGCCCGGCGCCGGCGGCCGCAGCCAGTAGCCCCCGGCGATGATCTGCCGGGTCCGCTCGGGGTCGAGCTCGCGCTGAAGCTGGTCCAGGGGCCGGGTCGAGAGCCGCAGGTAGAGCGACCCGCCCTTGACGTCGCGCAGCCAGTCGGCCGCCGCCTCGCCGCTGCCGTCGCGCTGCATGTAGTCGAAGCCCCAGGCCATGATCGCCGCCAGCTCGTCCACGAAGGCCGGCTCGAAGGCCGCCAGCCCGTCCTGGGCCAGGCCGATCAGGGGCGAGGAGATCGACTGGTGGGCGCCGCCCTCCGGTCCCAGGGTGATCCCCGAGGGGGTCGCCACCAGCATGAAGCGGGCGTCCTGGTAGCAGGCGTAGTTCAGGGCGTCGAGCCCGCGCTGGATGAAGGGATCGTAGAGCGTTCCGACCGGCAGCAGCCGGACACCGAAGAGGCTCTGCGACAGGCCCAGGGCGCCGAGCAGCAGGAAGAGGTTGTTCTCGGCGATGCCGAGCTCGATGTGCTGCCCGTCCGGCGACATCATCCAGCGCTGGGCCGAGACCACCTGCTGCTCCTTGAAGACGTCCTCGCGCGGATGGCGGTCGAAGATGCCCCGGCGGTTGACCCAGGCGCCCAGGTTGGTCGAGACCGTGACGTCCGGAGAGGTGGTGACGATCCGCTCCGCCAGCGGGCTCTCGCTCCGGGCGATCTCGGCCAGAATCCGGCCGAAGCCTTCCTGGGTCGACATCCGGGGCGCCTCGGGCAGCGTCAGGCTGTTCGGCACTGCGACCCGCTGCGCCTGGTAGCGCCGGGTGCCCCGGGCGTTGAAGGGCACCGCGTCGAGGAAGGCCTGCAGCGTCTCGGCGGGCAGATCGAGGCCGGCGAAGGGCTCCCACTCCTGCCCCGCCGCGATCCCGTTCCGGGCCTGGAAGCTGGCCATCTGGGCCTCGTTCATCAGGCCCGCGTGGTTGTCCTTATGGCCCGCGAAGGGCAGCCCGAAGCCCTTGATCGTGTAGGCGATGAAGCAGGTCGGCCGGTCGTCGTCGATGGCCTCGAAGGCCTCCAGGACGGTCTCCAGGTCGTGGCCGGCGAGGTTGGTCATCAGCTCGGCCAGGGCCGCGTCGTCATGCCGCTCGAGCAGCGACCCGATCCCCGGCTCGTCGCCGAGGTCGGCGCTCAGCTGCCGGCGCCAGGCCGCCCCGCCCTGGAAGACAAGGGCCGAGTAGAGCGAGTTCGGGCAGTCGTCGATCCAGCGCTGCAGGGCCGCGCCGCCGGGGCCCTCGAAGGCGGCCTGCAGCTTCTTGCCGTACTTCAGGGTCACGACCCGCCAGCCCATGGTGTCGAAGAGGCTGTCGAAGCGCCCGAAGAGGCGGTCCGAGACCACGGCGTCCAGGCTCTGGCGGTTGTAGTCGATGACCCACCAGACGTTCCGCAGGTCGTGCTTCCAGCCCTCGAGCAGCGCCTCGTAGACGTTGCCCTCGTCCAGCTCGGCGTCGCCGACCAGGGCGACCATGCGTCCCTCCGGCTGATCGGCGCCCAGCCAGCCCTTCAGGCTGACGTAGTCCTGGACCAGGCTGGCGAAGGAGGTCATGGCGACCCCCAGGCCGACCGAGCCGGTCGAGAAGTCGACGTCGTCGCCGTCCTTGGTCCGCGAGGGATAGGACTGGGCGCCACCGAAGGCCCGGAAGGCCTCCAGCTTGTCCCGGGTCTGGTTGCCCAGGAGGTACTGGATGGCGTGGAACACCGGGCTGGCGTGGGGCTTGACCGCGACCCGGTCCTGCGGCCGGAGCACGGAGAAGTAGAGCGCGGTCATCAAGGTC
>JANQGU010000337.1 GCA_028282935.1 Kiloniellales bacterium
CCTTCAGGTTGCCGGCGACGGTCAGCTCGCTGACCGGATGGGTCAGCTCGCCCTTCTCGATCCAGAAGCCGGCGGCACCCCGGCTGTAGTCGCCGGTCACGATGTTGATGCCCATGCCCATCATCTCGGTCACGTAGAGGCCCTGGTCGATCTCGCCGATCAGCGCCTCCGGGCTCTGCGCGCCGGCCTCCATGTAGAGGTTGGTGGCCGCGGGCGAGGGTGGCGAGGAGGTGCCGCGCGCCGCGTGCCCGGTCGAGGCCAGACCGAGCTGCCGGCCCGAGCGCAGGTCGAGGATCCAGGTCTGCAGCACCCCGGCGGTTACGAGGTCGCGGCGCCGGTTGGGCAGGCCCTCGCCGTCGAAGGGCTTGGAGCGCAGGCCGCGCGGCCGGTGCGGGTCGTCGACGATGGTGATGCCCTCGGCGAAGACGCCGGTCTCCATGGCGTCCTTCAGGAAGGAGGTGCCGCGGGCGATGGCGGTGCCGTTGATCGCGCCGGAGAAGTGCCGCAGCAGGCCGTTGCCGACCCGCGGGTCGAAGACCACGGGGTACCTGCCGGTGTCCGGCTTGCGCGGGTTCAGGCGCCGGACCGTGCGCTCGCCGGCGCGCCGGCCGACCTCGGCCGGGTCCTCCAGGTCGGCGCCATAGACCACCGAAGAGTAGTCGTAGTCGCGCTCCATGCCCTGGCCCTCGCCGGCCAGGACCGCGGTGCCGATCGAATGGGAGGAGCCGGCGTAGCCGCCGCTGAAGCCGTTGCTCGCCGCCAGGGTGACCCGGCTCATCGACCAGCCGGCCTCCGCGCCTTCGGAGTTGGTCACCCCGGGCACCGCCCGGGCCGCCTCCTCGCAGGCCCGCGCCCGCTCGATCAGGACCTCGGTCGCCGGCTCTTCCGTATCGCAGACGTCGAGGTCGGGCAGTTCGCGGGCGATCTCCTCCGGATCGGCCAGGCCGCAGTTGGGGTCCTCCGGCACGCTGCGGGCCATGGCCCCCGCCTGCTCGGCCAGCTGCGCCAGGGTCGTCGGGGTCACGTCGGTGGAGGAGACCACGGCCTGCCGCCGGCCGACCAGGACCCGCAGGCCCAGGTCGCTGCTCTCGGCCCGCTCCAGGCGCTCCAGCTCGCCCAGGCGGCGGGCGTGGGACAGCGAGGTGGCATGGACCATCACGGCATCGGCGGCATCGGCGCCGGCGGCCTTGGCGCGGGCGAGGAGATCCGTCAGCAGGTCGAGGTCGTTCTGGTCGGCGGGCATGAAGACTCCGGCGGGCGGTTGGCTCGGTTTCCTGTATAGCCCGCGGCGACCGGGCTGGCCATGCGGTCAATCACCCACAAGCCGCAGTTTCGGGGCGGCGCCCCGCCGCGCCTAGATCTGCAGGCCGCCCGAGGCGTTGATCACCTGACCGGTGATCCAGGCGGCGTCGGGACTGGCGAGGAAGGCGACGACCGCGGCGATGTCGTCCGGCGTGCCGAGGCGGTTGCCGAGGGGCGTCTTCTCCCGGATCTGCTGCGCCACGCCGGGACGCAGGACGGAACGCAGCATGCCAGTGTCGGTCGCGCCCGGCGCCACCGCGTTGACCCGGATGCCGCGCGGGCCGAGCTCCACCGCCAGGCTCTTGGTGATGGCCTCGACCGCCGCCTTGGTCGCGCTGTAGACCGCGCCGCCGGGCGGCGGCTGGCTGGCGTTGATCGAGCTGACGTTGACGATGGCGCCGCCCGCCTCGCCAAAGGCCCGGGCGGCGGCCTGGGACGCGAAGAGGACCGCGCCGACGTTGGCCGCGAAGTGCCGCTGGACGTGCCCGGCGTCGATGGCCTCCAGGGGCGCGACCTCGGCGACCGCCGCGTTGTTGACCAGCAGGTCGAGGCGCCCGAAGGCCTCGGTCGCCGCGGCGACCAGCGCCGCCGGCGCGGCGAGGTCGGAGAGGTCGGCCTGGACCGGCAGCGCCGTCCCGCCCGCGGCTTCGATCTCCGCCGCCAGATCCTCCGCAGCC
The DNA here is from genome assembly GCA_028282935.1 of Kiloniellales bacterium. Taxonomy (GTDB): domain Bacteria; phylum Pseudomonadota; class Alphaproteobacteria; order Kiloniellales; family JAKSBE01; genus JAKSBE01. The sequence continues at coordinate 1,980 of JANQGU010000337.1, forward strand.
GCCCGGTGCGTGCGGTAGTGGACCACCACGCTAGCGCCGTCCCGGGCCAGGCGCCGCGCGCAGGCCGAGCCGATGCCCCCGGAGGCGCCCGTCACGATCGCCACGCTGCCCTTCAAGCTCCTCCTTGCCTCCTTCGCGCGCCCGGCGACGACGGCCGGGGCCACACTCGGTCTAAAGCATTTTTCCACTCACGCGGAGTCGGCCCCGGCCTGAACAACCTGTCCACACGGTTGTTCACGAAGCCCCGGTGGTTCAAATGGCGATCGACTGCAGGACTGGGGCCGAATCCGCCGGGACAAGGACGGGCGCTCCGCCTTACGCGGCGACGAAGCTGTGCAATTAAAGAACATCCTCGACCAGTTTTTCGATCCTTTTCGCCAGCTTCTCTTTCTTCTCCAGCTTATCGAACATCTTTTTGGCCTCCCTTCTTGGTGGCCTCTCCATCATGTAGACGAACATTGCATCCGCAAGGTCCTTTTTGTTCCTGATACCATGCTGCCTCGCGAAACGCCCCGGGTCCGCATATGTCTCGAAGAGGAACTCACGGAACTGCTTGGATTGCCAAAATCTACCCTTGGGAAATCTAAGGTACTGAAGGTTCAAGTTCGCTGCGATCTCTAATTCCATGTCATCGAGGACGCTTTTCCATTTGCCCTTCGACCATTCTTCATCTCTGGCCAGAGCAGCGGCCTCTTGGCGATACATTGGATTAACCTGGATCTGATGCTGGGCGCCCGGGGCGATGAAGGTATCATACATACCTTTTATGTTGTTGCGCTTCACGCAGAGGCGAAGGAATGCCGAGTTCTCCCCCGCATACACGGATTTGAGAAATTCGTGGAATTTAGGACCCAGCTTTTTGCTTCTGACAATTTCCCTGCTATTATCCGGGTAGTTATCGCCAAGTATTCTGATGGGCATTGTCGTCCTCTTAGTTTCATTTGTGCAAGCTGTGCAGTCGTCACCGGATGTCGAAGTGGATGACTGCGTATAGGTCCCGCCGCAGCACGATTTGGTTCGGTTCGGACTCTATTTTTTAAGGCACCTGTTCGAGGGCCGGGCACGCGGAACCGTCCGCCGGTCGGGCGGAGCATGTACTCTGGCCGTCTCCTATGACATGAGCGTCGTTGTCAGCGTTGTGGGGCGTGTGGTAACGCCCCGTCGCGGCATCGTTTTTCCGATACCGGGCCTCATGACCTCGAGATTCCTCTCCTAGCCCCTTCCGCCGGATGACGCTGTGCGACGCATCACCAGCAGAGTGCGTCCCTAGGCCGCTCCGCCGAGGCGGCGGCCGGCCTCGAGGAACGCCCGGGCGTGGGCCTCGGCCTGGACGGGGATGCGGGCGACCAGGGCCTCTATCTCCGGCCCTGGCGGGTCGCCGACGGCGGCGGCGAGCGCGGCGGGCAGAGCGATCTCCCGGGCCTCGGCCCCCAGGGCCGTCAGGAGGCCTGCGGCGCCCGCCGGCTGCGCCAGGCGATCCAGCTCGACCCGGTGCAGCCGCACCCGGGGATCGTCCTTCAGCAGGCGACGATAGTAGGCCGCGCGGGCCGCCATCTCCGTGACGTACCAGAGGCAGGTGCCGGCGAAGCCCGTGCCGAGGTAGCGCTCCGGCGTGACCAGGCGCCGCGCGAAACCGGGGCTGAGTCCGAGGACATCGGGGACGAGGCGGCCGCGGCTGGGATCGTTCGCCGCCAGTTCGCCGACGATCCGCGCCGCCGGACGCTGCAGCGCGACGATGTCGATCCGTATGGCTTCGGGCAGGAGGTCGAGGTTCTCGATCAGGCCGCAGGCGGCCAGGAGATGCGAGGTCTCCGCGTAGACCGGCGCCTTGCCGTAGAGCTCGAACGCGAGCTTGCGGCGCCAGAAGTCCCGCACCTCGCCGAGGTTCCCGCCGGTGTTGAAGAGGGCGATGGTGAGGCCGTCGGGCGCCCGCAGGCCCGGGTCGAAGGCGCCCTCGTGGCTGTGGTGGACCTCCGCCTCGGCAAGGCCGGCCTTGAGAAGCGCGGCCAGGGCGGCGGACTCGCTGGCGGTGGCGGCCAGTGCGAAGATCATCTGGCGGCGCGGCGCGGTCCCGCTTTCGCCGCCGCCGCGGTCGGTCAGGGCGCCGATGGGGCTTTGCGACCAGACCGCCATGTCCTGACCGACGTGGCGCCCCGCCGGCAGCTCGCTGCCGTCCGGAAAGGGCCGGGAGTCCAGGACCCGGAAGAGGCTGTCGTGGCTGCAGTGGCTCTGCCGGACGAAGGGCCAGGCGACCTCGCGCAGGAAGCGCTGATCGCAGGTCCGGGTTCTTGCCGGATCCTCGAGATAGGGCTCGTAGAGCGGCGGCAGCTCGGGCAGCGCGCCCCTCACCCCGCCCCAGAGCCCGGCCAGGATCAGCTCGCTGTGGGTGAAGTAGTCCCGCATGACGTGAAAGTGCGCGCCGCCCTCGATCCAGGCCTCGACCGCCCGGCGCTCCCTCAGGTTCAGCAGGGAATCGCAGTCGCGCACCAGGAAGCGGTCGACCTCGGGATCGTTCGCCACCAGGAAGCGCCAGAAGAGTCCCTCGAAGAGGCGTTTCGGCCGCGCCATCAGGACGACTTCCGCGCCCGCGGCGAGCAGGCCGGCGCGCGTGCCGCCGGGCACGCTGTCGTCGCAGTAGAAGCGGCAACGCCACTCCGGATAGAGGTGCGGCGCGACGCGGGCGTTCTCCAGCGCGGCGCGGCAGTAGCGCTCCTGCCGTCCCCAGAGGCTGAAGGCGATCACGTTGCGCGCCGGCTCGTTCCGCCGGAACTCCGGGACCGGGACCTCGGACAGCCGGACTGGCGGGCGCCGCGTCGCGGTCAGGGCGTCCTTGAGGCGCAGGGAGGTCTCGCCATGGACGCGGGCCCGCTCCAGGTCGCCCAGGTTGCCGTGGATGCCGGCGAGGCCGTCGTGGAGGTTGGCATCCTCCGGAAAGAGCTCGACCGCCCACGACAGCAGGGCCAAGGCCTCCGGCCAGCGCTTCAGGCGCGCCTCGCAGAAGGCGAGGTTGCCGATGAAGGCGGGGTTGTCCGGCCAGATCTCCCGGGCCTCGCGCATCGAGGCCCCGGCGGCTTCGAAGTCGCCGGCCGTGGTCAGGATCAGGCCGAGGAACTGAAAGTCCTCGGGCCGAAGCGTGCCGCGGGTGGCCTCGATGAGGTCCCGCTGGGCGGCGATCGCGGCTGGAATCTCTCCGGCGGCGTAGAGGGTCCGTGCCTTGATCCGCAGCCCGCGGGCCGTCTCCTGCTTGGACGCTGTCATGCTTGGCGGTGGTCGTGCCTGGCTGGAGGGGAGTGACCATAGCAGCCTGCCAAGCGGAGGTGACCAATTCGCTAAGCCGGCCTTCGCGAGACTTCGGGGCGAGGGAGGCGCCAAAAGCAAACCGGGCGCCCCGTCCTGGGACGCCCGGTTCTCTCGAGCCCGGTTCTCTCGAGTCGGAGCCTACGCTGGGGTGTTTGGTCCGTGAGGCGCCGTCCTAACCGAAGATCCGGTCCAGGGTGTCGAGGTCGTTGATCTTGCGCCACTCGCCGCCGCCGTTGACGACGCGGGCTTCCCATTCCTGCAGCCGTGCGCGGTACTTGTCCGGGTCGAAGTTGTCGCTCTTGAGCTTGGTGACGTTGAGCGCCACGACCCGGAAGCCGTCGAGGGAGAAGTTCTGGTCGCGCTTGTAGCCCTTCTTCAGGTCCTCGGCCATGTCCGAGAAGATGATGATGATGTTCTCGCCGTGGTCCTTCTCCTGCAGGAACTCCGTCGCCTGCAGGATGCCGCCGGTGATGTCGGTGTAGGAGGCCGGCTTCAGGGACTTCACGAACTTGTCGATGTCCTCCTTGAACAGCAGCTTCTGCTGGTTGGCCATGGAGGGCCGCTCGTCGAAGCTGGCCTTGGCGACGATGTCCTTCTCCGAGAAGCTGCCGGTGTCGATCCGGGCCACGGCGAAGGAATCGCCCGGGTCCAGGCTCGCCAGGATCACGTTGATGATCTGCTGGGCCTTCTTCATTTCCTTGGTGTAGGTGCCCGAGGTGTCCAGCAGCATGTAGACGCCCTTGCCGCCCTTCTGAGCCTCGCCGGAGCAGGAGCCCAGCACGACCGCCAGGGCCAGGGCGGCCAGGGGGGCAGCCAGGGATACGACGCGTTTCATGTCAGTACCTCTCTTGCGCGTGGGCCGTCTTCCCCTTGCGCTGCGGATCGCCGTTGCGGAACTGCCGCTCGACCCACAGCGGGAAGAAGATGAAGAGGTCGTAGAGGTCGATCAGCAGCTCCGAGATGTACTTGAAGAAGCCGCCGGTCAACCGCAGGACCACGGCGAAGCCCTTCAGCGCCCCGCCGGTCACCAGGCCGGCGACCGTGCGCAGGGACTTGAAGAAGGTCTCCAGCGGGATCGCCACGAAGGTGAGCGCGAAGGGCAGGATGAAGCCCATGCCCATCTGCGCCATGGTCGTGATCCACTGATAGCTGATCGCGGCGCTGCCGGCGGCGTCGCCGCGCAGCAGGGCGGCGGTCGCCAGCTCGTCCTGGACCAGGATCTCGCGCATGTAGGCCAGCCCGGCCTCGATGCTGGCCAGGAAGAAGAGCAGGCTGAAGGAGGCCACCATCATGATCTTGCGCAGCTTGTCGGAGAGCGCGCCCACGACCGGGAAGAGCCGCGTGATGCGCAGGCAGTCCATCAGGAAGAGGCCCATGGTGATCTCGAGCAGGATGATCACCAGGGCGGCGACGTCGGCGGTCTTGAAGGCGCCGATCAGGGTGTTGCCGCCGACCATCTCGGCCATCGGGCGGGCGATCAGGTGGAAGTTTATCACCGCGCCGCCGATCGCGATGGTCAGGACGAAGACCGCGATCAGGAAGTCGACCAGGGACGAGGACGACAGCTTGCGCACCGCCCGGTCGTCCTGAAGGAGGATCTGCTCGTACTCGCCCATGTGGCGGTCGATGACCTTGGCGTGCTCCATGATCCGGTTGGCGCGCCTGTCGGCCTGGCCGACCAGGTCGATCAGCTTGCGCCAGTGCGGCATCATGCTCTTGAGGTGGGCGTGGCGCTCCTGGGTGGCGCCGCGGTACTCGTCCAGCGCCTGCTCCTGCGCCTTGACCAGCGACTGGTGGATGTTCTCCAGGATCTTGGAGACCATGCCGTCGCCGGAATCCGGGATCTGCGCCACCGCCTGGACGGCCTTGGTCCAGCCCGGCGGCGCCGGCGGCACCTCGACGCTGGCCTGCAGGTCCTCTTCGATCTGGGTGACCTGCTCTTGGATCTTGCGGTGCAGGCTCGGGCACTGCGCCAGGTCGCGATGGACCGAGGCCTCGAGCCTCTCGAACTCGCGCTCGATGTGGCGCTCGGCCTCTTCGCGGCCGGCGGCCAGGAGGACCTCCCGGTTGCGCAGCTGCAGGTGCTTCTCGGCGCGGATCATCGAGGCGGCGCCGAGGCGGCACACGTAGTTCAGCGCCCTGCCGAGATGCAGGATCGCGCGGTGGCCGGGTTCGCGCGTGAAATAGAGCGCGAGGGTCGCGACCAGGGCGATCAGCAACCAGAAAATGAAGGAATCGGGCATAAGGCTAAGGGTCTCCGTGAAACGCATGTCTGCCTCCTGCTGCTCCTCAGCGGATCTAGGCCCGGCGAAAAGGCCGGTGCGTATTCGATCGAGGGCGCGCGTCGCGGTCAGCGGCGGCTATCATCTTTGTGGAATGAATAACAGTCGGTTAAGGCGACGACTGATCACCGTTCTGATTCAGGAACTTATCAGTGACGACCCTAAGGTCTTGCAGTGGGCCATATTTAGGCAGCGATCTCCCGCGAGACCTGTGACATTTCCGTGACCACCTATGAAGGACTCCTTAACGCGCCGCCGCGGGACGCCCTCGGCGGGTGCGAGGCAGGCCGGAAACCCTCGGTTGCGGGCGGGCCTCGGGCCCGGCGGCAGGAGGCTTACCAGTAGGACAGGGCGGAGACGTAGAGCTCGGAGAGGACCGGCTTGGTGATCTCCTTCGGCGCGTTGTCCAGCAGGCGCTTCTGAACGATGGAGCCCTCGGTCAGGGCCGCCACGTCGTCCGGGCCGTAGCCGACGCCGGCCAGGCCGTTGGGCATCGCGGTCTTGCGCATCAGGTCGATGATCTCGCCGGCCAGCACCTCGCCGGCGTCGTCCGGCGTGGCGCCCCGGGTCTCGGCGCCCAGCAGCCGGGCGCCTTCGAGGTGCCGCTCCGGGCAGGCCTCGGCGGTGAAGCGGAAGACCGAGGGTGCGTTGACGATGACCGACATGCCGTGGGGCACGATCGGCAGCTCCGCCGGGTAGCCCTCTGGCCGGAAGTCGCGGACCAGGCCCGAGACCGAATAGGACATGCCGTGCGGCGCGTGGCAGCCGGCGTTGCCGAAGGCGATGCCGGCCAGGGTCGAGGCCCACATGAGCTGCGCGCGGGCCTCGTCGTCCGCGGCGTCGTCGACCGCGCGGACCATGTATTCGCCCAGGATCCGCACCGCCTCGCGGCAGCCCAGGTCGCTCCAGGGGTTGGCGCCCTGGCTCATCGGCCGCAGCCGCGGCCTGGCCGGCGCGGCGCGCTGGCTGTAGGGCTGGGCGGTGTAGGACTCCAGGGCGTGGCTCAGGACGTCGAAGGCGCTGGCCGCGACCACGTTCTTGGGCAGGCTGCGGGTCGTGTCCGGGTCGATCAGCGCCATGGAGGGCCGCAGCCGGCGCGAGACGATCCCGGTCTTGGCCTTCAGGGCCAGCAAGTCGAAGACCGCGATGCCGGTGCATTCGCTGCCGGTGCCGCTGGTCGTCGGGCAGGCGATGTGGGGCTTCAGGGGGCCGGGGATCGCCTGGCCGCCGCCGATCGGCGCGTTGACGTAGGTCAGGAACTCGGCCGGGTGGCTGGAATAGAGGTTGGCCGCCTTGGCGGTGTCGATCACCGAGCCGCCGCCCAGTGAGACGAAGCCGTTGACCCCGGCCTCGCTGGCGAAGCGGCTGGCCGCCTGGAAGGACTCGTCGGTCGGCTCGACCTGGACCTCGTCGTAGACCACGACGTCGAGGCCGGCGGCCTCAAGCGCGTCCCTGACGATCGCGCAGTGCTCCAACTCGGCCAGGCGCGAATCGGTCATCAGGGCGACCCGCGAGATGCCCAGCGCGGCGGCGTGGTCGCCGGCCTCCTTCAGGACGCCGCGGCCGAAGGTGATGGCCGAGGTATCGACGGAGAAGGCCTCGTCGCCCCCTTCGCTCGGTGCGTAGTAGTGGCAGCAGCCCATCGGCGTCCTCCCGGCTTCGGTCTTTCCAACCCCGGGGGGATTCTTGGCCCTGGCGGCGGCCCTGTCCAGCCCCCGCGCCGGAGCCCGGGATCAGCCGCCGTAGACCCGCTCGACGAAGTCGGTCTTGGCCTGCATCTTCAGGAAGCTGTTGAAGCCGGGCGCCACGAAGATGGCGGCCTTCCGCGACATGCCGATGAAGGGCACCATCACGATCGGCAGTCCCAGGGTGATGGTGTCGAAGGCATAGGCCTCGGCGCCGCCGTTGCCGCCGAAGGCGAAGAGGCCCGGCGCCTTCTCGTCCAACTGGTACTTGCGGTTCCAGTCGATCAGGTCTTCCAGGAACCAGAGGTGCAGGTCGTTGGTCGAGATGCTGCCTTCGGCGCCGTTGGAGTACATCAGGAAGGCCTTGTACTGTCCGGGCAGCGGGAAGGTCAGGTCGCGCTCGATCGCGTCCAGCGCCGCCGGCTTGGCCGGCGGGTGTAGCTGAAGTTCTCCAAGCAAGCCTTCAATTTCCGGTGGTATCACGAGCTCTGGGTCTCTCGTATGTCTGGTGCCGTGGGTCTGGCCTTGGGTCTGGCCGTGGGTCTGGTACGAATCGGGCAGGGGGCCGCCCCACCCATGGAGGACGGGGCCATGGAGAACTGCCGCGCTGCTCAGGCTTGCAGAGAATCCTTTCAATATTGCTTAAATTGGCAGGGGACAAGAGGCCGAGTCTGGAGCCGTTAACTACTTCCAGATGGCCTTGCCGCTGCCCGGCAGGCCGAGGTCGCTCCACATCCGGTCGACCTTCTCGATCACCGCGTCGGTCATGCGGATCTTGGTCCCCCACTCCCGCTTGGTCTCGGGCGGCCACTTGTCGGTGGCGTCGAGGCCGATCTTGGAGCCGAGGCCGCTCTGGGGCGAGGCGAAGTCCAGGTAGTCGATCGGGGTGTTCTCGATCACGGTGATGTCGCGGGCCGGGTCCATGCGGGTCGAGACCGCCCAGATCACGTCCTTCCAGTCCCGGGCGTCGATGTCGTCGTCCACGACGATGACCCACTTCGTGTACATGAACTGGCGCAGATAGGACCAGACGCCCAGCATCACCCGCTTGGCGTGGCCGGGGTAGGCCTTTTTCATCGAGACCACCGCGACCCGGTAGCTGCAGCCCTCGGGCGGCAGCCAGAAGTCGCGGATCTCGGGGAACTGCTGCTGCAGCAGAGGCACGAAGACCTCGTTCAGGGCCTCGCCCAGGACCGAGGGCTCGTCCGGCGGCCGGCCGGTGAAGGTCGAGAGGTAGATCGGCTCCCGGCGCATGGTGATCGCCTTGACCGTGAAGACCGGGAAGGGCTCGACCGCGTTGTAGTAGCCGGTGTGGTCGCCGTAGGGGCCTTCGTCGCGGTAGTCCTCCAGGCTGACCTCGCCCTCCAGGACGATCTCGGCGCTCGCCGGGACCTTGAGCGGCACGGTCACACAGTCGACCAGTTCGACCTTCTCGCCGCGCAGCAGGCCGGCGAAGTGGTATTCGGACAGGGTGTCCGGCACCGGCGTCACCGCGGCGATGATGGTGCCGGGGTCGGCGCCGATGACGGCGGCGGCGGGCAGGGGCTCGGGCCGGCTCTCCTTCCAGCGGGCGTGGTGCTGGGCGCCGCCGCGGTGCTTCAGCCAGCGCATCAGGGTCCGGTCGCGGCCGGTCACCTGCATCCGGTAGATGCCGAGGTTGAAGCTGTCTGCCTTGTCGCCCTCGGGGTTCGGGCCCTGGGTCACCACCAGCGGCCAGGTGATCAGCGGCGCCGGCTCGCCCGGCCAGCAGGTCTGCACCGGCAGGGCGGAGAGGTCGATGTCCGCGCCCTGGAGGACGACCTCCTGGCAGGGCGCCCGCGACACGGTCTTGGGCCGCATGGCCATGACCTGCTTCAAGAGCGGCCACTTCTCCCAGGCCTCGCGCAGGCCGCCCGGCGGCTCCGGTTGGCGCAGGAAGGCCAGGGTCTCGCCGACCTCGCGCAGCTGCCCCGGCGCGCGCTCCATGCCCCAGGCGACCCGCTCGACCGTGCCGAAGAGGTTGGCCAGCACCGGCATGCCGTAGGCCTTGCCGCCCTCCTCCACGACGTTCTCGAAGAGCACCGCCGGCCCGCCCTCGGCCAGCAGCCGGGTCTGGATCTCGGTCATCTCCAGCACCGGCGAGACCGGTGCGGTGACCCGGACCAGGCGGTTCTCCCGTTCGAGGCGGTCGATGAAGTCGCGGAGGGAGGCGTAAGGCATGGCGGCGGCTCGGTGGTTCGGTTTCTCTCGGCGTAAGGGGCTTGGGCTGGCTTTACCCCCACCCTGACCCTCCCCCTCAAGGGGGGAGGGAAAGAACGGCCTGGACCGTTTCTCCAACCCCCTCCCCCTTGAGGGGGGAGGGTCGGGGTGGGGGTGACTGGCGGTCACCGGCTTGCCCTTTCGGCCATAAGGCCGGGGCCGAGTCGGTGCGTCAAGCGGGCCGCGCAAGCTCCGGATAGCGGCGGCGCCGGGGCCGGGGCTACAAGGCGGTGTTCTTCACCGCTCGAAGCAAGGGAGCCCGGTATGTCCGGTTACCGTGCCGTCGGCCTCGACAGCGACTTCGCCCGCCAGATCCGCGAGGAGCGCCGCGACGCCTTCGGCGATCCCGTCGAGGTCTACCTCTCCGACAGTGCGCGCAAGCCCTGCCGCCATTGCCTGGACCACATCCCTGCGGCGCAGGCCTTGCTCCTGTCGCATCGGCCCGCACCGCTGCCCGGGCCCTACAGCGAGGTCGGGCCGATCTTCGTCTGCGGCGAGGCCTGCGCGCCCTTCGAAGCGGAGAACCGCCTGCCGCCGGTGCTCGAGGGCCGGAAGGTCGTGGTTCGCGGCTACACGGCCGAGGAGCGGATCAACTACGAGGCCTCGGAGATCGTCGAGGGCGAGGACGCCGAGCCGGTGATCCGTCGCTTCCTGGAAGATCCGAAGAACGCCTACCTGCAGGTCCGCACCGCCCTCTTCGGCTGCTTCCTCTGCAAGGTGGAGCGGGCTTAGGCGCTGGGTTCGACGATCGCGTTGTTGCCCCCCTCTCGCTGTCATCCCCGGGCTTGACCCGGGGATCCATGGATCCGCCTGGCGCCCTGCCACTGCCATGGATCACCGGATCAAGTCCGGTGATGACAGCAGAGGGGTTGCGGAGGCGGTGCGCCGGGGCGACGGCCGCTTCTCCACGCCTCAGATCCGGGCCTCAGATCCGCGCCAGGGCCTGCTCCAGGTCGGCGATGAGGTCGGCGGTGTCCTCGATGCCGACGGAGAGGCGCAGCAGGTTCTCGGCGACCACCGAGTGTACGCCCTCGACGCTGGCGCGGTGCTCGATCAGGCTCTCGACGCCGCCCAGGGAGGTCGCCGGGATGAAGAGCCTGGTGCCGGTCGCCACCGCCCGAGCCTCGGCCGCGCCGCCTTTGACGGTGATCGAGAGCATGCCGCCGAAGCCGCCGGTCATCTGCCTTGCGGCGACCGCGTGGCCGGGATGGCTTTCCAGGCCGGGATAGAGCACGGCCTCCAGCTTGGGATGGCCTTCGAAGTGGCGGGCGATCTCCAGCGCGCTGCGCGAGGCCTGGTCGAAGCGCAGGGCCAGGGTGCGCAGGCCGCGCAGCAGCAGCCAGGCCTCGAAGGGGCCCAGCATGCCGCCGGTCAGGTTGCGGACCAGCTTGACCTCCTCCCAGCGGGCGTCGGCCCGGGCCGTGACCAGGACCCCGGCGGTCACGTCGCCGTGGCCGTTCAGGTACTTGGTCGCCGAGTGGAAGACGAGGTCGGCGCCCAGCGCCAGCGCCCGGGTGGTGACCGGCGGCGCCACGGTCGCGTCGACGCCCAGCAGCGCACCGGCCGCGTGGGCCGCCTCGGCGGCGGCGGCGATGTCGATGACCTCCCAGTTCGGATTGGTGGCGACCTCGATCCAGACGATGTCGGTCTCGCCGGGCCGGAGCGCCTGCGCCAGGGCGGCGGGCTCGGCGGCGTCGAAGAAGGTGAGGCCGATGCCGCGGCGTTCCGAGATGCGGTGCAGCCAGTCCTGCGCGGCGTGGTACATGACCCGGGGCGCGACGATGTGGCGGCCGCTGTCGACGGTCTCGAAGAGGGTCGTCACCGCGGCCATGCCGGAGCCGAAGAGCCGGGCCTCGGCGCCGCCGTCAAGCGCCGCGAAGATGCGCTCGGCCAGGTCGTCGCCCGGGCTCCGGGTCCGGCCGTAGATGTAGTCGCCGAGCAGCTCGTGATCGGCGCCGCGGGCGAAGGTCGTGGCCGGCTGGATCGGCGGGGTGAGGGCACCGCTTGCCGGGTCGAGGTAGTGGTCGATCTGCGCCAGGATCGATCTCGGCGACGGCGCCCGCTCGTCGGTCATGTCTGCACTCCCTGCCCGCTGGTCCCCACCCTGTAGTCCAGGGCCAGCGCTTGCCGGAGCGGGGCGCGGGAGTCAAGCCGCGGCGGCGGGCTCCTGCGGCTTGGCCTCGCGGAACAGGGGATCGAGGTCGAGCAGGCGGCCGGCCAGCCACCAGAGCGGCCAGGTCAGGGCCACCGCGAGGTAGCCGTCGACCGCGTAGTGCCAGCCGAGATGGACCGAGCCGATCAGGACCAGCAGGAAGAAGCCGGTCAGCAGCCAGCCCAGCCAGCGGTTGACGCGCCAGCCCAGCAGCAGGAAGAGGAAGGCCGAGGCGACGTGCATCGACGGCATGGCCGAGATTCCGCGGGCGAGCTCGACCTCGCCGCTCTGGTAGCCCTCCCAGAGCATGGCCTGCAGGCCGAGCTGCGGCAGGTAGTGGTCCTGGCCGACCATCCGCAGGTAGTCGAAGAGCGGCAGATAGGGGTCCGGCTGCCCGGTCACCAGGGGGTAGTAGCAGGGCCCGGCCGAGGACAGCAGCGTCGCGGCCAGGTTGCCGACCAGGCTCCAGACCAGCAGGGTGCTGAGGAAGAACTGCATCCTGAGGCGCGGGTCGGCGGTGCTGAAGGCCTGCCAGAACAGGATCGCGTTCAGGACCAGGATCCAGAACTGGTAGTTGAAGCTGATCACCTCGGTGACCGCGGGAAAGCCGATGACCGGCTGCAGCAGTTCCCAGGGCGCGACCCCGCCGTGCAGCGCCAGGTCCCACTCCAGGAAGGCCTGGTCCCAGGCGAAGGGCTGGATCAGCGGGATCATCACCTTGAAGGAGGTGAAGACCGAGAACATCACCGTGACCATCAGGATCATCAGCGCCGCCCCGGCCAGGCACTCCACGGTCAGGAAGCGCTCGCGGTAGTCCCGGGCCAGGTGCGCGATCAGCCGCTTGGGCCGCTTGACCAGCATCACGAAGAGCAGGTGCCCGAGCACGAAGCAGATCAGGTAGAGGATCAGCATCGCCGGCAGGGCGTCGCGGTAGAGCGAGAGCCGGATGTAGTCCTCCAGGCCGTAGAGCCGCGGGACGATCTGGCCGGCGGCGAGGAAGAGCGCCAAGCCGGCCAGGAACAGGGCATGGCGGCGCAGGACCAGCCGCAGCTCGGCGGCGAGGCGGCTGGTGAGGACCGGGCGGCTCAGGCTTTGGATGAAGGCCATGGCCGCAGAGTGGCGGCGGAAGGTAGCGATCCGGTAAATCCGGCCGTTTTGCAGGCCTAGCGGGCGGGCGCCTCGGGCTGCGGGCGGGCGAAGGCCGGGTCGAGGTCGAGCAGGCGGCCGGCCAGGTGCCAGATCAGCCAGGTCAGGGGGATGGCGACATAGGCGTCGATGGCGTAGTGCCAGCCGAGGTGGACCGAGCCGACCAGGATCAGGACGAAGAAGCCGCTCAGCGCCCAGCCCAGGAGCCGGTGGACCCGCCAGCCGAGCAGCAGGAAGAGGAGGCTGGAGGAGACGTGCATCGAGGGCATGGCCGAGATGCCCCGCGCCTGCTCGACCCCGCCCGTCTGGTAGTTGGTCCAGAGGATCTCCTGGACCTTGAGGGCCGGGATGTAGTGGGTCTCCGCCGCCTCCCTCAGGTAGGCCATCAGCGGCGCGAAGGGGTCGGGCTCGCCGGTCACCGCGCCGAAGTAGACCGGTCCCGCCGAGGACAGCAGGGTCGCCGCCAGGTTGCCGATCAGGCTCCAGGTCAGCAGCAGGGTCAGGAAGAACTGCATCCTGAGCTTGGCGTCGGCGGTGCTGAAGCCCTGCCAGAACATGATCACGTTCAGCAGCAGGACCCAGGCGTGATAGCCGAAGTTGATGGCCTCGGTGACCGCCGGGTAGCCGAGCAGCGGCTGCAGCAGCTCCCAGGGCGCGATCCCGCCGTGCAGCGCCGCGTCCCACTCGGCGAAGGCGACGTCCCAGGAGAAGGGATTGATCCTGGGGATCATGATCTTGAAGGAGGTGAAGACCGAGAAGATCACCGGGGTGAGGGCGACCATCAATGCGCCGCCGGCCAGGCACTCGACGGTCAGGAAGCGCTCCTTGTAGTCGCGGACCAGCTGCGCGATCAGCCGCTTGGGCCGCTTGATCAGCATCACGAAGAGCAGATGACCGAAGACGAAGGCGATCAGGTAGAAGACCAGCATCGCCAGCAGGGCGTCCTGATACAGCGACAGGCGGATGTAGTCCTCCAGGCCGTAGAGGCGCGGGACGACCTGCCCGGCGGCGACGAAGACCGCCAGGCCGGCCAGGAACCAGGCGTGGCGGCGCAGGACCAGCCAGAGCTCGGCGGCGAGGCGGTTGTCGAGGACCGGGCGGCTCAGGCTCTGGATGAAGGCCATGGCAGCCGACCGGCTAGCCCGAGGTTCCGGAGGCCGCCGGCTGCCTGAACAGCGGGTCCAGGCCGACCAGCCAGCCGGCCAGGCGCCAGATCAGCCAAGTCAGCGGGACGGCGAGGTAGCCGTCGATGGCGTAGTGCCAGCCCAGGTGCACAGAGCCGATCAGGATCATCACGAAGAAGCCGCTCAGCGCCCAGCCGAGCCAGCGGTGGACGCGCCAGCCGAGCAGCATGAAGAGGAAGGCCGAGGAGACGTGCATCGAGGGCATGGCCGAGACCCCGCGCGCCTGCTCGACCCCGCCGCCCTGGTGGTCGTTCCACAGCAGCTCCTGGACCTGGAGGGCGGGCACGTAGTGGGTCTCGGCGGTCTGCTGCAGGTAGGCCATCAGGGGCGCGAAGGGATTGGGCCCCTCCGAGACGAAGTGGTAGTAGCAGGGCCCGGCCGAGGACAGCAGCGTGGCGAGCAGCGAGCCCAGCAGGCTCCAGGTCAGCACGGTGGCCAGCAGGTACTGCATCCGGAGGCGCGGGTCCGCTAGGCTGAAGCCCTGCCAGAACAGCAGGCCGTAGAGCACGAAGAGCCAGAGGTGATAGGCGAAGTTGACGACCACCGTCGCCGCGGGGAAGCCGAGCAGCGGCTGCAACAGCTCCCAGGGCGCGATGCCGCCGTGCAACGCCTGGTCCCAGAGGGCGAAGGTCTCGTCCCAGGAGAAGGGATTGATCCTGGGAATCATGATCTTGAAGGAGGTGAAGACCGAAAAGAAGATCGGCAGGGCGATGATCAGCAGGAGCCCGTTGGTCAGCCTCTCGGGCAGGAGGAAGCGCTCCCGGTAGTCCCGAACCATGTGCGCGATCAGCCGCGGCGGGCGCTTCACGGTCATGACGAAGACCGCATGGCCGGTGGCGAAGGCGATGAGGAAGGCGAAGAGGACGACCGGCAGATTCTCCAGGTAGAGCGCGACCTGGAAGTTATCCTCCAGGCCGTAGAGGCTGGAGACGATCTGGCCGGCCGCGGTGAACAGCAGGATCGCCCCGTAGAACCACGCATGCCGGCGCAGGCCGCGGGCAAGGTGGCCGCCGAGGGCGCCGGGGAGCGCCGAGACGGTCAAGGTCTGCATGGGGTCGCCTCGTCAGCTGCTGCCTGACGAAGGTCCTAGTGGAGCAAGGTTGGTAAAGCCTTAAGGCGGGCCCGGGGGACCTGCCCTTCGGTAGCCTTTCTTCCTCAACTGTCATGTCCGGACTTGATCCGGGCATCCATGGTGCCGCCGGCTTCCGTCATCTGCCATGGATCACCGGGTCAAGCCCGGTGATGACAGTTGAGGAACCGGTGAGTGAGGGGACGCCAAGGAGGGGGTGGGCGACCCCCCGGAGGCGAGCGCCGGCGTCCGCTCCCTAGCTGCGGTCCGGCGGCCGAGATCGGCCCGGCCCGGGCCCGGCCGTTCAGCCCTGGGCCGGCGCGGTCTCGCGCTCGACCTTCAGGACCGTGCCCTCGACCCCGGTCACCCGGACCTTGGTCCCGGCCGGCAGGTCCTCGCCCTCGATCTTCCAGCGGCTGTCGTCGACCCGGATCGTTCCCGTGCCGTCGGTGATCCCGTCCTGCAGGGTGAAGACGCGGCCGACGTACTGCTCGCCCCGGCGGTTGAGGCTCGGCTGGTCGCTCTCCGTCGGGTTGCGCTTGTGCCAGACCCGCCAGCCGGCGATCGAGCCGACCGACAGGACGGCGAAGGCCAGGAACTGCACCTGCCAGGAGATGTCCGGCACCGCCAGCAGCACCGCGCCGACCACGCCCGCGGAGATGCCCATCCACAGGAAGACGGCGCCGGGCGCGAAGACCTCGATAATCACCAGGGCGATGCCGGCGATCCACCAGTGCCAGAACTCCAGGTGCTCGAGCGGGCTCATTGCTCGCCGCCTCCGCCGCTCGGCAGGCCGCCGCCGGCCTGGGGCAGCGGGTTGGCGCGGCGCGGCGGCCGGGTGCCGTTGCCGCCGCCGCCACCGTCGTCGTCCTTGAAGGCCTGGCGGGCGATGTCGGCGATGCCGCCGATGGCGCCGATCACGCCGGAGGCCTCCATCGGCAGGAAGAAGGTCTTCTGGTTGGGCGAGGTGGCGAACTGGGCCAGGGCGTCGACGTAGCGCTGGGCGACGAAGTAGTTGACCGCCTGGACGTCGCCGCGGGCGATGGCCTCGGAGACCATGGACGTCGCCTTGGCTTCGGCCTCGGCCTCGCGTTCGCGCGCCTCGGCGTCGCGGAAGGCGGCCTCGCGCCGGCCCTCGGCGGCCAGGATCTGGGCCTGCTTCTCGCCCTCGGCGCGCAGGATCTCAGACTGCCGCAGGCCCTCGGCCTGCAGGATCTCGGCGCGCTTCTCGCGCTCCGCCTTCATCTGCCGGGCCATGGCGTCGACCAGGTCGCGCGGCGGGGTGATGTCCTTGATCTCGATCCGGGTCACCTTGACGCCCCAGGGCTCGGTGGCGTCGTCGACGATCGACAGCAGACGGGCGTTGATCTGGTCGCGCTCCGAAAGCAGCTCGTCCAGGTCCATCGAGCCCATGACCGTACGGATGTTGGTGATCGCCAGGTTGAGGATCGCCCGCTCCAGGTTGCGAACCTCGTAGGCCGCCTTGGCGGCGTCCAGGACCTGGAAGAAGACCACGCCGTCGACCTGGACCACCGCGTTGTCCTTGGAGATGACCTCCTGCGAGGGCACGTCGAGGACGGTCTCCATCATGTTCATCTGGGCGCCGATCCGGTCGACCACCGGCACGATCAGGTGCAGCCCGGGCCTGAGCGTCCGGGTGTAGCGGCCGAAGCGCTCGATGGTGTACTCGTAGCCCTGGCTGACCGACTTGACGCCCATGGCGACGATGACGATCGCCAGGAACAGGAACACGATGGCGAAGATGCTGTAGGCATCGATGGCGAAGTCCATGTCGGGGATCTCCGGGACGTGGGCTGGGACGCAGCCCTGGATGGTTGGGGAGTTGCTCTCGCTAGTATAGGTCGAGGCCTAAGGATTTCCTAAGTCCTAGCCCTGCCGCGTCAGCCGCCGGAGGCACCGCCCTCGCGGACGACCAGGCGCCGGATCCGCCGCACGCCGTACCAGACCAGGCCGGCGACCACCGGGATCGCGATGCCGGGCGCGACGTCGGCGTCGAGCGGCAGGCCCGAGACCTTGAGGGCCTTGGCGGCATAGGCGACCAGGCCGACGACGTAGTATGTGATCGCGGCCACAGACAGGCCCTCGACCGTCTCCTGCAGGCGCAGCTGCAGCCTGGCGCGGCGGTCCATGCGCGCCAGGACGTCCTGGTTCTGCGCCTCCAGCTCGATCTCGACCCGGGTCCGCAGCAGCTGCCCGGCCCGGGTCAGGCGCCGCGACAGGCGATCGATCCGGTCGCGGGTGGCCTCGCAGGTGCGCATGGCCGGGCTGAGGCGGCGGTCCATGAACTCGCCGAAGGTCTGGAGGCCCTCGAGCCGTTCCTCGCGCAGCTCCTCGATCCGCCTGAGCACCAGGGCGTGGTAGGCCTTGGCTGCGGCGAAGCGATAGCCGCTGACCGAGGCGGTCTGCTCGATCTCGCCCGACAGCGTCGTGAGATCTCCAAGCAGCCCGCGCTGCTGCTCCAGTTCGCCGACCTCGGGCATCAGGCAGGCGACCTCGAGCAGGCGCCGCCCCGCGTCGGTGAGCTGCGGGCCGAGCCGGCGCGCCAGGGGCAGGGCGAGCAGGGCCATCATGCGGTAGGTGTCGATCTCCAGAAGCCGTTGCAGCAGGCGGCCGGTCTGGCGCGGCCGCAGGTCCCGGTCCTTGATCAGCAGCCGGCCGAAGCCGTTGGGCCCGATCGTGAAGTCCATCCAGGCGGCCGCGCCGCCGCCGACCGCGACGGCACCGCAGAAGGCATCGTGTCCGAAGAAGGCCAGCAGCTCGTCGTAGGACGGCTCCGGCGCCTCCGGTCCCAGGATCTCGACCCGGGTCGCCACCATGACCTCTCCCGGCAGGCTGTCCAGCCAGGCCTGCGGAACCGGCTCGGTCGCCAGCTTCGTGAAGGGCGGGACCTCCTGGGCCCCCGGGTCTTCGGCCCCCTGGTCTTGGGCGACGTAGAAGGTGTAGGACGAGAACTCGGTGTGGCGCTCCCACCTCAGGCTGAAGGTTCCGAAGTCCAGCAGCAGGTGGATGTCGTCCTCCCGCGGCGGCGGCCGCCCGAACTCGGCGCAGAGCCGGGCCAGGTGCTCGCGATCCCTGGCCCCGGTCCCCTCGCCGGTGAGCAGGGCCAGGTGCAGCGCGCGCAGCGGCGTGACCAGCTTGGCGTAGGGCCGGGCGTGGATCTCGTCGTTCAGGCTCCGCCGCAGCGGGTGGTCTTTCATGCGCGCGGCCTCCCCCTCCAGGTCTCGGACTCCGCTTCGACGGTCCAGAGCAGCCCACGTTCACGTGAACGCGGATGCTTTGACGTAGGGTGATCACCTATCCGCCCGCGGGGCGGCTGGCTTTGCTCCAGGCCGTGCCCATATGTAGAACTATAGTGGCCGGGATTCGCAACCGGCTCGATGTTCCCGGCGCCGAGCCTTCGCGCCCGCCTTCGCCCAAAGGAAGACCGCCGATGAGTCACATCGCCACCACCGACGACCTCTTCTTCACCCGCGCCGGCCTCGACCGGGCCCGGCTCGAGTCCATCGTCGACGAGGCCCTGACGGGCGCCGACGACGGCGAGCTCTTCCTGGAGTACCGGCAGTCCGAGGCCCTGTCCCTGGACGACGGCAAGATCAAGTCGGCCAGCTTCGACACCATGCAGGGCTTCGGCCTCAGGGCGGTCGCGGGCGAGGCGGCGGGCTACGCCCACGCCAGCGAGCTTTCCGAGGCGGCGGTGCGCCGCGCCGCCGAGACCGTGCGCGCGGTCCATGCCGGCCGCGGCGGCACCCTGGACGGCGGCCCGCAGGGCACCAACCGCCTGCTCTACGCCGACGACAACCCGCTGGGCGACCTCGGTCATGAGGCCAAGGTCAAGCTGCTGACCGAGATGGACTCCTACGCCCGCGGCAAGGACCCGCGGGTCAGGCAGGTCATGGCCTCCCTGGCCGGCGAGTGGCAGGCGGTGCAGATCCTGCGCCCGGGCGGCCAGCGCCTGGCCGACGTGCGGCCGCTGGTCCGGCTCAACGTCAACGTCGTGGTCGGCGAGGGCGAGCGCATGGAAAGCGGCAGCTACGGCGGCGGCGGGCGGATCGCCTTCACCACCCTGGTTGAGCCGGAGTACTGGCGCGCCGCGGTCGACGAGGCCCTGCGCCAGGCCCTGGTGAACCTTGAGTCGGTGCCCGCGCCGGCAGGCGAGATGCCGGTGGTCCTGGGCCCGGGCTGGCCCGGGGTCATGCTGCACGAGGCGGTCGGCCACGGCCTGGAGGGCGACTTCAACCGCAAGAAGACCTCGACCTTCTCGGGCCGCATCGGCGAGCAGGTCGCGTCCAAGGGCGTGACCGTGGTCGACGACGGCACCATCACCGACCGCCGCGGTTCGCTGACCATCGACGACGAGGGCACGCCCAGCGAGTACACGGTGCTGATCGAGGACGGCGTGCTGGTCGGCTACATGCAGGACCGGCAGAACGCCCGCCTGATGGGCATGAAGCCGACCGGCAACGGCCGGCGGCAGAGCTACGGCCACATCCCCATGCCGCGCATGACCAACACCTACATGCTGGCCGGCCCGCACGACCCGCAGGAGATCCTGGGCTCGGTGGACAAGGGCCTCTACGCGGTCAACTTCGGCGGCGGCCAGGTCGACATCACCTCGGGCAAGTTCGTCTTCACCTGCACCGAGGCCTACATCATCGAGAACGGTGTGCTGGGCCCGGCGGTCAAGGGCGCGACCCTGATCGGCAACGGCCCCGACGCCATGACCAAGGTCCGCATGGTCGGCAACGACATGAAGCTGGACAGCGGCATCGGCACCTGCGGCAAGGACGGCCAGGGTGTCCCGGTCGGCGTCGGCCAGCCGACCATGCTGCTGGAGGGACTGACCGTGGGCGGGACGGCGGCCTGAGGCGCCGCTACCTCTCCTCTGTCATCCCCGGCTGATGTCACACACCCGCTGTCATGCCCGGACTTGATCCCAGGGTCTTTGCCGAAGGCAAAGCCCTCGGCATCCATGGCCGAAGCCGCGCTCGGCCTCGGCCGTGGATCACCGGGTCAAGCCCGGTGATGACAGAGGAGAAGGGGGCCACTCCGGCTGCCGTGCCGCCCAACACCGAACCCGCCGGCCGGGTCCTTCCCCAGATCAGCAACAACTCGCTGTCATGCCCGGACTTGATCCGGGCATCCATGGCTGAGGCCGCGTTCGGGCCCCACCATGGATCACCGCGTCGAGCCCGGTGATGACAGTCTTGTTGGGTCGATCTATCGGGAAAGGTCCGTCCGGGACCGGGGCCCCTCACCCCTCCTCGGGGAGGTAGTCCTCGTCGCTGAAGTTCTTGCCGAAGTCGGCGAGCGCCGCTTCGGCGCGGCCCATCTTGCGGCCGCCGCCGTTGGCCGCGGCCTCGGGGATGTGGACCGCGGCGTAGGCCTCGATCTCGACCAGGAAGCTCGGGTTCGACAGTCCGGCGACGATCAGCACGGTCGAGGCGGTGGTGACCTCGCCCAGGACCTCGTCGCGCACCGCGCGGTAGACCTCGACGTCCTGCATCCGGGTCAGGTAGGCGGTGACCTTGACCAGGTCGCCGGGCACCATGCCGGCGGTATCCAGGACCGTGAGCAGGTTGCGCCAGGCCATCTCGACCTGCGGCCGCGGCCCCTCGGCCAGGCGCCCGTCGGGCTTCACGCCGACCTGGCCGGAGATGAACACGATGTTGGCCGGATAGGGGACCTCGACGCCATGGTGATGGCGCAGGTTGGAGGCGGAAAGGCCGGCTGGGTTGTGCGTTTTCAGCATGGCGTCCTTGCCCGTCTAGCGCAGATCCCGATCAAACGCCTTCGCGTCTGGCCGGGAGTCGTGCGCTAACACATTGAAGCCAGGGCATTACATCCGGCCAGATGGATCGCGAAGCGAGTCCATCCGATCGCATAATGCCCTAGCACCAAGAGTCTTTCGACTTGGTTAGTGACGGGTTACGCCTCGGCTCGAGACCGCCTCAGTAGGCGCATTCGCGGTAGAGCGCCTCGAAGTCGATCCGGTCCTCCCGGAGATAGGCGTCGATCAGGCCCTGGGCCGGGCAGACGCCGCTGTCGACGGTCTCGTAGAGCACCTTCAGGAAGATGCTCTCGTCGCGGCCCTGCCAGTCCTCGCGCTTGCGGGCGGCCAGGCCGGCGGCGGCCAGGTCCAGGACCTCACGGGCCAGCTCGTTCAGGGCCCGGCCGCGGAAGGGGGTCTTCAGGCCCTGGCGCGGCACCGCCGAGCGCAGGTAGGCGTGCTCCTCGGGCGTCCAGTCCTTGGCCAGGTCCCAGGCCGCGTCCAGGGCCGACTGGTCGTAGAGCAGCCCGACCCAGAGCGCCGGCAGGCCGCAGAGCGAGCGCCAGGGGCCGCCGTCGGCGCCGCGCATCTCGATGTAGCGCTTCAGGCGGACCTCGGTGAAGACCGTGGTGACATGGTCGGCCCAGTCGCTCATGCTCGGCCGCTCGCCCGGCAGGGCCGGCAGCTTGCCGTCCAGGAAGTCCCGGAAGGACTGGCCGCTGGCGTCGAGGTAGCTGCCGTCGCGGTAGACGAAGTACATCGGCACGTCGAGCACGTGGTCGACGTAGCGCTCGAAGCCCATGCCGTCCTCGAAGACGAAGGGCAGGATGCCGGTGCGGTCGGGGTCGGTGTCGGTCCAGACGTGGCTGCGGTAGCTGAGGAAGCCGTTGGGCGCGCCGTCGGAGAAGGGCGAGTTGGCGAAGAGCGCGGTGGCGATGGGCTGCAGCGCCAGGCCGACCCGGAACTTGCGGACCATGTCGGCCTCGGAGGCGAAGTCCAGGTTGACCTGCACGGTGCAGGTCCGGAGCATCATGTCGAGGCCCAGCGAGCCCTGCTTCTGCATGTAGGCGCGCATGATGTCGTAGCGGCCCTTGGGCATGATCGGGATCTCGTCGCGCGCCCACTTCGGCAGGAAGCCCAGGCCGATCAGGCCGACGCCCAGGGGCTCGGCGACCTGCTTGACCTCGTCCAGGTGGCTGTGGACCTCGCCGCAGGTCTGGTGGATGGTCTCCAGGGGCGCGCCGGAGAGCTCGAGCTGGCCGCCCGGCTCCAGGGTGATGTTGCAGGCGCCCTTCTGCAGGGCGATGGGGTTGCCGTTCTCGAAGACCGGCTGCCAGCCCAGCTCGGACAGGCCCTCCAGGAGGGTCCGGACGCTGCGCGGGCCGTCGTAGGGCAGCGGGCGCAGGCTTTCCCAGCAAAAGCCGAACTTCTCGTGCTCGGTCCCGATGCGCCAGTCCTTGACCGGCTTGCAGCCCTCCTCCAGGTAGCCGATCAGGTCGGCCTTGCCGGTGATGGGAGCACCCTTGGTTTGCGGCGGCGCGGACATGGGCGATCTGACCTGGGAAAGGGGAGAAGGGGCGAGGGTCGCGTCAGTCTCCATCGCGCAGCGGCGGCCGGGACCGGCCGTCGCCCAGGATCGCCTGCCAGCAGGCGATGGCGGCCAGGGCCGCCGTGTCGGCGCGCAGCACCCTCGGGCCGAGTCCGACCTTGATAGGAAAGGACAAGTCGTTCAGGGCGTCAAGCTCGGATCGTGCGAAGCCGCCCTCCGGCCCGGTCATGATCGCCCAGGGTCCGGCGGCGGAATCCGGGCCTTCCCGGCGCAGCGAGATCAGGGTCTCGGCGATCGGGCGCGCCGCCCCGCTCTCGGCGCAGACCAGCAGCTTGCGGTCCCGGGGCCAGGCGTCGATCAGCTTGCCGAAGTCGGCGGCCGGTCGGACCTCGGGCAGGTCCAGGCGCTCGCACTGCTCCGCCGCCTCCCGGGCGTTGGCCTGCAGGCGCTCCAGGTTGACCCGGCTGACCGCGGTGTGGCGGGTCATCATCGGCTGCAGCGCGGCGCAGCCCAGCTCGGTCGCCTTCTCGACCAGGAAGTCGAGCCGGGCCCGCTTGATCGGCGCGAAGGCGAGCCAGAGGTCCGGCGCGCCCGCCTGGGGCCGGCGCTGCGCCTCGACGGCCAAGGAGCACCAGCCCTTGCCCAGGCCCTCGATTCGCGCCAGCCATTCGCCGTCGCGGCCGTTGAAGAGGGCGACGGGCGCGCCCCGCTCCAGGCGCAGCACGCTGCGCAGGAAATGGGCGCGGGCGTGGTCCAGGCCCAGGGTCAGGCCGGCGCCCAGGTCGGCCTCGGTCCAGAGCCGGGTCACCGGGCGCGGGCCGGTGACTGGCTCGCCGGACTCCTGATCGTCGGTCATGACGCTTCCCCGTGGTGAGCCCGGTCGGACGCCGGGGCTTGAGCCGGGCGGGACGGCCTGCGCAAGATAACAGCATGACGCGGACCGCCCATACAACGACTGCGGCAACCACGCAGGCAGCGGCCGCTGCCAGCGACATCCGCCGCGACCACTGGACCCTGCGCGTCTCGCCGGCGCCCTTGCGGCCCTATCTACGCCTGGCCCGGTACGACCGTCCGATCGGGACCTGGCTGCTGCTCTTCCCCTGCTGGTGGGGCCTTGGACTGGCCGCTGCCGCAGCGGGCGCCTGGCCGAACTGGTTCTACGTCTTGCTGTTCGCGATCGGCGCCCTGGTCATGCGCGGTGCCGGCTGCACCTTCAACGACCTGGTCGACCGGGATTTCGACGCCAAGGTGGCGCGCACCGCGACCCGGCCGATCCCCAGCGGCGAGGTGACGCCCCGCCAGGCCGCGGCCTTCATGGCCCTGCAGATGCTGATCGGCCTGGCCGTGCTGCTGCAGTTCAACCTCTTCTCGATCCTGCTCGGTCTGGCGTCGCTGGCCCTGGTCTTCACCTACCCCTTCATGAAGCGGATCACCTACTGGCCCCAGGCCTGGCTGGGCCTGACCTTCAACTGGGGCGCCCTGATGGGCTGGGCGGTGCTGGAGGGCAGCCTGGCCCTGCCGGCCGTCCTGCTCTACGTGGCGGGCATCGCCTGGACCCTCGGCTACGACACCATCTACGCGCACCAGGACAAGGAGGACGACGCCCTGATCGGGGTCAAGTCGACGGCGCTGAAGTTCGGCGCCGCGACCAAGCCCTGGCTGGTCGGCTTCTACGCCCTGACCGTCGCGCTGCTGGCGGCCGCCGGCCTCGCCGCCGGTCTGGGCCTGCCCTATCTCGTCGCATGCAGTGCCGTGGCCCTGCACCTCGCCTGGCAGGTCCGGACCCTCGACGTCGACGACCCGCAGAACTGCCTGGATCGCTTCCGCTCCAACCGTTGGGTCGGCTGGCTGCTCTTCGCCGGCTTGCTCGCCGAGACGGCGTTGGCGTGAGGGGCGGGCTGGGGCAATGGGCCAAGAAAACAGGTCTTCGAGATGCGAGGATAGTGTTCGGTGAGATTGTGTCGTTGCGTGGTCGGGCTCGTGCTCTTGACGCTGGCCGGCTGTGCGCCGGGCCTGGACCGGTCTCACAAGTTCGATGCCAAGTCCGACAAGGCCTTGCTGCTACTGACCGTCACGAAGCTCCCCGGGCTCACGAGCTACAGGATCTATGCGAAGCCCTATGATCCGGTGACCAAGAAGATCGACGAACTGAAGGACTTTGCGAAACTCGAGGACAACTTCGACGGAAGGTATGTCACTAACAACCAGCACAGCATCGTCGAGCTGACGCCAGGCCCTCACTTGATTTACGTCACGGGAACGCAGCACGGCTTCGGCGCTCTGGATCTGGATGTTCCGATCAGGCGCTGCATCAAGAGCCAGGCCTTCCAGGTCGAGCTGCAGCCGGGGAAGATCGTCTATGCTGGAAGTTTCTATCCCTCTTTCAGGCACATGCTGTTCACAGGTCATGATATGGAGGAGGCTAAGGCGTTCCTGGCTGAATACAGGGACATCTCCGCGGAGGTCTTGACCGTGACTCCTGAGGAGACGACCTTCGAGCGTTGTCCGGATTAGGCCTTGCGTCCAACCGGGGTGACGTCACGACCCTTTCCATCGAAGTCCGGAGCCTCATGACCGAGGACCCTCACGCCTTCGTCCGCGACAACACCGCGGTCGAGCGGCCGCCCCTGGTGCCCGAGGTGGCGCTGCACCTGGCGAGCGAGGTCGTGCCGCTGTGGCAGGCGACCGAGGCGGACCTGGCCGAGAGCGGCCTGCCGCCGCCCTTCTGGGCCTTCGCCTGGGCCGGCGGCCAGGCGCTGGCCCGCTTTCTGCTCGACCGGCCGGACTGGGTCGCCGGCAAGCGGGTGCTGGACTTCGCCGCCGGCTCGGGGGTGCAGGGCATCGCCGCCGCCCTGGCCGGCGCGGCCCGGGTCGAGGCCAGCGAGATCGACCGCTTCGCCCTGGCCGCCCTGGCGCTCAACGCCGAGGCCAACGGCGTCGCCCTGGAGCTGCACGACCAGGACGTCGTCGGTCTTCCCAATCCCGGCTGGGAGGTCGTCCTCGCCGGCGACGTCTGCTACGAGCGGCCCATGGCCGCGCGGGTCGGGCACTGGCTGGGCGGTCTGGCGGAGCAGGGCGTGACGGTCCTGATGGGCGATCCCGGCCGGACCTACCTGCCGAAGTCGGGCCTGAGGCGCCTCGCCCGCTACGCGGTCCAGACCACCCGCGAGCTGGAGGACAGCGACCTGCGCAACGCCATGGTCTGGCAGGTCACGGGGGAGATCGCTCTGTCGACCCAGGCGGGATGAATCTGTTAACCAATGCAACGTTTTGTTGAAGTTTTTGTCACTAGGCTGATCCCCTAGGTCACAGCTGAAGGTCCGGGCCCGCCACGGGTCCCGCCGCGAGGATGAGCAAGGCAACCCAATACTGTTCCTTCTGCAGCAGCAGCCAGGACGACGTGCGCAAGCTCATCGCGGCTGAGACGGTCGCCATCTGCAATGACTGTGTCGCGCTTTGCGCCGATATCTGTCGAGGATTCCCGCTTCGCTTCCAGCCGGAGGAAGATCCGGTTCCGGCCCCGGATGAGATCCGCGAGGTCCTGGACGGCTTTCTCCAGGGCCAGGGCCTGGCGAAGCGCGCGCTTTCTGCCGCGCTCCATCGGCATTTCCGATGCTGGGCGGCGGCAAGCCAGGACGCAGGTCCCGCGCTCGCCCCAATGAACCTGCTTCTCTGCGGGCCCGCCTCGCAGCGCAGCGAGGTCCTGAACGCGCTCAGGCAAGGGCTGGAGGCTCCAGTCGTCGTGCTCGACATCGCGGCCCTGCTCGAGGTCGAGGCAGTATCGGAGGTGCAGCCGCGGATCGTCGAGGAACTCCTGGAGGCGGCGTCCTACAACGTGCAGACCGCCCAGCATAGGCTCCTCTTCATCGACGACATCGACCAGCTTGGGCGCCGTGGATCCTCCGGCGAAGTCGAGGAGTCCCGCGTCGGGATCCAGAAGGCGATCGCCGGCCTCCTGCGGGGCGCGGCCGTCGAGGTCCCTGTGGCCGCTGGCGGAGCGCTGACGGTCGGTACCTCGGCCATCACCTTCGTCTTTGGCGGCTTCCCGCCCTCGGGCGGGGCCTCGCCGCCCCTGCGGGACAGCCGCCATCCCCTCGATTGGCAAGCCGGCGGCACGGAGCCGGCGGAGGGAACCCTAGGCCTCTCGGAGAGGGAGACCGAGGCGCTGGCCGATCTTGGGTTGATTCCAGAACTGTTGGAGGGTCTCTCGGCCCTGGTCGTCCTCGAGAGCCGGAGCGACGCGGCCTAGCGGTGTAGAGCCGGCGTCAGGTTCCCCCGGGTGTCATGGCCGGATTCAGTCCGGGCATGACGGCTAGGGTGTTGGCTGCCGATTGCTGGGTTCGGTCCCTGGGCTGACGCGTCGGCCGTCGCGCGGCACGCGAAGCGACTCGGTGTTCGCGGCCCCTCGACCGTACCCCGTCCCCTGCTATGCTGCGCGATCGGCGAATCAGCCGGAATCGTTGGCGGTCAAGGGGAGGACGGGAGCGCATGCGGGAGCATTTGACGGCGGAGGCGGTGCTGCCGGCGGACGGCACGGCGGGGACCCTGGTCGGGCGGGCCTGGGTGCCCGGGAGCCCGCCGGGGCCCAGCGTGGTGGCGATCCGGGACGAGGGCGTGATCGACCTTTCCGGCGTCGCGGCGACCATGGCCGACCTCGTGGCCGCGCCGGACCCCCTGGCCCTGGCGCGTGCGGAGGGGCCGCGGCTGGGCGCCCTGGAGGAGATCCTGGCGAACAGCGCCCATGACGCCCGCGACCCGGCGCTGCCCTGGTTCCTGGCGCCGGTCGACCTGCAGGTCCTCAAGGCCAGCGGCGTGACTTTCGCGACCAGCCTGCTGGAGCGGGTGATCGAGGAGAACGCCCGCGGCGACGCCAGCAAGGCGGAGTCGATCCGCAGCACCATCACCGAGGTTCTCGGCAGCGACCTCTCGCAGATCGAGCCCGGCTCCGAGGCGGCGCGCCGCCTCAAGGCCCACCTGGTCGAGCAGGGCGCCTGGTCGCAGTACCTGGAGGTCGGCATCGGTCCGGACGCCGAGGTCTTCACAAAGGCGCCGGTGCTTTCCGCGGTCGGTCCGGGCGCCGAGATCGGCATCCGCAGCGATTCGACCTGGAACAACCCGGAGCCGGAGCTGGTCGCCGTGGTCGACCCCCAGGGCCGGATCCGCGGCGCGACCCTGGGCAACGACGTCAACTTGCGCGACTTCGAGGGCCGCAGCGCCCTGCTGCTGGGCAAGACCAAGGACAACAACGCCTCGACCGCGCTGGGGCCCTTCATCCGCCTGCTCGACGAGGGCTTCACCCTGGACCACCTGCGCCGGACCACGATCAGCCTCAGGGTCGCCGGCGAGGACGGCTTCACCCTGACCGGGACCAGCTCGATGGCCGAGATCAGCCGCGACATCACCGACCTGGTCGGCCAGACCTTCGGTGCCAACCACCAGTACCCCGACGGCTTCATCCTCTTCGCCGGGACGATGTTCGCGCCGATCGAGGACCGCGACACGCCGGGCCAGGGCTTCACCCACAAGCTGGGCGACCTGGTCACCATCTCCTGCCCCGAGCTCGGCGGCCTGACCAACCGGGTCACGACCTGCGACAAGGCGCCGCCCTGGACCTTCGGCCCCGGCGCCCTGATGAAGAACCTGGCGGCGCGGGGCCTGCTCTAGACTGGGCGGCGCTCACCGGCTGGGCGCTGACCGGCAGGTTCCCTGGCTCATGGCCGCGCCGCCTTTGCGGTAGATGCGATGGCTGTAACGGCCGTCCGGCCGGATGCGGATCCAGGACCGGCTGTTCTCCAAGCGGATCACCAGGTCGCCGCTTTCGGTGACCTTACCGTGAACGGAGGGTTCCGGACCGTCGAAGTCCAGCCGCGCCACCGCGCCGTCGATCGATACCCGGAACGGGACGGCGGGGACGCCCGTCCTGCCGGCGCAGGCCACGTGGATGTTCCGGCAGAAGACCGGCCGGGCCGGCTCGCAGTGATAGCCGTGCGGCCCGGCCTCGGCGGCGGCGGCATGATGCAGGTAGGGCGTCGTCGTCAGCGGCAGTAGCAGTAGGAGCAGGGATCGCATCGACCGCGAGGCTAGCCGGCTCCCGGCCGGCCGACAACGTCCCCCCGGGCTGGCCGGCGCGGCCCGCCGTCCAGCGAGCAGCTTTTTTTGGGGTGCAGAGAACCGACCGGGCGCGGGGAGGCACTAACGGTTGCCCGCATCGTGCGGCTAACCCTCTGACGTCCGAGAGAAGCAGGAGAGGCGCAATGGGCGCGTTCAAGTTTGGCAGGGAGACCTATCCGAACGACTACGCTGAACTGATGATGGATGAGGACCTTCGGAGCGCGTTCGAGACCTACGCGGAGAAGACCAACATCCTGGAGAACGTCAATTTCCTCTCGACCGAGTTCGAGCCGAAGAGGGACTACGAGCGTTTCATCAAGCAGCGCGCGCGCGAGCAGATCAACATCACG
>JANQGU010000341.1 GCA_028282935.1 Kiloniellales bacterium
AGGTAGGCCTGCTCGTTGTTGTGCTTGGCCGAGCCGAGCCAGTAGACCGAGTCCGGGCCCGATTTCTCCCGGATCTGCAGCATCTGGTCACCGATCTCGTTGATCGCCTCTTCCCAGGAGACCTTCTGCCACTTGCCGTCGACCAGCTTGGTCGGATGCTTCAGGCGGCGCTCGCCATGCGCGTGCTCGCGCACCGAGGCGCCCTTGGCGCAGTGGGCTCCCAGGTTGAAGGGGCTGTCCCAACCGGGCTCCTGCCCGATCCAGACGCCGGTATCGGTCACTTCGGCGACCACCGTGCAACCGACCGAGCAATGCGTGCAGACCGATTTCACCAGCTTGATATCGCCGCTGATCTCGGTCGTCGCGGCCTCGGCTTTCTTCACCATCCCATACGACAGACCCGAAGCCGCGGCGACACCGCCGACGGCCAGCCCGGATCGCTTCAGGAAGGAACGGCGGTCAATTGCACTGCCGGCGAGACCGGACAGCGCCTTTGACAAACGGGGGCCATTCGCAACCCCATTCGTCTTACGTGTCAGCATTGACCTCTCCTGTGTTCCCGGAGCGGCCTGCGCTTGTTCGAACGCAGATAAGCCGCTCCACCTAACCAAACGCAGATCAAACCGCCTGCGCTCGATCGAGCGCAGCTCGATCTAGAACCTGGCCAGTTCGTAGTACTTCTTCACGTGCTCGGTTTCCCGGTAGCCCTTGCCACCGGAAGCCTTGCCGCCGGCCACGGCCGCCTTCGCAGGCGTCCGGGACAGCGCGACGGCGACGGCGCCCGCGGCACCTGCCCCGAGCCCGGCCTTACGGAAGAAATCGCGCCGACCTATGGTCCCTGCTTGCTTCTTCTCACTCATCTGCTCACCTTCCCACTTGGGTGAACCCCTCGACCGGATACTGCCTAGCGGGGCCGGTCCCCCATGTTGCTTTTGCCTTTGGGCGCTAGGCCGCCATCTTGAACGCTTCGCTCTCGACCACCATGAACAGGCGGCCGATCGTGCCGACCGGCATGTAGAAGGCCGCGTTGCGGGCCGCCTCCAGGTCCTCGAAGAACCGGGGCGCCCAGGATCCGATGTGCCGGTCGAAGAAGGCGCGCTGCGTCGGCAGGTCGGCCGGCTCGCCGAAGTCGCCCATGATCATGCCGGCCATCATCTCGCAGAGCGACGAAATGTTGTCCTCCGGCTCCACCACGCCGACCGCCCGGGCGATGCCGAGCCGGCTCATGTCGAGCCGCAGGTTGGCCAAGGGCTTCTCGTGCAGGAAACCGGTCAGGTAGTAGGAGGCGTAGGGCACCAGCTCACCGTGGCCGACGCCGACGAAAAGGTTGAAGTGCTCTTCCTCGAGGGCCGAGACCGGCGCGCCCCGGGCCGCCCCGGCCAGCGCGTTGATCGCCCGGCCGAGATCGGTCTCGTCGCCCTTCAGGCCCGCGATCTGGTCGAGGAACTCCTGATCCGGCGCGCAGGCCAGGAGCCGTGCCAGAAGCCAATAGCACTGCGCCCTGAGCTGGTCTTCCTCAGGCACTTCCATCCTGGCGGCAGTCTTTGCCAATACGCGCCTCGCTCCTGATACCCCCGGAGTGTTGATCACCCCTGCCCGCCGCCTGGTAAAATCAAATATAAGGTTTCGAGAAACCCTACCTAAGGCGCGGCTTTTATTGACTTTAAGGAATTAGACGACGGTTCCCGCGGCAAGTCAACCTGCGGTCTTGCTGCAGTTGCGAAAGCACTGCATCCAGGCCTCGAAACCGCTTTCGCCCGTGGCGACCGGCCCCTCGGACCCGCGCGCGGCGCGCGCGACCGCGAGCCCGCGCGATCCGGAAACCGAAAGACACCAAGGATCTGAAAGGGCTAGCTCTCGAAACCGCCCCAGCGGCGCTTCACGGCGCTGCCCCGGGCCGCCGGCGAGGGCCGTGCCGGCTCGGCTGGCAGCGGCGGCGCATCGGCCACCTGCGGGTCCGGCATGGGGTCGCCCGGCAGCGGCCCTGCAGGCCCTTCGGGCAAGCTTGCAGCCTGCCCCGCCTCGGCCGCCGCCACCGGGCCTTCGGGCGACGTTTCGGGCGCCTCCTCGGCGGTGTCGAGTCCCTCACCCTCCTCCGGCTTCGCCTCGTCCTCGGGCTGGACCATGCCCTTGCCGGCCTGAAACAGGGTCTTCACGCCCCCGGGCAGGTCGACCACGGTGTGGTAGTCCTCGTCGTACTCGGCGAGGCCGTCGAGGTTGGCGAAGACCGGGTTCAGCCGCCAGAGCTTGCGCAGCGCCCGGCGGCGCAGGCTCGCCGGCACCCCCTCCTTCAGGAAGACGGTGAAGTCCGAGCCCTCGTCCAGGCTGTCGATGTCCGGCAGGTCCTCGACCCGCAGCGGCGGCTCCGCGTCCTCGGCCGCGCCCGGCGCGCCGGCCTCCTCCGGCGCCGGCTCGGCGGGCGCCGTGGCCTGGCGCTGCGCCTCCTTGCGCCTCGCCCAGCGGCTCAGAAAGGCCTCGCCGCCCCCGGAGGTGTCGCCACCAGGTTTGCCGACCCGGGGCTTTCCGACCCGGGACTCTTCGACCTGGGACTTGCCACCCCGGGCCTTGTCCTCCGCGCCGGGCATCAGCCCCCGCCCCGGCCGTTGCCGGCGTCCCGGCCGTTGCCGGCGCCGCGGCCGTTGACCGCCCGCGCCGGGTCGCGCCGCTGCCCGAAGCCGACCTTCCTCGGGTCGTGGGGCTTGCGCTTGCGCTTGTGGAAGACCTCCTCGACGTGGTGCTCGTCGCAGTAGGCCTTGACGAAGGCGGCCACGGCCTCTGGCATGGTCACGACCTCGACCAGGTCGTCGCCGACGTCCAGGTAGTCCTGCGCCTCGTAGGGGCAGGCGGTGACCAGGAAGGGCGCCATGTCGTGGGGCGAGTCCGGCTCCTCGACCTGACGCAGCACGACGAAGAGCCGCGGCGGATCCTGGGACAGGATGACCTTGTAGCCCTGGGTCTCGCGGCGGAACAGCTCCAGCGGCAGGGTTCCGGCGTGGAACTGCACCCAGTCCTCGCCTTCGGTGAGCTTCCGCCAGGGCCCCAGGGGGTCGAGCGGCGGCGCCCCGACGATCACGGCCACGGCGTGCCAGCTGTGGTCGATCCAGGGGTTCTCGGCCTCGCGCCGTTCCAGCACGACACCCAGGTCGAGGCTCTCCTTCCGCTTGGTCACCGCGATCGCTCCTGCCCGCCGCGCGCCGAAGGGCGCACCGCGCCGGCCGGGCGGACCACCGCCAGCCGGCCTTTCCAATCTAGGGGCCGGCAGCCCGGATGTTAAGTGGTCTTTGGTATGCCACGGCCCCGCATCCCCAAGGCGAGGCTCCGGCGGGCCCCGTCGCGATGAACCCGGAACGCCGGCCGCGCGACCCATGCCGGAACGCGGAGGCCCATGCCGGAACGCTGGCCAGGGGCCTTGGCTCTTCGTCCGGCCCCGGCTTCGTGCTACTCAGCAGGCCAAGGTCCCCTGCCTCAAGGGATAAAAGGCCCCCTGCCTCAAGGGATAAACAGCCACATGAACCGCATCTTCCTGCTTGGCCTTCTCGCCCTGGCCACCAGCCTGGTCCCCGAGCGCGGGGCCTTGGCCTCCTTCGGCGACTGCTCGACCACGGCCTATCTCGGCCACTTCGACGGTGTCCCCGGCGGCACGAGCATCACCTGCCGCGAGCGTCTCAGGGTGCCCGTCTCGACGTCGGAGGGCGGGCGGCACATCCGCATCATCCAGGACGACGGCGATAGCTGGTCCGCCATTCCCGGCGCCGAGACGCAGATGGAGCGCGGGGTCCGCGCGACGGCCCGGGCCTTGCGCCGCATCGGCAGCTTCGAGATGGACGACGTCACCATCCTGGTCCGCCACGCCGGTCCGCCGAGGCCGGGGGACGAGGACCTGGTCGGCCCGGCCGAGGCCTACGCCGACGGGGACAGGGGCCGGGAATGCTATATCACGCTCCTTCTCCATGGGGAGGCCGGAGGCCGGCCTTCGGACATTGCCTGGACCGTGGCCCACGAGGTCTTTCACTGCGTGCAGATCGCCTCGCTGGAGCCGAGGCGAGAGCGCGCCCGCCGGGATTGGTGGAGCGAAGGCTCCGCCGAGTGGTTCGCCAATCTCGCCATCGAGGAAGAAGGCGTCCTGCCGGAGCTGATGGGCGACTTCGAGGCTGCGGTCGAAGCCGGCACCCCGCTGTACCGCATGAGCTACGAGGCCGCGCTGTTCTTCCTTTGGCTGGGCAACGAGAGGCGCCCGAGCGCCATATTGCCGTTCTTGCGTCAGATGGCGACCAGCAGCAGCGATGGCGCCCAGATCACGGCCATGGGCGACGCCCTGCCCGCCGAGGATTGGCAGCACTTCGCCCAGGACTATCTCGACGGCGCCATCGGCGGCGCCCACGGCGAGCGCTATCGCTGGCCTGCCGGCTCCATGGGGGACGGAACGACCTGGCGCTTCGAGGGCAACCGCGTCGAGCGGATCGAGCTGGCGCCCTTCGTGCTGACCCGCGGCTGGCTCGACTTCGACTGCGGCACCTGGCACCTGGAAAGCCGTCCGGGCCGCAGCGAGGCGGCCGCGCGCCGGGACGAGCCGGGCGCCGCCTGGGCCGCGGTCGCCCGGGACCACGACACCCGGTCGGAGGGCGACAGGCTGCGTTTCGGCGCCCTCTCGGCGGAGCCCGCAGCCGTGACGCTGGAGATCGACGCCGAGCGCCGCGAGGCCTGTGCGCCCTGCGCCAGCAGCGAGGAGGTCGACGCCTGCGTGGTCGGGGCCTGGCGGATGACCGGCGGCGGCGCGGTGGAATGGATGCGTCAGTTCATGCCGCCGAACGTCAGCCTGCCGGTCCACGAGAGATCGGACAGCGCGATGGTCCTGCGGGACGACGGCACCTATTGGACCCAGCCCCTCACCCAGAGACTGGTCATCATCGCCCGCGAACCCGACGGCATCAACAAGGCGGATGGCACCGCGGTGGCCCAGGGGGCCGGCCGCTGGTCGATCCAGGGCGGCGAGCTGCAGATCTGCCAGGAATCGGGCGGGCTCAGCGGCAACGCTCAGCTTTCCGGCCCCAGCTTTTCCGGGAACCTGCCGCTCGAGATGCCGGGCGCCGGCGTCATCAGCATGACCTACAGCTGCTCGGAAACGACGTTGCAGACCAACATGGACATGCCGCAAGGCGGGCCGATGAGGACCACCTACAGCCGCATCTCGCCGCCGCCCGAATAGAGGGCCTTCGAAAAGGGAACGCCAGAGACGGTCCGAGGGACAGTCCGAGAGGCAATCAGGAAGGGAACCGCCGATGCCGCCGCGAGACCACCTCCCCCTCTCCGGTTTCCAGGCCCGCCCCGAGGCCGAGATGCGGGCCCGGGCCGAGGCCTTCCATGCCGAGATCCGGTGCCGGCACAGCCTGCGGGACTTCTCCGACCGCCCGGTGCCGCGCGATATCATCGAGACCTGCATCCGCGCCGCCGGCACGGCGCCCAGCGGCGCCAACCATCAGCCCTGGCACTTCGCGGTCATCGGCGATCCCGAGGTCAAGCGGCAAGTGAGGACGGCCGCCGAGGCCGAGGAACGGGCCTTCTACGGCGGCAAGGCGGGCGCGGAATGGCTCCAGGCGCTGGAGCCGCTCGGCACCGACGCCGAGAAGCCCTTCCTGGAGGCCGCCCCCTGGCTGATCGCGATCTTCGCCCAGCGCCGCGGCGGCCCCGAGGCCGGCTTGGACCTGAAGAACTACTACGTCAGCGAATCGGTCGGCATCGCGACCGGCTTCCTGATCTGCGCCCTGCACCACGCCGGGCTGGCGACCCTGACCCATACGCCCAAGCCCATGGGCTTCCTCAACGAGATCTGCGGCCGGCCCGACAGCGAGCGGCCCTTCGTCCTGCTGGTCACCGGCTACCCCGCCGCCGACGCGACCATCCCCCGCCACGCCACGATCAAGAAGCCCCTGGAGGAGATCGCCAGCTTTCTGTGAGACGGACGAGCGGCGCGCGCGCCCTCTCCTTCCAGCGGCCCCTACCACGAATGGGTGGTACAGCTCTCGCGCGTATCGGATAGGATGACTGCAGCTTGCTTGCGCAGTGCGACGCCGTTTCCTTGGACCCCGTCGCAGTCGCAGGAAGGGGGGGACCATGATGCAGCTCGAAGACCTTCGTCGCCACGCCGTGACCGCGATCGCCCTTGGTCTGGCCGCGATTTTAGGCGCCTCCGGCGTGGCCCGCGCCGACGACGCGGGACCCCAGGCACCGCTCGACCCCTTCAACCTGGAAGCCCTGTCGGATGGCCTGGTGGAACCCCTGGACGATGACGAGATCGGCGCCGTCCGTGGACAGGGCGATATCGTCGACCCTGCGCCCACGACGAACGACGACCCCAATCGTCAGGTGGGCATGACGCCCAGGCTCGATTCCGTTCGCCTGCCCACGCCGGCCTCCGCGGATCCTTCCACCTTCTCGCGGATGCAGTACTACGGACGGGCCTTCGGCAAGTTCTGAGCTGCGCCAAGCCAAACGATGCTCAATCTCAATTGGGATCAAGCAAGCGTCGTTTGGCCTATCCCGAATAGTGGGAGCGACTTATCTGCACCCAATTGAACGCAGGCTGCTTCAGCCCGCCGCCGGCCGCTCGACCCGGACGTAGGTCACGTAGCCGCGCCAAAGCTGGACCGCCTTCGGAGTCGCCCCGACCTCGGTGGCCATGGCCTCCAAGGACGGCAGCAGGGTCTCGCGCGGCGTGACCCGGAACTTGGACAGCCAGGCGTAGAGGGCCTTTCGGCACCAGTCCGGCCAGCCCTCGCAGAGCCCGAACTCGACGACCGACAGGCTGCCGCCGGGCGCGGTCAGGGACAGCGCGTGGCGCAGCGCGTGCTCCCAGGGCGGGATCATCGAGATCGAATAGGAGGCGAAGACCCGGTCGAAGCAGGGCAGCCCGGTCCCGGCCACCGGGTCGAAGAGCGTGGCGTCGCCCTGGATCAGGGTCACGCGGTCGCTCACCCCGGCGCGGCGCACCGCGGTCTCGGCCGAGCGCAGCATCTCCCGCGATATGTCGAGGCCGTAGAAGCGGGCCTGCGGATAGCGCTTGGCCGCCGCGACCAGGTTGCGCCCGGTCCCGCAGCCGATCTCGAGGACGCTGCCGCCGACCGGCGGTGCGAGCTCGGCGATCATCCGGTCGCGGCCGATCAGGTAATATTTACGGCTGATATCATAGACATGGCGCTGGACCCTGTAGAGGCGGTCCATCGCAGCCGCGTGCGCGGCCGAGTGCGACGACATGTTGAGGCTTCAATCCCTTAGCTCGTAGAGATGGAAGCCACCATAGATGGACGAACGGTCCTTGGCCACCATATCTCGGCAGGCCCGGGCGTCGTAGGTCCATTGCCCCAGGATTTCTACGGGCAGCGCCGATTCGAGCGGGGATTCCTCGCCGG
Organism: Kiloniellales bacterium; assembly: GCA_028282935.1. GTDB lineage: Bacteria > Pseudomonadota > Alphaproteobacteria > Kiloniellales > JAKSBE01 > JAKSBE01. The sequence continues at coordinate 7,407 of JANQGU010000341.1, forward strand.
CGGTCCGAAAAACGACACGGGCGCCGGGCCGCGCGCTGCGCGTGATCTCGGCCCAGAGGTCGCGAATCTGCGCCGGGGTCATCCAGTCCTGGGCGTCGAGCAGGACGAAGCAATCGCAGCTCGCCGCCGGCTGCGCGGCCAGGAACTCGGTCATCGAGGCGAGCTCGACCCGGACCGACTCCGCCCCTTCCCGAATCGTCTCGTAGTCGGCGCCCCGCAGGTAGGGCGGCACGGCGCCGCGCCCCTCGCGGTCGTAGCGCCGGCCGAAGGCCTGCCAAGCGAAGTAGTTGTCCTCGAAGGAGAAGTCGCAGGCCAGGCGGCCCAGGCGCTGGCGCAGCACCAGCGCCATGTCGCCGCCGCCGGAGGCCGCCAGGGCATCGTACTGCGCCGGCGGGATGCCCAGGCCGTAGAGCGAGACCGGCAGCCGGCAGAGAAAGCGGATCAGCCGGGTGTCGAAGAGCGGCGCGAGCTGGGTCTCGAAGAGCCGGCGCTGCTCCTCCAGGCTGCGGGCGGTCAGCATGCGCCCCGGGTTGCGGCCGTAGAGCTTGGCCAGCAGGTGCACGATGCCGATGAAGCGGCCGAGCAGGCCGAAGCGGTAGACGTTGCGCGCGAAGAGGTTGATCCGCCGGCCCTTGAGGGTGCGGCGCGCCTCCCAGTAGGCGCGGCTCTCCGGGTCCAGCCGGTCCCGGATGAAGCGGTCGTAGGCACGCACGTTGGCCTTCTCGTCGGCGTGGCCGAAGAAGCGGAAGAAGGCCTCGTGGCTGGGCAGCGCCCGAATCGCCGCCAGCTTGAGGCGGGTCAGCGCGACGTGCGCCGGGTTGAGGTCGACGGCGAGGATCTCCGCCGGCCGCGCGGTCAGGTAGCTCATGACGTTGCAGCCGCCCGAGGCGATGGTCACCAGCCGCTGGCCCGGGCCGAGCTTCAGCGCCGCCATGTCGAGCTCCGGGTCCTCCCAGATCTGCGGATAGACCAGGCCCGAGAAGGCCCAGACGAAGAGGCGTTCGAGCATGCCGCGCTTGGATTTCAGGGACTGCTGGTGAACCGCCGTCTTCAGTCGGGTCGC
>JANQGU010000388.1 GCA_028282935.1 Kiloniellales bacterium
ATGTCGCGCACGCGGCTGGCGCCGACGCCGACGAACATCTCGACGAAGTCGGAGCCCGAGATCGAGAAGAAGGGCACGTTGGCCTCGCCGGCGATGGCCTTGGCCAACAGGGTCTTGCCGGTGCCCGGCGGGCCCACCAGCAGGGCGCCCTTGGGGATCTTGCCGCCGAGGCGCTGGAACTTCTGCGGATCGCGCAGGAACTCGACGATCTCCTCCAGCTCCAGCTTGGCCTCGTCGATGCCGGCGACGTCGTCGAAGGTGACCCGGCCGGTCTTCTCGGTCAGCAGGCGGGCCCGGCTCTTGCCGAAGCCCATGGCCTTGCCGCCGCCGGCCTGCATCTGGCGCATGAAGAAGATCCAGACGCCGATCAGCAGCAGCATCGGGAACCAGGTGATGAGGATGCTGAGCAGCGGGCTCATCTCCTCCGGAGACTTCACCGTCAGCTCGACGCCATTCTCGTTCAGAAGCTCGACCAGGGCGGGATCGTTCGGCGCGACCGTCTTGAAGCTGCCGCGGTCCTTGAACTCGCCGGTGAGATTGTCGCCCTGCATGGTGACCTTGCTCACCTGGCCGGCGGCCACGGCGGCGCGGAAGTCGGTGTAGGGCACCTCTTGGGGCCCGCGTCCGACGCCGGGTCCGCTCTGGAAGAGATGGTACAGAGTGAACAGAAGAAGGACGATTGCGATCCAGAGTACGGCGTTACGGCTGAGATTCACAGTTCCGTTTCCTTAAAGCGCCCGGGCCAAGGCGAGCGCAGTCTCGCGCCCTTTCGCTGCCCGGCGAGTCGCTCCCTCTGTGCCAATAGATAATGTCCCACAGGCTCTAAGCAACAGTAAAGCCAGAACTCGTGAGCGCGGCAGAAGGCGCGAAGTTGCAAGTCCTTACGGAAGGCCCTTTGGACCCCTTTCGTTCATACCCAAAATGGGGTATCTCCTTTAACCCTAAGGCGTCGAAGAGCGCCGGCAGGCCGGCCCGGGCCGGCGCCGGCAGCGGCGCCTTGCGCAGCTCCGGACGGGCGGCCATCAGCTCCTGCCAGGCCGCCTTGCCGAGACCGCCGATCCGGAGCGGTCCAGCACCGGCGTCCCGCGCCAGCGCGACCTCGAAGCGGCCGTCCCAGCGCACCCGCGCCCCGGGCCCGACCTCGAGACTCTCTACGGCCGCGGCCTCTCGAGCGATCAACAAGGCCTCGCCGCGGCGCAGGATCCGGCAGCCGCCGAGGGTCGCGCCGCGGAAGCCGGCCTCGCCGATCCGGGCAAAGAGCCCGCTGAGCCGCTCCCAGCGCGGCGTGTAGGGCCGGCCGCCGACGGTCATCACGGCATGCGCCAGGGCGCGCAGACCGACCTCGGCCTCGGCGGCCAGCAGCGGGCGCGGGTCCAGGCGGACATAGCCGGCCGGATCGATCCGGCCGGCCCGCGCCAGCAGGGCCGCGACCGCGCCCTCCAGCGCCGCCCGGGCGCGTCCGAGGTGCCCCGCGGCGGCGGCCAGGCGTCCGGCGCCGAGCCCCTCCTCCGCCAGGGCCGGCAGGAGCCGGCGCAGCCGGACCCGGGCGTGGGCGGTGTCGACGTTGCTCGGGTCCTCGATCCAGTCGATCCCGCGGGCCCGCAGGGTGGCCGCCAGGCGCGACCGCGGCAGGGCCAGCAGGGGCCTCAAGACCACCGCCTGCGGCAGGGCGACCCGGGCCGACATGGCGGCCAGGCCGTCGAGGCCGCTGCCCCGGCCCAGGCGCAGCAGCAGGGTCTCGGCCTGGTCGTCGCGGTGATGGGCCAGCAGCAGGTGCAGGGCGCCGCTGCGCGCGCAGTGCTCCAGCAGCAGGTGATAGCGGGCGGTCCGCGCGACCGCCTGCAGATTGGCGGCCGGCAGCTCGCCGGACCAGGTCAGGATCTTGTGGGCGATGCCCAGGGGCCGGAGGATGCCGCGGACCCGACGCGCCTCGGCGGCCGAGCCGGGGCGCAGGCCATGGTCCACCGTCACCGCCTCCACCGCGCCGCCCCGCGCGCTGGCCCAATCGTGGCTCAGGATCGCCAGGGCCAGGCTGTCGGCGCCGCCCGAGGTGGCGACCGCGAGCCGGGGCGCGGCCCCGAAGGGCCCCAGGGTTTCGATGAGATCGGCGAATTCCGCCGCGGCCAGCGGCCGGGCGTCGACAGGACTCCTTGCGTCGCGACCGGGATCGGGCGACGCGCCGGCGGTCACGGGCAGCTCAGGCGTTCCCGCTCCAGGGAGGCACGCTGCAGCACGCTTCCCGAAGCGTCCGGATAGCGCTTGAGCAGCTCGCTGAAGGCACCGCAGGAGTCGTCCTTCTTGTCGAGCTGGGCCAGGGACATGCCGAGCTTGAGCAGGTTGTCGGCCGCCTTGGTGCTCTCCGGGTAGCGCTTGAAGCCCTCGGCGAAGGTCACCGCCGCCTGGCGGAAATCCCCGCGGACGTAGTAGGTCTCGCCGAGCCAGTACTTGGCGTTGCCGGCCAGCGGATCGTCGGCGTGCTGCTCGAGGAAGTCCTTCAGCGCGGACTCGGCCTCGACGTAGTTGGCCTGGCGCAGCAGGCCGAAGGCGTAGTCGTAGTCGGCCTTGACCGAGCCGCCGGGCAGGCCGCCGCCGCTCGCCGCGGGCGCCGCCGCCGCGACCTGCGAGGGCTGCGGCGCCAGCGAGGTCGGCTGGCCCTGGGACGCGGCCAAGCCCTGGGACGCGGACTGGCCCTGGCCGGCGCGCAGCGCCTCGACCTGGGCCCGGGGCACCTCGCCGAGGACCTGCGGGGTCGCCGGGTCCACCGCGCCCTGGCCGCCGGGCTGGCCACCCGGGGCGGCCCCGAGCACGGCGCCGCCCTGGCCCCCGAGGCTCTGGCCTCCGAGACCTTGACCGCCGTCGGCCGGGAATCCGCCGCCCATGCGGGCTTCCAGCTCGCGCAGGCGGAAATCGACGTCGCCGACCAGCTTGTCCAGGCGTGCCGCGACCTGGCTGACCTCGAAGTTGGCCTGCTCGATCTGGCCGGTCAGGTTGCGCAGCTGGTTCTCCAGGTCGCTGAGGCGGGTGTGGAGCCGCGCGGCGACCGCCGGCTGGACGTCCTCGCCGGCCGCGACCGGCGCGCCGGGGGCCGGCTGCGGGATCTCGCCGCCGGCATAGACCTGGCGCTGCAGGGTCGAAATCTCGCGCTGCAGCCGGTCGACCCTCTGAATCAGGTTCTGCAGCTCGTTGCTTTGCGCCATCGCGCCGGAGCTGCCGAGGGTCAGAAACACCACCGCGGCCAGGACCGCTGCGGCCAGGGCCTGCAAGGCCAAGTCGGGGCGCAAGCGGTCTCCGATCACCTTCGGACGGATCAATTCGATGTCACGCATCTCAGGCATTGTCGCTGTTCTATCCATCGGCTCTGCTCAGGCACCTGTCACATCTATACGGGCTTGTGGGCAGAAATATGGCACCGCGCCCGGCCTGGACTCGACCGCGCCTGGACCCGACCCGGCCCGAGCCCCGGCGGGACTGGACCGGATTCGGAGGCCGGCTCTCGGTGACAGGGCCCGGAAAGCGCCGGAACGCTGGACCCAGAAAAGTTGGGGCCAGAGAAGCTGGGCCCAGAAACGCTAGAGGCCACCCCTCCGGCTCATCGGCGAGCGATGAGGCCGGCGGGGTGGCTCTCTGCGTTAGGCTTCGTCGTCGAAGACTGGTCAGTTGACGACAAACTGCGAACGCCGGTTCTGCGCCCAGGCCTCCTCGTAGGAGCCCGGAACAGCCGGACGCTCTTCACCGTAGCTGATCGTGGTCAGACGCCCGGCGTTGATGCCCAGGGCGATCAGGTAGTCCTTGACGGCATTGGCACGGCGCTCGCCCAGGGCGAGGTTGTATTCGCGCGTGCCGCGCTCGTCCGCGTGACCCTCGAGGGTCAGCGTGACCGCCGGGAAGGAGTTCAGCCAGGCGGCCAAGGCCTCGACCGAGCTGCGCCCTTCCGGCTTCAGGTCATATCTGTCGAAGTCGAAGAAGACGCGATCGCCGACCTTGTCGATGAGGTCCTCCTGCGATCCCGGCTGAATGCCGACCGGCTCGGCCGCGGCCGGCGGCGTCGGCGCAGCGGAAGACTCCGTCGCCGTGCTGGTGCTGGCCGTGGTCTCCTCAGTAGGCGTTTCGCAAGCAGCCAGAAGCAACAAGGCTGCAAACATGCTGAGTACTTTGAACCGCATTGTCTACCCTCTCAGAACCATCCGGGGAAGCGAATGAGCAGTGTATGTCCCGCACCACGTGAGTCCTTGTCAAGCACGGGCTGCTCCTTGATCCGGCTGCCGTTTCTCGAGATTTCTGACGGCGGTGCCGGGGGGATTAGGAAGGTGCCGAAGCGGATCTGCATGATCCGCCACCTCCCTAAGGATTGAGCGGAGACCACGCCGGGTCGGAGCCATCGATGGGCGTGATCATTTCGCGTTCGTTATAGCCGGTGAGGTCAATTGTGTACAGCTTGGTTGAAACCTGGCCCCTTTCGTTCGATTGACCCTGGCGGAAGAAGGCCAGGATGCGCCCGTTCGGCGCCCAGGTCGGACCTTCGATCCGGAAGTCGTTGACCAGCATGCGCTCGCCCGAGCCGTCGGGGCGCATGACGCCGACGTAGAACTGACCCTGGTGAATCCGCGTGAAGGCGATCAGGTCGCCGCGCGGCGACCAGACCGGCGTCGCGTAGCGGCCCTTGCCGAAGCTGATGCGGCGCACGCCCGAGCCGTCGCCGTTCATGATGTAGAGCTGCTGGCTGCCGCCGCGGTCGGAGTTGAAGATCACCTTCGACTTGTCCGGCGAGAAGGACGGCGAGATGTCGATCGAGGGATGTTGGGTCAGGCGCCGCAGGCTCCGGGTCCGCAGGTCCATGGAGTAGACGTCGGAGTTTCCGTCGCGCGCCAGGCTCATGATCACGTCGTTGCCGTCCGGCGAGAAGCGCGGCGCGAAGGTCATGCCCGGGAAGTCGCCCAGGACCTCGCGCTGGCCGGTGTTCAGGTTGAAGAGATAGACCCGTGGGATCTTGCCGATGTAGGAGACGTAGGTGATCTCCTGGTTGGTCGGCGAGAAGCGCGGGGTCAGCACCAGCGAGCCGCCGTCGGTCAGGAAGCGGTGGTTCTCGCCGTCCTGGTCCATGATCGCCAGGCGCTTGACGCGCCGGGTCTGCGGGCCGCTCTCGGCGATGTAGACGACCCGGGTGTCGAAGTAGCCGTCCTCGCCGGTCAGGCGCTGGTAGATCGCATCGGAGATGATGTGCGCGATGCGGCGCCAGTTGGTCGGCGTGGTGAAGTAGGCGAAGCCGGTCAGCTGCTTCTCGGCGTAGACGTCCCAGAGCCGGAACTCGACGTTGAGCCGGCCGTCGGCCTGCTGCTGGATGCTGCCGTTGACCAGGGCCTGGGCGTTGATCAGGCGCCAGTCGGCGAAGCGTGGCGCGGCGCGCAGGCTCTCGGCGTCCTGGATGAAGGCGCGCTTGTCGACCGGCCGGAACAGGCCGGAGCGCTCCAGGTTCGCATTGATGACACCTGCTATGTCACGACCGATCTGCGCCTGCTCGGCCTCGTCGCCATAGAACTCCGTCACCGCGACCGGGATCGGCTGGACAAGGGCTTTCGTGATATCGATCTGCAGATCCGCCTGGGCCGGTAGACCGAACGCGACCAGGGCTGCGAAACCGAAGATAGCCGAAGCTATCCGACGAACTACGACATGCATCATTGTCCCAAAATCTCCGACGGATCGAAATTGAGCGTCATCTCACGCCACTCGCTGTACTTCTTAGGCGGCAGCCTTTGCAAGGGCGTGCATCGCCTGACGGCTCGCATCGCGGCCTCGGCTGCGATCCTGTAGAACCTGTCGCCGCCGATGCGCAGCCCGTCAACGAACTGCGCACGCTGCAGCGATCCATCCTGGTTCAGATAGAGCTTTATCTTGACCGCCAGCTTCTCCGCCTGGGGAGCGCCGACCGGCGGACTCCAGCAAGGCCAGATCTGCTGCTTGACCGCATCGATCTCGCTCAAGCTCATGGGAAGGGAGGAGAGCGATGTCTGCTGCTGGGCGCGCGGCGGCTCTTGAGTCCGCTCCCTGCGGGTGGCCGGCTCCTCTTCCTTCAGCTTTTCCACGTCCTTTAGAATTTGCGCCAGTTGGTCGACCTTCGGCTCTTCCTTCTTCTTCTCAGGCTTCTGGGCGAGCTTGACCTGCGGCTTGCGGTTCGGACGCGGCGCCGGCGGCTGCGGCTTGGGCTCTTCCTTCTTGACCTCCTCCTTGGGCTCGGGCTTCGCCTCGGGCTCCGGCAGGGGCAAGGGTTCGGGCTCCGGCTCCGGTGCCGGCTCGGGCGGCGCGGGCTTGGG
>JANQGU010000458.1 GCA_028282935.1 Kiloniellales bacterium
TCGTCCGGATACCCAAGCTGCTGGCTGCAGGATGAGTCCGTCTGGAAGGCCAAACTGTCGCTCCCACAAGGACCAACACACAGACAACCCAGACCAGCAGCCCGGAAACCGCCCGCCAGAACCCAAATCCCAAGCCTCAAGGAGGGTTCTTCAGCAGCCTGCTAGATCAAATCATCCGCGTCCAAGCGAACGCGGGCTGCTCCGGTGTGCGACTCCGGGTCGGACGCGATCGCGTCTCGCCGGAGGGACGGTCTTCGCGGCTTGCCGCGCGGCCCGCGCTTCTGCCATCTTGCGGCGATGACGGAATCGGCGCTCGCGCAACATCCCGACAGCTACCCGCGCTCGGCCCTGGTCACCGGCGGCGCCAAGAGAATCGGCTTGGCGATCAGCCGGAGCCTCGCGGCCGCGGGCTGGGCCGTGGCCGTGCACCACAACCGCTCCGAGGCGGCGGCCCGGGCGCTGGTGGAGGAGATCGAGGGCGCCGGCGGCCGCGCCGCCGCGCTGGCGGCCGATCTGGCGGCGGAGGCGGAGACCGCGACCTTGGTGCCCCGCGCGGTCGAAGCCCTGGGCCCCTTGGGCCTGCTGGTCAACAACGCCGCGGTCTACGACTTCGACCGCGTCGACACGGCGACGCGCGCCAACTGGGACTTCCACATGGAGATCAACCTGCGGGCGCCCTTTCGCCTGATCCAGGACTTCGCCAAAGCCCTGCCGGACGACGCCGGCGGCCTGGTGGTCAACATCCTGGACGAGCGGGTCTTGAACCTGACCCCGAACTTCGTGACCTACACCCTTTCGAAAAGCGGGCTCTGGACCCTGACCCGCTCGCTCGCCCTCGCCCTGGCGCCCAGGATCCGGGTCAACGGCATCGGTCCCGGCTACGCCCTGCCCGAGCACGGCCAGGATCGCGGCGACTTCGACCGCGCGGCCGCCGGGATGCCGCTGGGACGCGGCACCGATCCCGACGAGATCTGCGCGGCGCTGCAGTTCCTGATCGCGACCAAGTCGATCACCGGCCAGATGATCGCGCTCGACGGCGGGCAGCACCTGGGTTGGCTGGTACCTGGAAACCAAACGCCATGAGCCGAGACACGACCTGCACGCCCCCCCGCCAGCGCGGCGGGGCCTCGGAACTGACCGAGGCCAGCGGACAGCGCATCTTCATCCGCGACCTGCAGTTGCCCTGCCGCATCGGGCTCACCAAGGCGGAGCGGCGAAACCGGCAGCGCCTGGCGATCAATCTCGACATGGAGGTCGAGCCGCGTCGGGTCGGCAAGGACCGGATCAGCGAGGTCGTCGACTACACCGACATCGTCGCCGAGGTGCGGCGCATATCCCTGGAGAGCGAGTTCCGCCTCCTGGAGTCCCTGGCGGAGCGGCTGGCCGAGGCCTGCGTCGTGCACCGGCGGATCATCGCCGTCCGGGTCCGAATCGAGAAGCTGGACCTGGTATCCGAAGCGGCGGGAGTCGGAATCGAGATCGAAAGACGCCGTCCCGCCAAGGGCTAACGCCAAGGGAAAACAGGCTATGACCCAGGCACCGTCACCTATAGCCTGTGGTTAGACCGAAGTGGACAGCCGCAAGTAGAGAAGTTGTGCACAGCCGAAGGGGGGCTTCGGACGGCGAGTCAAAAAAAGGGGCGAAAAGCGTCCTGTAACAGAACGTTAAGACTTGACAGTCTTAAAGTTATTGAAATCCAATTGCTTATGATAAATGCTCAATTTTTAGGCAATCCGTTGAAGGGCTTGGTTTATCTGGGAAGCGGTAAGCTGCCCAACAACTTAGGCACAGTTTTATCCACAGCTTCGGTGGATTGCTGTTCCGGGGGTCGCGGGAACCGCCGCCCTGGGCGGAATCCCTGACACCGGCCAGGGTCGGGCCCTGTCGTTGACGCTGGCCCCTCGGCTTGCCAGAACAGGATCGTGGCCAGCTTGAAAGCACAGCGCAGAACCAAGGACCCCACGGCGGGCGGCAAGCGGGCTGCGATGGGCCCGGACGACGAGCCTTTGGCCGAGGAACTCGGCGGCGACGGGCGCGCCGACGGGCAGTCCCTGGGCCGCGGGATCGAAACCATCGCCGCCGCGGTCAAGACCCTGCCGAGCGGCCCCGGCGTCTACCGCATGCTCGATCGCCGGGGCAAGGCGCTCTACGTCGGCAAGGCGCGCAACCTGAAGAAGCGCGTGACCACCTACACCCAGATCAACAAGCTGCCCTACCGGCTGCAGCGCATGGTCGCCGAGACCGCCCTGCTCGAGGTCGTGACGACCCACAGCGAGGTCGAGGCGCTGCTGCTGGAGAGCAACCTGATCAAGCGGCTGATGCCGCGCTACAACGTCCTGCTGCGCGACGACAAGTCCTTTCCCTACATCCTGATCACCGGCGACAACGAGGTGCCGCAGATCACCAAGCACCGCGGCGCCCACAACCGGCCCGGCGCCTACTTCGGCCCCTTCGCCTCGGCGGGCGCGGTCAACCGCACGATCACCGCGTTGGAGAAGGCCTTCCTGCTGCGCTCCTGCTCGGACGCCGTCTACGCGAGCCGCAGCCGGCCCTGCCTGATGTACCAGATCAAGCGCTGCGCCGCGCCCTGCGTCGGCCGCATCGGGCCCGAGGACTACGGACGGCTGGTGACCCAGGCCAGGGACTTCCTCACCGGCCGCAGCCGCGACGTCCAGACCCGGCTCGCCGCGGAGATGCAGGACGCCTCGGAGCGCCTGGACTTCGAGAGCGCGGCCCTGATCCGCGACCGGATCCGGGCGCTGTCGCATATCCAGTCGCACCAGGACATCAACGTGCCCGGGATCGACGACGCCGACGTCATCGCCGCGCAGCAGGAGGCGGGCCGGACCTGTGTGCAGGTCTTCTTCTTCCGGGCCGGGCGCAACTACGGCAACCGCGCCTATTTCCCAAGCCACGACCGCAAGCTGGGCGTCCAGGCCGTGCTGTCGTCCTTCGTCGCCCAGTTCTACGACAACAAGCCGACGCCGCCGCTGGTCCTGCTGAGCCACAGCCCGGACGACCGGCCGCTCCTGGCCGAGGCGCTGAGCCAACGGGCGGACCGCAAGGTCAGCCTGCTGGTGCCGCAGCGCGGCGCCAAGCGAAAGCTGATAGAGCACGCCCTGAGCAACGCCCGCGACGCCCTCGGCCGGCGCCTGGCGGAGAGCGCCAGCCAGCGGGACCTGCTGGAGAAGCTGGCGGCCACCCTGGGCCTGGAGGCCCTGCCGGAGCGGATCGAGGTCTACGACAACAGCCACCTCGGCGGCACCAAGCCCTACGGCGCGATGATCGTCGCCGGGACCGAGGGCCTGATCAAGGCGAGCTACCGGAAGTTCCGCATCAAGGGCGCGCCGGCGCCGGGCGACGACTACGCCATGATGCGCGAGGTCCTGCGCCGGCGCTTCGAGCGGGCGATGAAGGAAGACCCGGACCGCAGCGGCGACCTCTGGCCCGACCTGGTGATCCTCGACGGCGGCCGGGGCCAGCTCAACACCGGGCTCGAGGTCTTCGCCGACCTCGGGATCGCCGACGTCGCCCTGGTCGCCGTCGCCAAGGGGCCGGAGCGCAACGCCGGGCGCGAGCGGATCTTCCTGCCGGAGCGGCAGCCATTGCTGCTGGAGCCGAGAGACCCCGTGCTGTACTTCATCCAGCGCCTGCGCGACGAGGCCCACCGCTTCGCCATCGGCAGCCATCGGGCGGGACGCGCCAAGGCGATCAGCCAGTCGCCCCTGGACGAGGTTCCGGGCATCGGCGCCAAGCGCAAGAAGGCGCTGCTGCTGCACTTCGGCTCGGCCAAGGCGGTGTCCCGCGCCGGCCTCGCCGATCTGGAGGCGGTTTCAGGTATCTCCGCCACGGTGGCACGACGGATATATGATTTCTTCAGGAATTCTTCCTGACAACCACGCCAAAGCCCTGGCATTGTGCTAGAAGAACGGCAGCGGATGGGCAAGGGAACCGAAACTTAAGGGACTAGGGCGCAGGATAAAGTCATGACCAGCCTGCCGAACATGTTGACCTTGTCGCGGATCGGCATCATCCCGCTTCTGATCCTGCTGTTCTACCTGGACCGGCCTCTGGCCTCCTGGGGGGCGCTGGGACTCTTCGCGATCGCCGGGATCACCGACTATTTCGACGGCTACTTCGCCCGCCACCGCAAGCAGGTATCGGCCTTCGGGCGCTTCCTCGACCCGATCGCGGACAAGCTGCTGGTCGCCGCGGTGCTGCTGATGCTGGTCGCCACCCAGCGCGTCGAGGGCCTGGTGGTGCTGCCGGCCCTGGTCATCCTCTGCCGCGAGATCCTGGTCTCGGGCCTGCGCGAGTACCTGGCCGAGATCAAGGTCTCGGTCCCGGTCAGCCGCCTGGCCAAGTGGAAGACCGGGATCCAGATGCTGGCCCTGGGCTTCCTGATCGTCGGCAGCGACGGGCCCGACTTCCTTCCGACCCAGGCGATCGGCGACTGGGGCCTCTGGATCGCCGCGGCGCTGACCCTGATCACCGGCTACGACTACCTGCGCCAGGGCCTGAAGCACATGCCGCTGGAAGACTAGCGGCGTCCACATCCACAGCCCTCGCGGTACCGGAGTCCGCCCTCCTCGGGCGGCGGCTCTCGGTGATTGACACCCGGGTCCCGCCTGGCCTTCTCTTGGAGCCGAATCGTAGCCGGTCTTGATACCAAGGAGTTTGGCATGAAGGTCTTCGGCCTGGCGGGCTGGAGCGGCAGCGGCAAGACCACCCTGGTGGTGCGCCTGATTCCGGCGCTGGTCGGGCGCGGCCTGCGGGTCTCGACCATGAAGCACGCCCACCACAACTTCGACATCGACAAGCCGGGCAAGGATTCCTACGAGCACCGGGCGGCGGGCGCCAGCGAGGTCCTGGTGACCTCGGGCCGGCGCTGGGCCCTGATGCACGAGCTTCGCGACGCGCCGGAGCCCAGCGTCGAGGACCTGATCGGCCACATGACCGCGGTCGACCTGCTGCTGATCGAAGGCTTCAAGCGCCAGACCCACGACAAGCTGGAGGTCCATCGGCCCGCCCTCGGCAAGCCCCTGCTCTGCCCCGAGGATCCCCACGTCGTCGCGGTGGCCAGCGACGCGCCGCTGCCCGAGGTCGGCCGGCCGCTGCTCGACCTCGGCGACATCGAGGGAATCGCCGACTTCGTCATCGGCCACTGCGGCCTCGACCGGCCCCGCGCCGGCGCCTGAGGGAGCGCGGCATGGCCCAGTTGAGCGACGATTGCTTCGCCCAGGGCGACCGCCTGATGAGCACGGCGGAGGCCCTGGCATCGCTGGCCGAGACGGCGGTCGCGGTCACCGCGCCGATCCGCCTGCCCCTGGGCGAGGCCCTGGGCCGGATCCTGGCCGAGGACATCCTGGCGGGCCACGACCTGCCGCCCGCAGACAACTCCGCGGTCGACGGCTACGCGGTCCACTTCGACGACCTGGAGGCGGAAGCCGAGACGCGGTTGCCGATCGTCGGCCGGATCGCCGCCGGGCACCCGCCCCAGACGCCCCTGGCCCGCGGCCAGGCGGCCCGGATCTTCACCGGCGCCCAGATGCCGCCCGGTCCGGACACCGTGATGATGCAGGAGGACTGCCGCGAAGAAGGCGACACGGTGGTCATTCGCCCGGGCATTAAGCGGGGCGCCAACCGGCGGCTGCGCGGCGAGGACTTCAAGGCCGGCGACCGGGTGCTGGGCAAGGGCCTCCGCCTGCGGGCCCAGGACCTGGGCCAGGCGGCGGCGGCCGGACGCGAGGAGGTCCTGGTCTACGCGCCGCTGCGGGTGGCGCTGTTTTCGACCGGCGACGAGCTGCGCGAGCCCGGCGCCGCCCTGGAGCCGGGCGCCATCTACGACTCCAACCGCTTCGCCCTGCTCGGCCTGCTCAAGGGCCTGGGCTGCGAGGTCCGGGACCTCGGCATCCTGGAGGACCAACCGGCCGTGGTCGAGGCGGCCCTGGCCGAGGCGGCGGCGGACCACGACCTCGTCGTCACCTCCGGCGGCGTCTCGGTGGGCGAGGAGGACCATGTCAAGCAGGCGGTCGAGGCCCTGGGCCATCTGCACCTCTGGCGCCTGGCGATCAAACCGGGCCGCCCGATCGCCTTCGGCCAGATCGGGCGGGTGCCCTTCGTCGGGCTGCCCGGCAACCCCGTGGCCGTGATGGTCACCTTCATGAACGTCGCCCGGCCCATGATCCTGCGCCTCATGGGCGCCGCTGAGACCACGCCGCGGCGCTTCCCGGTCCGCGCCGGCTTTCGCCACCGCAAGAAGAAGGACCGCCGGGAATGGCTGAGGGTGAGCCTGGAGGCTGACGGCGCCGGCGGCTGGCTGGCCCGGAAGTTCCCGCGCGAGGGTGCCGGAATCCTGTCCTCCATGGTAGAATCCGACGGCCTGGTCGAGCTGCCGGAGGACTTGACGGAGCTGGAGCCCGGGGCCAGCGTCGACTTCCTGCCCTTCAGCGAGGTGTCGTGATGAAGCTGTTGTATTTCGCCTGGCTCAAGACCAGGACGGGGGTCGGCGAGGAGGAGGTCACGCCCCCGCCCGAGGTCACCACGGTCCGGGAGCTGCTCGACTGGATCAGGTCGCGCGGCGGCGGCTACGCCGAGGCCCTCTCGGACCTTTCGGTGATCAAGGTCGCGATCAACCAGGAATTCGCCCGCCCCGACGACCCGGTCTCCCCGGGTGACGAGGTGGCGCTGTTCCCGCCGGTGACCGGAGGCTGAGACCATGATCCGGGTTCAGCGGGAGGACTTCGACCTCGGCGCCGAACTGGGCGCCCTGACCGCCGGCAACCCGAAGGTCGGCGGCCTGGCGGTCTTCGTCGGCCTGGTCCGCGACCTTTCCGGCGGCAGCGAGGTCGGCGCCATGACCCTGGAGCACTACCCCGGGATGACCGAGCGGATGCTGGAGCGGATCGAGGCCGAGGCCCAGGAGCGCTGGCCTCTGGAAGCCAGCCTGGTGATCCACCGCTATGGCCGCCTGGAGCCGGGCGACCAGATCGTCCTGGTCGCGACCGCCAGCGCCCATCGCGAGGCGGCCTTCGAGGCCTGCGCGTTCCTGATCGACTGGCTCAAGACCAAGGCGCCCTTCTGGAAGCTGGAGGAGACCGCGCAGGGCAGCCGCTGGGTCGAAGCGCGGGACAGCGACGATCGGGCCGCGGCCCGCTGGACGGCCCCGAAGCCGTAAACCAAGGCAGGTCGGTACGAGCGCAGATCCCGATCAGACGCCTTCGCGTCTGGCCGGGAGTATGGCGCTCATGCCCTAGGTTTCTTGGTAAGGCCGCCGAGTAGAGCCTCTCGCCTTCGTTACCACCTTTGAGCGGCGCAGATCCTTGAGTCTCCAGGGGATTCAAGGATTGGTAATATCCTTTCTATAGCAATAGTGTTAATCCCTAGGTGTCCTCGAAGAGCGGCGGCTAGGGACTTTGTTGGGAGGCGGGCGATCGCCGCCAGACCTCGGGGGGAGGGCCCGCGCCTTCGGCGGCTGCACGGTCTCCCGGACTCCGGCGGCCTTCCCTCGCCACGCGAGACGAGGACAGAGATGCCTGGCACCTCCAGGTCGAGAACCCATCCGGCCAGGAAGAGCCGAAGCATGGTCCCAGCGCAGCCGCTGGGCGCTGCGCCCTCCTATCAGCCTCGTCGGACGCCTTCGCCATGACCGCGGAAACCATCGACGTCCTGCTGATCGAGGACAATCCCGCAGACGCCCGCCTGCTCGAGGTCGCGCTGGAGGGCAGCCAGTTCCGCACCCACAAGGCCGCGAACCTGGAGACGGCGCTTAATCATCTCTTCAACAACCCGGTCACCGTGGTGCTCTCGGACCTTTCGCTCCCCGATGCCTCGGGGCTGGAGTGCATCCACCTGCTGACGGCGGCGGCACCGAGCGTTCCGGTCGTCGTGGTCACGGGAACCAAGGACGAGGAGACCGGCCTCGCGGCGCTGCGCGCCGGGGCCCAGGATTACATCTTCAAGGACCACGCCAAGGGCGCCCTGCTACCCCGCGCCCTGCGCTACGCGATCGAGCGCAAGCAGGCCGAGCAGCGGATGATCGAGCTGGCGCAGCAGGACGCGCTGACCGGCCTTGCCAACCGGGTCCAGTTCCGCGCCTTCCTCGACAAGGCGGTGGCCAGGGCCGAGCGGCTCGACCGTTCGGTCGCCCTGATGTTCGTCGACCTGGACCGCTTCAAGATGGTGAACAACACCCACGGCCAGGAGACCGGCGACCAGGTCCTCAAGACGGTGGCGGAGCGCATGACCCAGTGCCTGCGCAAGAGCGACCTGGCCGCGCGGATCGGCGCCGACGAGTTCGCCATCGTCATGGAGTCCCTCGACAGCCCGCAGACCGTGAGCTCTGCCGCCCAGAGGATTCTGGACGCCGTGTCGCGGCCCTTCTCCCTGGGCGCCAAGCAGATCCACGCGACCACCAGCATCGGCGTCGCGATCTATCCGATGGACGCGGCCACGCCGGAAAGCCTGATGTCGAGCGCCCACACGGCGATGGCCCAGGCCAAGGAGCGCGGCAAGAACACCTACCAGTTCTATACCCGCGAGATGCACCAGCACGCCTTGAAGCAGCTCGAGCTCGAGCGGACCCTGCGCGGCGCCATGGAGCGCGGCGAATTCCGGCTCCACTACCAGCCGCAGGTCGACATGCGCCAGGGCCGGATCACCGGCTTCGAGGCCCTGCTGCGCTGGCAGCACCCGGAGCGCGGCCTGGTGCCGCCGGGCGAGTTCATCGACTTCTGCGAGGAGTCGGGCCTGATCGTGCCGCTGGGCAAATGGGTGCTGCGCGAGGCCTGCGAGCAGCAGCAGCGCTGGCGGGCGCTCGGCCTGCCGCCCGTGCACATCAGCTTCAACGTCTCCGCGCGCCAGCTACAGGACAGCGACCTGGTGCAGTCCTTCAAGGAGATCGTCGAGGAGACCGGGGCCGATCCGCGGCGGCTCGATGTCGAGCTGACCGAGAGCGCCATGCTGAAGGACCCGGAGTCCGTCGGTCGGCTGTTGCAGGGCTTCGCCGACATGGGCATGGGGATCGCGCTCGACGACTTCGGAACCGGCTATTCGTCGCTGACCCACCTGCGCCGCTTTCCGGTGACCACGATCAAGATCGACCGCGCCTTCATCACCAACCTCTCCACCTCCCAGGACGATGCCGCCATCGTCGGCGCCATCGTCGGCATGGGGCGCAGCCTGCGGCTGCGTACCCTGGCGGAGGGAATCGAGACCTCGGAGCAGCTCGCCTTCCTGCGGCAGCTCAACTGCGACTCGATGCAGGGCTACTACTTCAGCAAGCCGCTGCCGGTCGAAGCGGTCACCAGCGCGCTCTTCGAGCGCAACCTCTACGACCTCGAGCCGGCACCGAAGGCTTCGGCCGCCGGCGCCGACTGACGGCGCAAAGCAATCGGGGCCCGCAAAAGGGGCCCCGACCGAAGCAAAATCAAGGGACGGCGGCTCAGCCCGTGGCCAGCGCCGGCTCCCGCCGGTTGACCAGGTCGTCGTAGGCCATCAAGAGCTCACGCGTGATCTCCCCGACCTGGAAGCGATAGGGGCCGACCTCGCGGACCGGGGTCACCTCGACCGCGGTGCCGGTCAGGAAGAGCTCCTGGGTCCGCGCCAGCTCCTCGGGCAGGATCGCCCGCTCGACCACCTGGTAGCCCCGCGCCTGCGCCAGCTGGATCACCGTGCGCCGGGTGATCCCGTCCAGGAAGCAGTCCGGCGTCGGCGTGTGCAGCACGCCGTCCTGAACCAGGAAGACGTTGGCCCCGGTGGCCTCCGCGATCTGCCCGCGATAGTCCAGCATCAGGGCGTCGTCGTAGCCGCGCGCCTCGGCGTCGTGCTTGGACAGGGTGCAGATCATGTAGAGACCGGCCGCCTTGGCGTGCACGGGCGCGGTCTCGGGGGCCGGGCGCCGGTAGAGGCCGAAGTCCATGCGGATGCCCTCGAGGCGCGCCTCGGGGGTGAAGTAGGCCGGCCATTCCCAGGCCGCCACGGCGACGTGGATGCGGGTCTTCTGGGCCGAGACCCCCATCATCTCGCTGCCGCGCCAGGCGATGGGGCGTACATAGCCGTCGCGGATCCGGTTCGCCGCGATGACCTGCATGGTCGCGGCATTGATCTCGGAGACGCTGTAGGGCAGCTTCATGTCCATGACTTCGGCGGATGTGCGCAGGCGTTCGTGGTGCTCGGTCATCTTGAAGACCTCGCCGCCGTAGACCCGCTCGCCCTCGAAGACGCTGCTGCCGTAGTGCAGAGCGTGAGTCAGAAGATGCTGCTTGCAGTCACGCCAAGGCACCAGCTCTCCGTCGAGCCAGATCACCCCGTTGCGATCGTCGAAAGGTTGCATGGACATTGCTCTTCAGCCTCGCTACCACTGGCCCGGCGTCAAGATTCGGCGGCCTTCCTTTGCCCGGTGCCGTCAGAATCTGTGCCTGCAACAGCGGTTATGGTTACTATCTGTCAATCTCACGATCGAAAACGTAACATTCTTATCTGACATATGTCAACATGGCTGACATAAAAACTGGATTCAACCCGCTTTTCCTCCGCGAGGAGGAGCTGCGCCAGGCGATGGAGCTGCTGTTCTTCGCCTACCGGGACTTCACCGGCGAGCCGGACCAGATCCTGGCCGAGTACGGTTTCGGCCGCGCCCACCATCGGGTCATCTACTTCGTGGGCCGGCACCCCGCGATCACAGTGAGCGAGCTTCTGGCGATCCTGCGCATCACCAAGCAGTCGCTGTCGCGGGTCCTCGGCCAACTGGTCCGCGAGGGCTTCGTGGTCCAGCGGCCGGGCGTGCGCGACCGCCGGCAGCGCCTGCTGGAGCTCACCGACAAGGGCTGGGAGCTGGAGCGGCGGCTGAGCGAACGGCAGCGCAGCCGCATCGCCCGGGCCTACCGCGAGGCCGGGGTCGAGGCGGTCGAGGGCTTCCGCCAGGTCCTGCTGGGCATGATCGACGCACCCGACCGCAAGCGCTTCGAGCGGCGCGACGAGAAGCCGGCCTCGGCGGCGCGCGGCTAGTCGCCTCTGGGAGGTAAGCCTATAATCGCGCCATGCAGGACGAGGCCCCCCATATCCTGGTCGTCGACGACGACGACCGCCTGCGCAGCCTCCTGCGGCGCTACCTGACCGAGCAGGGTTTCCGCGTCACCACCGCGGGCGACGTCGCGGAGGCGCGGGACAAGCTGCGCTCGCTGGCCTTCGACCTGCTGGTCCTCGACATCATGATGCCGGGCGAAAGCGGCCTGGACCTGACCCGGTCCCTGCGCAGCGACAGCAGCGTGCCGATCCTGCTGCTGACCGCGATGGGCGAAAGCGTCGACCGGATCGACGGCCTGGAGTCCGGCGCCGACGACTACCTCACCAAGCCCTTCGAGCCACGCGAGCTAGTGCTGCGGATCAAGGCGGTCCTGCGCCGCGTGCCACAGCCTTCGGAGGCGGTCCAGAAGGAGATCCACTTCGGCGGCTACTGCTTCGACCTGGAGCGCGAGGAGCTGCGCCGGGGCGAGGCCTACGTCCGCCTGACGGCGGCCGAGACCGGCCTGCTGAAGGCCCTGGCCCGGCGGCCCGGGGTTCCGGTCAGCCGGGAAGACCTGACCGGCGCCGAAGCCGGGCCCGGCAACGCCCGCGCGGTCGACGTGCAGGTCACCCGGCTGCGCCGCAAGATCGAGGCCAACCCGCGCTTCCCGCGCTACCTGCAGACGGTCCGGGGCACCGGCTACGTCCTGGTGCCCGACTGAGATGGCCGTCTCGAGCCCCACGGCGCCGCGCCGCTTCTGGCTGAAGCGCCTCTTCATGCCCCGGTCCCTGCTGGGCCGGGTCCTGCTGATCATGGTGACGCCGGTGATCCTGATGCAGGGGATCACGGTCTGGGTCTTCTACGACCGCCACTGGGACACCATCACCCGGCGCCTGGCCCAGGGCATCGCCGGCGACATCGTCACCGCGGTCGAGCTGCTTCAGCGCAGCGAGACCCAGAACCAGGTCGAGGAGGTCTTCCGCCTGGCCAAGTGGTCGATGAAGCTGGACCTGGCGCTGCTGGGCGACAGGCCGCTGCCGACGCCGCCCGAGCCCTGGGTGATCTCGCTGCTCGACCGCAAGCTCACCTGGGCGCTGGAGGACCGCCTGTCCTATCCCTTCTCGGTCGACAGCGACGCCGGACCGGACCTGGTCGAGATCCACGTCAGGCTGGCCGACAACCTGCTGCGGGTCCAGGTCGACCGCGGCCGGCTGTTCAGCTCGACCACCTATCTCTTCATCGCCTGGATGATCGGCACCTCGGTGCTGCTGTTCGGCGTGGCGATCGTCTTCATGCGCGGCGAGGTCCATCCGATCCGGCGCCTGGCCCTGGCCGCCGACAGCTTCGGCAAGGGCCGCGACGTGCCCCACTTCAGGCCCGAAGGCGCGACCGAGGTGCGCCTGGCCGCCGCCGCCTTCCTGCAGATGCGCGCCCGGATCAAGCGCCAGATGCGCCAGCGCACCGAGATGCTGGCCGGGGTCAGCCACGACCTGCGGACGCCGATCACCCGCATGAAGCTGGAGCTGGCGATGCTGGGCGACAGCCCCGAGGCCGAGAACCTGACCTCGGACCTGGTCGAGATGGAGCGCATGGTCGAGGGCTACCTCGCCTTCGCACGCGGCGAAGGCACCGAGGAGGCCCGGGAAACCGACCTGTCGGAACTGCTGCGCGACGTGATCTCGCAGGCGCAACGCGCCGGCAGCCGGATCGATGCCGAGATCGCCGACGGCCTGGTCCTGCCGCTGCGTCCCGAGGCGATGCGCCGCTGCCTCAGCAACCTGATCAACAACGCCCAGCGCTATGCCGAGAAGGTGATGGTCACCGCCGCGCCGGGATTCCAGGCGGCCGAGGTCGTGATCGACGACGACGGTCCGGGGATTCCCGAGGCGGAGCGCGAGGATGTCTTCAAGCCCTTCTACCGCAGCGAAGGCTCGCGCAATCCGACCACCGGCGGCGTCGGCCTGGGGCTGACCATCGCCCGCGACGTGGTGCGCAGCCACGGCGGCGAGCTGAGCCTGGGCGAGAGCGACCTCGGCGGCTTGCGCGCCTACGTCCGCCTACCGGTCTGAGGTCTCCCGGACGAGGAGCCGCCCGTAGCGCGCCGGCGTCAGCCCGAAGGCGGCCTTGAAGAGACGCGTGAAATGCGCCTGGTCGGCGAAGCCCGCCGCAGCGGCCAGCTCGGCCAGCGACCTGGTCTCACCGATCCACCGCCGCGCGAAGTCGAGGCGCCGCATCAGCGAGTAGCGGTAGGGGGTGGTGCCGCAGACCGCCTGGAAGTGCCGGGCCAGCTCGAAGCGGGTCAGGCCCGTGACCGCCTCGAGCTCCCGGGAGCGCACCACCCGGCCCGTCTCGGCGTCGAGGAACCGCCGCGCCCTCTCGACCGCGGGGAGGTCGACCCGGCGCAGCGGCGCCCGGCGCGGGCCGCTCGGATCCGCCTCGCTCAGGCCTTTTGCCAGCTCGAGAATCAGGCTGTCGCGCGCCAGAGGCTCGGGCGGCCCCTGGAAGGCCGCCGCGACCGCGCCCGCGAGGCGGCGGTTGCGGGACACCGCCTCGGAGGCGAAGGGCAGCGCCGCCGCCCGCCCCAGGATCGCCCGCTGCGCCGCGGCGATGAGCTGCGGCTCGACGTAGATCAGGCGATAGCCGAAGCCCTCCTCGCCACCGGCGCGGCCGTCATGGGCCTCGTCCGGGTGCAGCACGACGACCTCGCCCGGCGTGCTGGCCAGGGCCGCACCGCGATAGTCGAAGGCCTGGACGCCGGCCAGGGTCTGGCCGATCGCGTAGCTGTCGTGGCGATGCTTGGCGAAGGCCCGTCCGGGGAACCAGGCCTCGATCCGCTCGACGCCGCCGAGCGGCCCGCTGCTGCGCAGCCAGCCCGAGGCGCCCGGCCCGGACGCCCGCCCGGGGCTGCACGATCCTTCAAGACCTTCGCCGGCCGATCTGGTGACATTCCGGACCATGGTTGCAGCTTAGCCGAAATCCATGCCGGCCGAACAAGCCCTCGCCTTCCTCGTCTTCGCCTTCGTCGCCGCCGTCACGCCGGGGCCCAGCAACGTGCTGCTGACCGCGACCGGCGCCAACGTCGGCCTGCTGCGCGGCCTGCCCTGCCTCTTCGGGGTCGCCCTGGGCATGGGCCTGATGATGGCCATCGTCGCCTTCGGCCTGGGCGGGCTGGTGCTCGGATCGCCGCGGGTCCTGCAGGCCCTCAACTGGCTCGGCGCCGCCTTCCTGCTGTGGCTGTCCTGGAAGATCGCGACCGCCAGGGGCGGCGGCGGCGGCGCCGAGGAGAAGCCGGTCGGCTTCCTCGGGGCCGCCGGCTTCCAATGGGTCAATCCCAAGTCCTGGCTGGTCAGCGCCAGCGCCGCCGGGACCTACCTGCAGGCGGAGGCGGGGAGCGCGCTGCTGCAGGCCCTGTCCTTCGGACTGCTCTTCGTCGTCGCGGCGCTGCCGAGCTGCCTCGCCTGGCTCGCCTTCGGCGTCGTCATGCAACGCTTCCTGCGCTCCGAGCGGGCCTTCCGGACCTTCAACCTCGTGATGGGCGCGCTGCTCGCCGGCTCGGTGGTGATGATCGTGCTCTGAACTGTTGAACGAGAGCCAGAGGATTTCTTCCCTGGCCGCCGGGCGCGCCCTGCCCCTAGTCTGGTCTTTCGAAACCGGAACGCAGGAGGAGGGCGCCATGCCGGGCCAGGAGGTCTACGAAGTCTTCGCGCTGAAGTACGCGCAGCGCAGCGACCGCACGCGCAAGGAGTCCTTCGTCTTCGCGGACGCCCACGACAGCCCCCATCCCATCGACTACTACATCTGGGTCGCGCGCAGCGAGAGCCGTACGATCGTGATCGACACCGGCTTCGATCCCGAGGAAGCGGCGCGACGCGGCCGCGCGCTGACACAGCGGCCCGCCGAGGTCCTGGCCCTGCTGGACATCGACGCCCGGGCCGTGAGCGACGTCATCGTGACCCACATGCACTACGACCACGCGGGCTCGCTCAAGGACTTCCCGGCGGCCCGCTTCCACCTGCAGGCGGCGGAGATGGCCTATGTCACCGGGCCCTGCATGTGCCACGACGACCTGAGCCATCCCTTCACCGTCGACCATGTCTGCGAGATGGTCCGCAAGGTCTATTCGGGCCGGGTCGCCTTCGCCGAGGGCGACGCCGAGGTCGCCCCCAACCTCAGCGTCCACAAGATCGGCGGCCACACCGCCGGCCTGCAGTGCGTGCGGGTCCTGACCCGCCGGGGCTGGGTGGTCCTGGCCTCGGACGCCTCGCACTTCTACGAGAACTTCGAGCGGCGCAAGCTCTTCCCCATCGTCCTCGATACGCAGCTCATGCTCCGGGGCTTCGAGCGCCTGGAGGCGCTGGCCGAGAGCCGCGACCACGTGGTCCCGGGCCACGACCCCTTGGTCGCGCAACGCTACCCTGCCCTGGACCCGCGCTTCGAGGACCGGATTCACCGGCTCGACGTCGCGCCGGCGCCCCGATGACCGCTCGGCAAAGCATCGGCTTCATCGGCCTCGGCAACATGGGGGCGCCCATGGCGCGCCGCCTCGCGGAAGGCGGCTTCCGCGTCCTGGGCTGGGACATCCGGGCAGAGACCCTGACCGCGCTCGCCGAGGCGGAGGCCGGGATCGAGGCGGCCGCCGACCTGGACGACATCGGCAGGGCCTGCGGCATCGTCATCACCATGCTGCCCGACGCGGCGGCGGTGCGCCAAGTGGTGCTGGGCGAGCCCGGCCAGGGGCGCCCGGCCCGGAGCCTGGCCCAGAGCCTGGTGGGGAGCCTGGCCCGGGGCAGCGTCGTCGTCGACATGAGCTCCTCCGCCCCCGGCGCCACCGTGGCCCTGGGCGCGGCCCTGAGGGACCTTGGCATCGACCTGGTCGACGCGCCGGTCTCGGGCGGCGTGCCGCGCGCCCGGGACGGCAGCCTGACCATCATGGCCGGCGGCCCGGCCGAGCGCATCGACAGCCTCGCGCCGGTCTTCGCCTGCCTGGGACGGGTGCAGCGGACCGGCGCCCTGGGCTCGGGCCACGCCATGAAGGCGCTCAACAACTACGTCTCGGCGGCGGGCCTGCTCGCCGTCTGCGAAGCCCTGATCATCGCCCGGCGCTTCGGGCTCGACCCCAAGGTCGCCAACGAGGTGCTGAAGTCCTCGACCGGGCGGAACAACACGACCGACCGCAAGGTCGAGCCCTTCCTGCTGAGCCGGTCCTTCGACTCCGGCTTCGCCCTGTCCCTGCTGCGCAAGGACGTCGGCCTGGCCCGGGACCTGGCGGTCGGGCTGGAGCTGGACGCGCCCTGGCTGCGGGCCTGCGAGGACCTGCTGGAGCAAGCCACCCGGGCCCTCGGCGGCGCGGCCGACCATACCGAGGCCTTCGTGTTTCTGGAGCGCAGGCTCGCCGGCGAGGCGGGGGAGGAGCCGCCGTCGTGATGCCCGGAGCCGGCGGTCAGAACAGCTTGCCGCCGTCGGGCACCTTCAGGTCCGGCCCGATCATGACGACGCCGCCCTGGGCGTCGGGAAAGCCGAGGACCAGGACCTCGGACATGAACTTGCCGATCTGCTTGGGCGGGAAGTTGACCACCGCGGCCACCTGCCGGCCGGGCAGCTCGTCGACTTCGTAGTGCTCGGTGATCTGGGCCGAGGTCTTCCGGGTGCCGAGCTCGGGCCCGAAGTCGACCCAGAGCTTGATCGCCGGGCGCCGCGCCTCCGGGAAGGGCTCGGCCCGGGTGATGGTGCCGACCCGGATGTCGACCCGCGCGAAGTCCTCGTAGCCGATCCTGCCCTCGTCGCTCATCTCATCCTCCCCTGACAAGCGCGGCGACGCTAACACCGCTTTCGAAGCGAGGACAAGACGGCGCGCGCAAATGAGAAGGGCCGCCTCCGAGGAGGCGGCCCGATCCCGAGAAACGCAGTCTGGAGAGTCGCGTTACTTCTTCTTCGCAACGGAGGTGTTCATCGCGGACTTGAACTCGTCCAGAGCGGTGGTAACGCGCGTGTTGACGAGGTCCAGGGCTTCCTGGTTCGCCTTGGTGGCAATCTCGCTCAGCTCACGAACGTTGGACAGGAGCTGCTCGTAGCCGTCCTTGGCCAGCTCGGCCTGCTTGACCAGGCGCTGCTCCGGCGCGGCCTCGGCGAGCTCCTTGATGGCCTTGAGCGACTCGTCGACCGCCTCGCGGAGGATCTCGGTCTGGCGCTGCGCGATGGCCTGGCCGCCCTCGTAGGCAACCCGGTTGAAAGCGGTCATCGCCTCGACGGTCTTGCGCTGGCTGTCGGCCATCGCCTTGGCGTCGAAGCCGGGCAGCTTGAACATCTCGGCCATCTTGCCGGCGTCCATGAACTTGCTCATGTCGGCGTACTTGGTGAAGTCGGTGTCGAAAAGATTGAAAGCGTTCTGAGCCATGGGTCGTCCCCTCATTGCCCTGCGATGTTGCAGTGCACAAAATTGAACCTGGACGATATATAGGTTGGTGGAAGCGCTCGGGTCAAGGATTTTTTTGTGCAGCGCACAAAAAACCCTAAGCCTTGCTATTCCGCGGTTTTCCGCTGGTCCGTATTGCGCCGCGGCAAACGCCGGAGCAGACCTTCCAGGCGCCGGAGATAGCCGTCCAGGGCGGCCATGGTCTTGGCCAGGTCGAGGGAATCGTCGCGCAGCCAGGTGCGCAGAGTCGCGAGGTAGAGCAGGGTCAGTCCCTGGGTCCGTGCCAGGCCCCTGAGCCCCCCGGCCTCCAGGCCCGCCGCCTCCAGCATCCAGGTCATGGAGCGCTGCAGCGCCGCCAGGTTGGCCAGCGCGGTGGCCGGATCCCGGGTCTGGGCCAGCAGGATCGAGGCCAGTGCCTTGCGGTGGGGCTGCAGGGCGTCGAAGCGGCGCATCAGGACGTCGAAGACGCGGTCCCGGGCGCTGCCCTCCTCCGGCTCCGCCGCCCCTTCGGCCAAGACCGCGGCGTCGGTCCGGCGCAGAAAGGCCTCGAGGATCGCCTGCTTGGAGGCGCCGCAGCGGTAGGCCTCGGCCAGGGGCAGCCCGGAGGCCTCGGCGATCTCCCGCAACGAGACCTCGTGCCAGGGCCGTTCGGCGGCCAAGGCCAGGGCCGCGTCGACCATGCGGTCCTGCGGCGCCCGCTCCGCCTTGGCGGCGCCGTTGGCCTTGGCCCCGCCTTTGGGCGCAGCCTTGGCGGCCTTCCCGGCCGCGGCCTTGGGCTTGGTTGCCTTGGGCTTGGTTGCCCTCGGCTTGGGGCTTTTCGGGGTTTCGGCCATGGCGGCGATCCCTATCGCGCGGGACTGTGGCTATTCCAAGGCCCCGAAAGAACCAGAGCCCGGCCCTCTCCGTCAATGCCCGGCCGCCGGGGCCCGCCTCGCGACGCCTCCGGGGCTTCCGGGGTCTCAGTCCTGACGGACCTCGGCGACCCGCCCGCCGGTCAAAGCCTCCAGGTCCCCCGGCGCCAGGGGAAAGACCGCGTTGGGCGCGCCGGCGGCGGCCCAGATCCGCTCGTGCGCCAGGAGGTCGCGGTCGATCAGGACCAGGGGCGGCTCCTTGTGGGCGACCGGAGAGACGCCGCCGATGGCGAAGCCGGTCCGGGCCCGCACGAAGTCGGCATCGGCCCGCTTGATCTTCTCGCCCAGCAGCGCCGCGACCTTGCCGGTGTCGACGCGGTTGTCGCCGCTGGCGATCACCAGGACCGGCCGGTCGCTTTCGGCGGCCCGGAAGACCAGGGACTTCGCGATCTGGGCGATGGTGCAGCCGATCGCCGCCGCGGCCTCCGCCGAGGTCCGGGTGCTTTCGGGGAAGCGGGTCACGGCGAAGTCGTAGCCCTTGGCGGCCAGCGCGTCCCTGACCCGGCGCAGCGATCCCTTCAGTTCCACGTCCTCGGACAAGGTCAGGCCCCCAGCTCGCGGCCGCGCTTCGCCGCGGCGGCGACCGCCCGCTTCATCAGGTCGGGCAGGCCGCCGGCGGCCATCAGGACCTCAAGCGCCGCCGCCGTCGTGCCGCCCGGGCTGGTGACGTTGCGGCGCAGCTCCGCGGCCGGCTCCTCGGACTGCCGGGCCAGCTCCCCGGCCCCGGCGACCGTCGCCCGCGCCAGCTGGGTCGCCAGGTCCCGTGGCAGCCCGGCCTCGACGCCGGCCTCGGCCAGGGCCTCGATCAGCAGGAAGACATAGGCCGGACCGCTGCCCGAAACGCCGGTCACCGCGTCCATCAGGGCTTCGTAGTCGATCCAGGCCACCTCGCCGACCGCGGCCATCAGCGCGCCGGCGACCGTTTTCTGGGTCTCCTCGACGCCTGGATTGGCGCAGAGCACCGACATGCCCCGGCCGACCGCCGCCGGCGTGTTGGGCATGACCCGGATGACCGCCGCCCCGCCGCCCAGCGCGGCCTCGAAGCTCGCGATCGTGGACCCGGCGGCGACCGACAGGAAGGCCGTGCCCGGCGCGGCGAAGCGCCGACAGGACGGCAGGACCGCCGCCATCATCTGCGGCTTGACCGCCAGCACCACGAAGGCTGGCGGCGGCGCTGCCTCGGCCTCGTCCAGGCCGGCGACGGCGGTGACGCCCAGCGCCGCCACCTCGGCCCGGGCCCCGGCGCCGGGCTCGACCACGGTCACCTTGTCCGGCGCCAGGCCGCGCTCCAGCCAGCCGCGCAGCAGGGCGCCTCCCATCTTGCCGCAGCCGATGAGCAGAAGCCGGCCGTCCAGTTCCATTTCAGGCCTCGCCGTGGGTGTCCATCACCGCGGTCGCGATGGCGTCGGCCACGGAGCGCCCGCCCCAGACCACAAGCTGCAGGGCCGGGTAGAAGCGCTCGCATTCGATGGCCGCGGTGTCCATCAGGTCTTCAAGCTGCTCCGCGCTGGCCCCGAAGGTACCACGCAGCGGCAGGGTGTGGCGGAACAGCGGCGCGCCCTCCTCGCCGCCCAGCTCGAAGTGTCCGATCCAGAGCCGCTCGTTGACCGCACCCATCAGCTCGTGAACCCGGACCCGATGCCCCTGCGGCACGCGGGCGTCGATGAAGGACGAGAAGTGGACCGACTGCGAGGCCTCGTCCCAGAGGAAGCAGAGCTGATAGCTGCACCAGCGTCCGGTGACCTCGACCGCCAGCTCCCGGTCGTTGCTCCGGGTGAAGGGCCAGTCGTTGGAGACCACCAGCTCTTCCAGGATATCGATCGGATTGCTGGGCAGCCGGTGCTCTCGCACCAGGGTATTCATGGTCATTGGCGGCCTGTCCTTAGCTCCCGCGTCGGCCCCCTCGCTGACCTGCGAGGCCCCACTAAATGTGGCGGACCGAAACCCCTACACCACGAGATATAGCGTGCCAAAAGGGCCCGCGCCTGGCAAGGCCGGATCTGGCCCCGAAGCG
>JANQGU010000064.1 GCA_028282935.1 Kiloniellales bacterium
TAGATCGCCGGTCCCCGAAAATCTTCTGGCCATCCGGTCCACCCTCGAAGCTGCCGGCATCGAGTTTATCTTTGAGAACGGCGGCGGGCCGGGTCTGCGTCTGCGGAAGTGAGCGGCGCCGTGGATCCCCGGGTCAAGCCCGGGGATGACAGTGTTGGGAACCTCGGCGCCGCTGCGCCGCCCGCATCCGCCCTCCGCTGTTCCTCCACACCGTTCCGGCGCCTGTCATCCCTGTGCTGTCATGCCCGGACTTGATCCGGGCATCCATCGAGCAGCCCGCACCATGGATCCCCGGGTCAAGCCCGGGGATGACAGTGTTGGGAACCTCGGCGCCGCTGCGCCGCCCGCATCCGCCCTCCGCTGTTCCTCCACATCGCTCCGGCGCCTGCCACCCCTGTGCTGTCATGCCCGGACTTGATCCGGGCATCCATCGAGTAGCCCGCACCATGGATCCCCGGGTCAAGCCCGGGGATGACAGTGTTGGGGAACCCTGGCGCCGCTGCGTCGTCCGCATTCCGCCTCCACTGCTCTTCGGCACCGACGTCCGTTCACCCGGCTCCGGCGCCCGCTACCCCTGTGCTGTCATGCCCGGACTTGATCCGGGCATCCATCGAGCAACCCGCACCACGAATGGCCGAATCAAACCCGGCCATGACACTTGAGATTGCTGGCAGTGGGAATTGCAGCCGGCGAAGGTGGAGAGTCCCGCGTCCGTCCTGGAGCCCTACCGCAGGTCGCTCTTGCCGTAGTGCTTTTCGATGCGGGACTGGATCAGCTCGAAGACGATCGACAGGCCCCAGTAGATGAAGGCGGCGGTGATCAGCATCTCCAGGTGCTTGAACTCGGCGCGGCCCTGGGTGCGGGCGAGGAAGGTCAGCTCCCAGACCCCGACCACCGAGACCAGGGAGGAGTCCTTCAGCATGGCGATGAACTGGTTGCCGGTCGGCGGCACGATCAGCTTCATCGCCTGGGGCAGGACGATCTTGCGCATCGTCAGCCCCGGCTTGAGGCCGAGCGCGGCCGAGGCCTCGCGCTGGCCGTCCGGGACCGCCTGGATGCCGGCGCGAAAGATCTCCGCCATGTAGGCGCCGTAGCAGAGCGACAGCGCGGCGACCCCGGCCGGCACCGGATCGACCACGAAGCCGAGCTGCGGCAGGCCGAGGTAGATCAGGTAGACCTGCATCAGCAGCGGCAGGCCGCGGAAGAAGGAGATGTAGAAGCTGGCGCAGCCGAAGGCGAAGGCGCTGTCGCTCAGCTTGGCCAGGGCCGCGATCAGGGCGATGACGCTGGCGATGGCGATCGAGATCAGCGAGATGTAGACGGTGGTGAAGGCGCCCTGGGTGATCAGGAAGCCGATCTTGCGGCCGATGAACTCGTAGGACAGGTCGAAGGAGGCGAAGAAGGCCAGGAAGAGCAGCAGCAGCTCGAGCCAGGTCACGGCGATCTGCGCCTTGAAGGGCAGGAGCCGCAGGACGGCCAGGTTGAGCGCGAAGAGAAAGCCCAGCACCAGGCCGACCGCCAGCGTGCCGTGCAGCCCGCTCTCCGCCGGCTCGCCGATCGCCGGGCGCAGCAGGTCCCCGACCAGGGTCTCCTTGAGGTCGAAGAGCGCGAAGACCAGCGACGCCACCAGGAAGATCGCCAGATGGCGGGCCCAGGGTCGCTCGCGGAAGCTCAGGAGAAGCGCGGTCATGATGAGGGCGGCGCGAGGGCGGGCGGGAAGGGCGATGGGCTTTCTGCCCAAGCCATGGTTCTTGCCAGCCAGCTGCCGGACGCCGGTGACGGTGGAATCACCCCCACCCCAGCCCTCCCCCATCAAGGGGGAGGGGGTAAGCCGCTGATCTGGAAGAGCAATTCCCTCCCCCCTTGTGGGGGAGGGTTAGAGTGGGGGGTGCCGCGGACACCAAGGCCTCCGGCACCTAGTTGACCTTGGTCAGGTCGACGCCGTACCACTTCTCCGACAGCTTGCTCAGCGTGCCGTCGCCGTGCATGGCCTCGACGACCTCCTTGATCTTGGCGGAGAACGCCGGGTCGCCCTTGTCGAGGGCGACGGCCAGCGGCTCGTAGAAGGCGGGCTTGCCCACGACCTTCATCGGATAGCCGTTCTTGATCGCCTCCTCTATGGTCGGCAGCGCCGAGAGCACCGCGTCCAGGCGCTTGCCGTCGCCGATCCGCAGGTCGTCGAAGGCATTGGTATCGGTCTCGTAGGAGCGGATCTCGCCGGCCTCGACGTCGTAGGTGAAGGGCGGCGCGCCCTCGGCGTCGATGGTCAGGTCCTTCTTCAGGTAGGCCTCGTAGGTGCAGCCGCCGCAGACGCCGATGGTCTTGCCCTTGAGGTCGGCGACGTCGCCGGCCTTGGAATCTTTGTGCACGGCGAAGGACGCCGGGGTGTAGTAGTAGACGGCGGGGAAGTCCAGGACCTGCGCCCGGGCGCTGGTCGGGGTCATGGAGCCGACCGAGATGTCCCAGCGACCGCCCCAGTTGCCCGCGGTGATGATCTCCCAGGCCGGAGTGATGATCTTGAGCTCGGCGCCCAGGCGCTTGGCGATCTCCTTGCCGACGTCGATGTCGAAGCCGTCCATCTCGTTCTGGTCGTTGAGGAAGGACTGCGGCGGATAGGCCGGGTCCGAGGACATGGTCAGGGTCTTGGTCTTCATCACCCGGTCCAGGACCTCGCCGGCCGAGGCCGGGCCGACCGTCGCCGCCACCGCGGCCAGGGCCAGACATGCCAGGAACTGCTTCATCATCGCTTCTCCCTGTTGCAGAGTCTTCTTGGTTGCAGAGCCGTCTCGTTGGCGCCGCGGTCGGGGCGCCGCCGCGGTCTTGTCGTCAGGCGGGCCATTCTATCGCGCCCCGGCGTCTTGAACAGACGCAATGCTATTCCCGTCCGGGCGCGGCGAGGGTCAGGCGCTCGAGCCAGGCCTCGCAGAGCGCGATGGCTGCCTCGGGCGCGAAGCTGGAGCTGTCGAGGCAGTGCTCCAGCCAGAGGCCGTCCATCAAGGCGGTGATCGCCAGGGCCTCGGCCCCGGCGTCGAAGCTCAGGCCCTCCTCCTTCGCCAGGCGGCCGAGGGTCCCGGCGATCCGCAGGCGCTGCCGGCCATAGTAGTCCCGATGGATGGCCGCGACCTCCTCGTCGCTGCGCACCAGGCTCCAGTAGGAGACCCAGGCGCCCAGCGTCCGGTCGTCGATCCACCGCTCCGAGAACAGCAGCTGGAACAGCCCGCGCAGGCGCGCCCGGGCCGAACCCTGTCCCTGGTCCAGGATCCGGCTCAGCTCCGCGTCGTAGTCCGAGGCGAGGCTGTGGCAGGCCGCGGCGACCAGGGCCTTGTGGCTGCCGAAGTAGTGCCGCAGGAGCCCGTGGGAGACGCCGGCGCGGGCGCAGATCGCCCGGACCGTCGCCTCGCGCGGCCCGGCTTCGGCCAGAATCTCGATGGTCGCCCGGACCAGTTCCGCGCGCCGGCGCTTGGCATCGAGCCGCCGTCGGGGCGGACCGCCGTCGTCTTCGAGGCTCTGCTCTTCGACCAAAGGCTCTCTCGGTCCGGGGGAGGCCGTCTAAGCGCTGGCACTATAGCGGAAAATCTATTATACATATGTATAATAATAACGGCCGATTTTTTTGGAAGCGAGGTTCCGATGCCGCCGAAGATTGAGTCCGCCGAAGCGTTGCCTTTGGGTCTCTCGATCACCTGGACCGACGCGGCCCAGGCGGATTTTCCCTGGATCTGGCTGCGCGACCACTGCCGGGCGCCGGAAAGCTACGATGGCGCCACCAATCAGCGGCGGGTCGACACCTTCGCCCTCCCCGCCGACCTCGCGGCGGAGTCGGTCGCGGTCGGCGGCGCGGGCGCGGTCCTGGAGGTGTCCTGGCGGCAGGAGGACCTGATCAGCCGTTACGACTCCGGCTTTCTCCGCGCCCAGGCCTTCGGCGAAGCCAGGCTGCCCGACCGCCGACTCTGGGAGGACGGCCCGCCCGAGCCCGCCCGCCACCGCTTCGACGAGATCCTCGAGGGTGACGCCGCCCTGCGCGGCCTGCTGTCGGACCTCTGGCGCGACGGCCTGGTCCTGGTCGAGAGCCTGCCCAGCGAGATCGCGGCGACCCGGCGCCTGGCCGAGCGCATCGGCTATGTCCGCGAGACCATCTTCGGCGGCGTCTGGGACTTCCAGGCCGACGGCGCGCGCGCCGACTCGGCCTATTCCAACGAGGCGATCGGCCTGCACAGCGACGGCACCTACAGCGAGGACCCGCCCGGCGTCCAGGCCCTGCACTGCCTGGCCTTCGACGGCGAGGGCGCTGTCAACGTCTTCGCCGACGGCTTCCGCGTCGCTGCCCGGCTCCAGGCCGAGGCGCCGGAGACCTACCGGCTCCTGAGCGAAGTCGAGGTTCCGGCGGAGTACCTCGGCGATGGCGTGCACCTCCTGGCCCGGCATCCGGTCCTGGGCCTCGATGCGGCGGGCGGCCTGCGGCGGGTCTGCTTCAACAACTTCGACCGCGCGCCCTTCCGGCCGAGGCCGGTGGTGACCGAGGCCTTCTACGCGGCGCTCGGGCGCTTCCACGCCCTGCTCTCGGACGAGGACTATCATCTGCGCCTGCAGCTCAGCCCCGGCCTGGCGGTGCTCTTCGACAACTGGCGGGTCCTGCACGCCCGCAGCGGCTTCACCGGCCACCGTCACATGGCCGGCTTCTACCTGAACCACGAGGACCTGGAGAGTCGCCTGCGCATGCTTTTGGGCTAAGCTGCTCG
>JANQGU010000286.1 GCA_028282935.1 Kiloniellales bacterium
GAAGCCGGCGAAGAAGGCCGGGGCGAAGAAGACGGGCGCCAAGAAGGCGGCGAGCAAGAAGGCCACCAAGAGCGGGACCGCCGAGGAGCCCGCCGGCGAGACGGGTCAGGCAGCGAAAGCGAAGACAAGATCCGCCGCCGAGGCCGCCGACTAGGCCCGCCAGGTGGCCCCCAAGCGCCAGGAGGCGCCCTTTCCCAGCAAGGACGAGGTCCTCGCCTTCATCCGCGAGCAGGACGGCACGGTCGGCAAGCGCGAGATCGCGCGGGCCTTCCAGCTGAAGGGCCAGCAGCGCATCGCGCTCAAGGCCCTGCTCAAGGAACTGGCCGCCGAGGGCCATATCGCGCGCGACCGCAAGCGGCGCGTCGCCGCCCCGGGCCACCTGCCCTCGGTCACCGTGATCGAGGTGATCGGCCACGACCCCGACGGCGAGCTGCTCGGCCGGCCCGCCGGCTGGACCCGGGACGCGCCGCCGCCGACCATCTACATCGCCCCCTTCCCCGGCGGCCATCCGACCCTGGCCGAAGGCGAAAGGGTCCTGGCGCGCCTCAAGGCCGCCGGCGAAGGCGCCTACGAGGCCCAGCCGATGCGCGTGGTCGGTGCCGCGCCGCGCCGGGTCCTGGGCATCTACCGTCCCAAGATCGCCGAGGGCCGCCTGGTGCCGACCGACAAGCGGGCCAAGCGCGAGTTCCTGCTGCGGCCCGAGGACGCCGCCGGCGCCAAGAACGGCGACCTGGTGCTGGCCGAGGTGCTGCGCGGCCGCGGCCGCCTGGGCCTGCCGCCGGTCCGGGTGGTCGAAAGGCTCAGCGGCCCCGGCTCCCTGAGCCTGATCTCGCTCTTCGAGCACGGCATCCCGACCGAGTTCCCGCCCCAGGCCCTGAAGCAGGCCGAGGCCGCCGGCCCCACGCCCCTGGGCAAGCGCAAGGACCTGCGCAAGGTCCCGCTGGTCACCATCGACGGCGAGGACGCCCGCGACTTCGACGACGCGGTCTGGGCGGCCCCGGCCCCCGGCAAGGGGGGCGGCTGGCAGGTCCTGGTCGCGATCGCCGACGTGGCCCACTACGTGACCGCCGGGAGCCCGCTGGACCGCAGCGCCCGCGAGCGGGGCAACTCGGTCTACTTCCCCGACCGGGTCGTGCCCATGCTGCCCGAGGCTCTGTCCAACGGCTGGTGCTCGCTGCGGCCCAAGGAGGAGCGCGGCTGCCTGGCGGTCGAGATGAGCCTCGACGCCGAGGGGCGGATCAAGAAGCACAAGTTCTTCCGCGGCCTGATGCGCTCCGCCGCCCGGCTGACCTACGGCCAGGTCCAGGCGGCGATCGACGGCCGCCCGGACGAGACCACCGCGCCCTTGCTGGAAGAGGTCATCAAGCCGCTCTACGGTGCCTACGCGGCCCTGCTGCGGGCCCGCGAGCGGCGCGGCACCCTGGACCTGGACCTGCCCGAAAGACGAGTCGTCATCGACCCCAAGGGCCGGGTGGCGGCGATCGAGGCGCGCGAGCGCCTGGACAGCCACCGCCTGATCGAGGAGTTCATGATCGCCGCCAACGTCGCCGCGGCGGAAACCCTGGAGTCGCGCCAGCGCCCCTGCCTCTACCGGGTCCACGACGGCCCGGACCCGGTCAAGGTCGAGGCCCTGCGCCAGTTCCTCGAGACCCTGGACCTGCGCCTGGCGCGCGGCCAGGTGCTGCGCCCGAAGCTCTTCACCCGGCTTCTGGAGCAGGTCCGGGGCAGCGCCCAGGAACCGCTGGTCAACCAGATGGTCCTGCGCTGCCAGAGCCAGGCGGCCTACAGCCCGCGGAACCTCGGCCACTTCGGCCTGGCCCTGACCCGCTACGCCCACTTCACCTCGCCGATCCGGCGCTATGCGGACCTGCTGGTGCACCGCTCGCTGATCTCGGCCCTGGGCCTGGGCAAGGACGGCCTGCCGGCCGAGCAGGCCGAGGCCCTCGCCGAGACCGGGGAGCACATCTCGAACACCGAGCGCCGGGCCGCCGCGGCCGAACGCGACGCGGTGGACCGCTTCACCGCCGCCTACCTGGCGGAGCGGGTCGGCGAGACCATGACCGGCAGGATCGGCAGCGTCACCCGCTTCGGCCTCTTCATCACCCTGGACGAGAGCGGCGGCGATGGCCTGGTGCCGATCAGCGCCCTGCCGGACGACTACTACGAGCACGACGAGGCAAGGCACTGCCTGCTTGGCCGCCGCTGGGGCCGGGTCTACAATCTCGGCGATCGGGTCACCCTGCGGCTGGTCGAGGCCAGCCCAATAACCGGCGGGCTGATCCTCCACATCGTGGAAGACTCCGAGCAGATCGCCCTAAAATCAGCCGGAAAAAAACCGACTATTCGCAAAGGAACGGCCAAGAAAAGGCCCAAAAAAAATACAAAGCTCAACACGAAATCTGCGCGCAGGCGCATCTAATTTCCTGAAATCGGCGCTTTCCCGAGCTGTGACTTATTTTGGATTTATTAATATTTTAGCTTAACCATACATAACACTGGTAAGACTTTTTTTACCAGTCTAGTATCACCCCCAAGTCCGAAGCAACAAGGCGCCACAAGGCTTTAGGCGCCTACAACGAGGGAGGCGGGGGTCCGGGTGATGGTCGAAAGATACTCCGACGCTGCACTGTGGCGGCTTGCCCGACGGGCAACCATTGCGACAGTCGTTCCAATGGCCCTGCTGGCAGCCGCCTGTGTCGCGAGCCAGGAAGACCCCCGCAGCTTCAGTTCGACCAAGGCCACGCGCCTGTTCTCGACCGGCTACAAGGACATCAACGAGGTCTATATCGACGAAGTGTCGATGCCGGACCTGGTGCTCTCGGGGCTGGCGAAGCTTTCGGGCATCGACCCCAACTTCAGCATCCTGCGGCAGGATTCGACCGTGACCGTCGCCGTCGACGGCACCGTCGCGCAGAGCTTCCCCGCCCCGAGGCAGGAGGACATCGACGCCTGGGGCGACCTGACCGCGGCGGCGCTCGACATCGGGCTGCAGCACTCGCGCCGCCTGGGCAGCGAGGGCAGCGCCTCGCTCTACGAGACCGTGTTCGACGGCGTTCTGGGCGGCCTGGACGGCTTCTCCCGCTACGCCGGCCGCGAGGAAGCCCAGAACAACCGCGCCAGCCGCGAGGGCTTCGGCGGCATCGGCGTGCGGATCCGCGTCGTCGACGACGGCGTCCGCATCCTCAACGTCATGGAGAACACCCCGGCGGAGCGGGCCGGCCTGCGCGACGACGACATCATCATCGCGATCGACGGCGAGAACGCCGTCGGCCTCACCCAGCGCGAGATCGTGCAGCGCCTGCGCGGCCCCATGCGCTCCTCGGTCAACCTGACGGTCCGGCGCCCGGACCGCAGCGAGTCCCTGAGCCTGGACATCAAGCGCGGCCATATCGTGCCGCAGACCATCACCTATCGGCCCGAGGGCAACGTCGCCTACATCAAGATCGCCGGCTTCAACCAGAACACCACCCGGATGCTCCGCCTGAAGCTGATCGCGGCCCGCGACGACCTGGGCGACCGGCTCGCCGGCTACGTTATCGACCTGCGCGGCAATCCCGGCGGGCTGCTGGATCAGGCGGTCGAGGTCGCGGACCTCTTCATCACCGACGGCCGGCTGGTCTCGACCCACGGCCGGCATCCCGACAGCCACCAGTACTTCGAGGCCGAGCCGGACGACGAAGCCGCCGGCGAGCCGGTCGTGGTGCTGATCAACGGCAACTCGGCCTCGGCCTCCGAGATCGTCGCCGCGGCCCTGCAGGACAGCGGCCGGGCGATCGTGATCGGCAGCAACTCCTACGGCAAGGGCACCGTCCAGACGGTCCTGCGGCTGCCCAACGACGGCGAGCTGACCTTGACCTGGGCGCGCTTCCACGCCCCCTCGGGCTATGCCCTGGACAAGCGCGGCGTGCTGCCGGACATCTGCATAGAGGACGAGAGCAAGTCCGCCAGCGAGGTCCTCGCCGGGCTGCGCCTGGGGGTCAACACGATCCCTCCGGCGATCCGCCAGGTCGCCATCGACCCGAACGACGCGCCGGCGCTGAACGCCCTGCGCGCCCGCTGTCCGGCGCGCGAAGGCACCTCCGAGGTCGATCTCAAGGTGGCGATCGGGCTGCTGACCAACCGGACCCTGTACCGCGAGGCGATCGCCGGCGGCGAGAAGGGCGGCAAGAACAGGCAGTCCGGCCAGATCATCTTCAACTGAGCGGCGCGGTGCAGCGGCCGAGGGACAGCTCCCGGCCGCGCGACGCGGCCTCGCTGGTGCTCCTTCGGGACGGCCCGGAGGGGCCCGAGGTCCTGCTCGGCCGCCGGCCCGCCTCGGCCCGCTTCATGCCGGAGGTCTACGTCTTTCCCGGCGGCGCGCTGGAGCCCCAGGACCGCGCCGCGTCCGGCCTGCCGGAGAGCTTCACCGGGCCGCCGCCCGGGACCGATGCCGCGACCGGGGACCTCTACCCGGCCCTGGTCCGCTGCGCCCTGCGCGAGCTTCACGAAGAGACCGGCCTGCTGCTGACCGACGGCCCCCTGGGCGATCCGGCGGACGCCTCGGCCGCGGTCTGGTCGAGCTACCGGGCCGCGGCGCGGCGCCCCGGCTTCGGGGGTCTGTCCCTGGTCTTCCGGGCGGTCACGCCCCCGGGCCTGCCGATCCGCTTCGACACCCGCTTCTTCCGCGCCGATGCCGTGGCGGTGGAAGGCCGGCTCACCGGGTCCGGAGAGCTGGAGGACCTGGCCTGGCGGCCCGTGCAGGCGCTCGGCGCCCTGCCCCTGCGCCGGGTCACCCAGGCGGCCCTCTCCGCCGCCCTCGGCCGCCAGCCCGATGGCGCGAGTCCGGCCGCAGGCGAGGCTTGACTCGGCCCGCCGAGGCGCTATCGTGCGGCCCGCCTAGAACGCTCTCAGCAGGAAAACGCCATGGCCAAGCCGAACTCGATCCTGATCAAGATGGTCAGCACGGCGGACACGGGCTACTACTACGTGACCAAGAAGAACGCCCGGACCAAGACCGAGAAGATGGAGCTGCGCAAGTACGACCCGGTCGCGCGCAAGCACGTCCTGTTCAAGGAATCCAAGATGAAGTGATCCCCGCCGGGATCGCGACGCCTGAGCAAGGGCCGCCCTCGGGTGGCCCTTTGTCGTGTCGGTGTTCGTCGTGTCGGCGGTCGAAAGCGGCGGCGGCCGGATCCGGCTGGCCCGGCAGGCGGCGCGCGCCGCTCAGCCGGTCGAGGCCAGGGGCCCCTCGGTCTCCTTGGGGCCGCCGAGCTCGGCCGAGATGGCCCGGTTGCGGCCCTCGCTCTTGGCCTGGTACAGCGCCCGGTCGGCACGTTCCAGGATGGTGTCGGCCGTCTCGCTGTGATCCAGCGCCGTGGTCACGCCCATCGAGACCGTCACCCCCAGAGGCGCCTCCAGGCCCTCGACCTGGAAGGCCTGCTCGGCCACGTGGGCGCGCAGCCGGTCGGCGACGCGCAGGGCGATCTCCGCGTTGGTGTCCGGCATGATGACCACGAACTCCTCGCCGCCGTAGCGGGCCACCAGGTCGAAGCTGCGCAGGTTGTTGCTGACCCTGGCGGCCAGCTGCTTGAGGACCTGGTCGCCGGGGCCGTGGCCGTAGGTGTCGTTGATCGCCTTGAAGTGGTCGATGTCGAAGAGGATCACCGAAACCGGTTTCTCGGCCGTCGCGATCTCCATGATCTTGCGGTCCAGATGGGCGGACATGTAACGGCGGTTGTAGACCCCGGTCAGCGGATCGGTGAAGGCCATGTTCACCGACTGCTGCAGGTTGAGCCGCAGGCGGTGGTGGTAGCGGTGACGGCGGATCTGGGTGCGCACCCGGGCCAGCAGCTCGCCGCGGTCGACCGGCTTGATCAAGTAGTCGGTGACCCCGATGTCCAGGCCCTTGGCGAGCTGCGGCAGGTCTAGGTCGTCCAGCAGCAGCAGGATCGGGACATGGCGAGTCTGCTCGTTGGAGCGGTACTGGGAGCAGAACCTCAGCCCGTCCTCGCCGCCGACGTGCAGGTTGGCGATCACCAGGTCGTAGTCGCCGTCCCGGCCCAGGATCTGGCCTTCGGCGGTGGTCGCGGCGTGATCGGTCACGCAGCCGCTCTCGCCCAGATAGCGGGCCAGACGATCGGCCATCATCTCGTTGTTCTCGACGATCAGGACCCGGGCGTCCTTCGGGTCGTCGTCGTCGTCATAGTCCGACTCGAAGACGCCCAGGTCGCCGGAGGTCTCCTGGCGCAGGCGCAGTTCGTCGGTCATCATCTTGAGCCGCAGCAGCGAGCGGACCCGGGCGAAGAGCGCGATGTCGTTGACCGGCTTGGACAGGAAGTCGTCGGCGCCGGCCTCCAGGCCCCGCACCCGGTCCGGAACCTCGCTGAGGGCCGTGACCATCACCACCGGGATATGCCGGGTCTTGGTCGAG
The DNA here is from genome assembly GCA_028282935.1 of Kiloniellales bacterium. GTDB lineage: Bacteria > Pseudomonadota > Alphaproteobacteria > Kiloniellales > JAKSBE01 > JAKSBE01. The sequence continues at coordinate 6,410 of JANQGU010000286.1, forward strand.
TCCTTGAGCCGCTGGCAGACCTCGAAGCCGTCCATCCCGGGCATCATGATGTCCAGCAGGATGATGTCGGGAAGCTGATCCTCGGCCACGCTCAGCGCGGAGGGGCCGTCGCTGGCCGTGAGCACGTCGAAGTACTCGGCCGCCAGCTTCGTCTCCAGAAGCTTGACGTTGGCGGGAACGTCGTCAACGACCAGGATCCGCGCCGTCATGACCGGATACCACCCACCTCAGCTCAATTCAGGAAGCGGCCAACCGTCTCAAGGAAGTTGGCCACGGAGATCGGCTTTGCGATATAGGCCTCGCAGCCGCCTTCGCGGATCTTCTCTTCGTCGCCCTTCATGGCGAAGGCCGTCACGGCCACCACCGGGATCGACTTGAGCTCGTCGTCTTCCTTGATCCACTTGGTCACTTCCAGACCGGAAACTTCCGGGAGCTGGATGTCCATCAATATCAGGTCGGGGCGATGTTCGCGGGCCATCCGCAGCGCCTCCATACCGTCCTTCGTCTGGAGGATGTTGTAGCCGTGGGCCTCCAGAAGATCGTGAAAGAGCTTCATGTTCAGGTCATTGTCTTCCACGACCAGGACCGTCTTGCCGTTGTCGTCATCCATGGCGGGCGCCTTGAGTGGTCCAAGCGATGTTGTGGTTGCTGCCATTGTTTACCATTTTCGGCCCAGAGCTTAAAACCTCGTTTGCCCCGGGTGGGCCGCAGCGGCACCCTTTAGTCCCTATGAGCTTTACCCTGTATCATCTAAGGCTCCGGGGTTAAATATTGGTAAGGACTAGATATTCTGGGGGTTGTAGCGGGTCCTAGCCGGGCCCGCGGGACGGATCGAGGCATGCAGATCGGCATCGACCTGGGAGGCACCAAGATCGAGGCGGCCGCCCTCGAGGGCAGCGCCGGCATCCGCCTGCGCCGCCGCTTGGCGAGCCCGCGGGGCGACTACGAGGCCACGATCCGGAGGATCCGGGACCTGGTGCAGGCCGTGGAGGCCGAGCTCGGCCAGCCGGGCAGCGTCGGGGTCGGGATCCCGGGCACGATCTCGCCGCACAGCGGCCTGGTGAAGAACGCCAACTCGACTTGGATCATCGGCCGGCCGCTGGACCGCGACCTGACCGAGGCCCTGGACCGACCCGTGCGGGTGGCCAACGACGCCAACTGCTTCGCCCTTTCCGAGGCGGTCGACGGCGCCGCCGCGGGGGCCGAGGTGGTCTTCGGCGTGATCCTGGGCACCGGCGTCGGCGGCGGCATCGTGGTGCGCGAACGGCCGCTGGTCGGCCGTCAGGCCATCGCCGGCGAGTGGGGCCACAACCCCCTGCCCTGGCCCGAGGACGACGAACGGCCGGGGCCGGACTGCTACTGCGGCAAGACGGGCTGCCTGGAGACCTTCCTGTCCGGGCCCGGGCTGAGCCGGGATCACGCCAAGGTCTCCGGCGAGACCCTCTCCGTCGAGGAGATCTCGGAACGCGCCGCGGCCGGCGACGGGGCCGCGGCGGCCAGCTTGGCGCGCCACGCCGGGCGGCTGGCCCGGGGCCTCGCCACCGTCATCAACGTGGTCGACCCGGATTGCGTGGTCCTGGGCGGCGGCCTGTCCAACATGGAGCAGCTCTATGCCGAGCTCCCGGAGCGCCTCGGGGACTACGTCTTCTCCGACACCTGCACCACGCCGGTCGTCGCCGCCAAGCACGGCGATTCCAGCGGGGTCCGCGGCGCTGCCTGGCTCTGGCGGCCGGAGGAGCTGCCGCTGACCCTGGGACGGGCCCAGGCCCCATGACCACGCTCTGTCGGGATTGCGGCGCGCTCTGGGAGGCCCCGGAGGTCGAGCGCTGTCCCGACTGCGCCTCGCCGCGCCTCTTGAGCCATCCGGAGCTGGGGCGACTGGCGATCGCCCACATCGACTGCGACGCCTTCTACGCAAGCATCGAGAAGCGTGACCGGCCGGAGCTGGCCGAGCGGCCGGTGATCGTCGGCGGCGGCCGCCGGGGCGTGGTCTCGGCCTGCTGCTACGTCGCCCGGCTCTACGGCGTGCGCTCCGCGATGCCGATGTTCAAGGCCCTGAAGGCCTGTCCCGACGCGGTGGTGATCCGGCCCGACATGGCCAAGTACCAGGAGGCCGGCCTGGCCGTCCAGCGCCTGATGGCGGAGGTCACGCCGCTGGTCGAGCCGCTGTCGATCGACGAGGCCTTTCTCGATCTCTCGGGGACCGAGGCGCTGCACGGCGGCCCGCCGGCGCGGACCCTGGCCCTGCTGGCCCGGCGAATCGAGGACGCCCACCAGATCACCGCCTCGATCGGCTTGAGCTACAACAAGTTCCTGGCCAAGGTCGCCTCGGACCTGGACAAGCCCCGGGGCTTTGCGGTGATCGGCGAGGCCGAGGCCGAGGGCTTCCTGGCCGAGCAGCCGGTGAGCCTGCTGTGGGGCGTCGGCAAGGCCCTGCGGAAGGCCCTGGAGCGCGACGGCATCACCAAGGTCGGGCAGCTCCGCCGCTACGAGGAGGCCGAGCTGATCGCGCGCTACGGCGCCATCGGCGGCCGCCTGCATCGCTTCTCGCACGGCCGCGACGCCCGGCAGGTCGACCCCCACGAGCCGGCGAAGAGCATCTCGGCGGAGACCACCTTCAACCGCGATCTCGCCGGCCTCGACGACCTGAGCGGGCGTCTCTGGCCGCTCTGCGAGAAGGTCTCCAGGCGGCTCAAGCGCAAGGAGCTGGCCGGGCGCAGCGTCACGCTCAAGCTCAAGACCGCAGAGTTCCGCCTGCTGACCCGAAGCCGGCGCCTGGACGACCCGAGCCAGCTCGCAGAGGTGCTCTACGACGCCGCCCTGCCCCTGCTCGCCAAGGAAGCCGACGGCCGGCGCTTCCGCCTGATCGGCATCGGCGCCAGCGACCTCGGGCCCGGGGACCTCGCGGATCCGCCGGATCTGCTCGACCCCGAACGGACGCGGCGGGGCCGGGTCGAGGCCGCCATGGACCAGGTGCGCGACAAGCTGGGCCGCGACGCGATCCGCAAGGGCCGCGGCCTGCTGACCGAGGATCGCTCTTGAAGCGGCGCAGGACTCTCGCGCGTCCGACCGGGAACTAAGCTAGCAGGCGGGGGCTTCCAGAGGCTCGAGCTTCTCGAGGACGGCCCGGACCGAGAACTCCGGGAAGTCGAGGACCAGCTCGTCGAGGACGCCGTTGGCGTAGATCCGCAAGGCCTGCTCCTGCTCGGGCTCTGCCGCCACCGGATCGCCGAGGTCGAAGTAGGCCAGGCGCAGGCGCCAGGACGGCTGGTCCTTGATCGCCTCCAGCCCCTCGGCCACGTCGGATTCGGGCGCGACAGCCTCGACCAGGGCCGCGGAGACCCCGAAGAGGCCGCCCTCGCCGGAGCCGTCGAAGACCGTCTTCCACAGCGGCCAGACCTCGCGGCCCGCGGACTCGAGCAGGACCTGCGTGTGCTCGGTCGGAAACAGCGTGCCGGCCGGCAAGGGAACGGTCTTTTCGTCGGGCAGGGCGAGCGCGGCCTCGCCGCCCTCTCCCTCGCCCTTGAGCTGCGCCTTGCCCCGGGTCTCCTCGCCGTCGCGGCCGCCGGTGAGCTGGCGGATGAAGAAGCGATAGTTGAGGCCGTCCTTGGACTCCCAGGTGTTGAGCGTCAGGCCGAAGTCGATCTCGTTGCCGTCGCCGTAGCCGACCAGGATCCGCATGCGCTGGGACACGGTCCAGGCATCGCAGGCGTCGCGCCATTCGAAGTCCATGCGGCCGGTCACGTCGACCACGCTGCTGCCGCCGCGCAGGGCCGAGAGCTCCATGCGGTAGACCGCGCGATGCGGCAGGATCTCCACCGCGCCGGCGAGAGCCTCCGCCAGGGGCGCCGTCAGGAGGACGAGCCCGGCGAGAAGCGGACGGCTGAATCTCAAGACTGGCGACACGAGGTTCGGTCCCTGGGTCCACTGACCACGATATGGCGGATACATTCAAGCCGCCCGGCCGGGGGGCGGGGCGGCATCGCGTAGCGGCTAGATACTAGACCCGGCAAGCTATGGCAACGTCGGCCTCCGCCGAGGCGAACCCAGGGTAGCGGCAATCCTCCGCCCGGCAAAGCCCGCCGGGCGCAGGCCCTGGCGTCCCGGGCGGGCCTCCCCTGCCGGTGTTTTCTTTCCGAATCAGGGCCCTAGTGACCGATCGACCGCGCGGCCGGCGGCCGGGAGCGGGCAGAATCTGCCCGCCCGCTCCGCTGGAGGTCTTTCGGAATCAAGGACTTAGGCCTGGCACGCCTCTTGCTTTCAAAGCCACGATGCCGTGACAGAGCGAGGCCGAGACCGTGTATCAGATCCAGCCGAACCGCAAATCCCTCCCGGAGGAAGACCTCGCGCCCCTGCGCGACGGTCTGACCCGCCTGCGCGAGCAGGCCGAAGGCCGCGACAGCGAGGTCCAGGACCTGGTCGACCAGCTGATCCTGGCGACCGCTGAAGCCGAGCGCCGGATCAGCGAGCAGCGGGCCCGCATCTCCTACCTGGAGGGGCTGTCCAACAGCGACGAGCTGACCGGGCTGCTCAACCGGCGCGGCTTTCACCTGGCGCTCGGCGCCGCGCTCGCCAGGGCCCAGCGGCATGGCGAGACCGGGCTGCTGGTGCTCTGCGACCTGGACCGCTTCAAGGCGGTCAACGACCGTCACGGCCACCTCGCCGGGGACAGCGTGCTGCGCAGCGTCGCGGCGCTGCTGCGCAAGGAGATCCGGCGCAGCGATGCCGTGGCCCGGATCGGCGGCGACGAGTTCGCCATCCTGATGAGCGACACCCGGCGCAGCCAGGCCGCCGACCGGGTGCTGCGGCTGAAGGCCAGGATACGCGACCTCGAGGTGCCCTGGCAGGCCCGGCGCCTGCGGGCCTCGGCCAGCTTCGGCGCCGCCGCCTACAACGCCGGCTCGAACGCCGAGGGCCTGCTGTTCCTGGCCGACCAGGCGCTCTACGCCGACAAGCGCCCGAAACTGGTCCTCGGCGGCCGCGCAACGACGCCCCGCGCCAATTAGGCGTCACCCCGCCAAACGGCTTTCCGCTAGACTGGCGGCATGCGCTTCCTTCGCACGCTGCGGCTCGACAACTCGGACCTGCAGGTCTTTCCCAGGGCCGCGGCCCCGGGAGAGTGGGCGGTGCCGGGCAGCTTCGCCTTCGCCGACGCCGATTTCCAGGCCCTCGCCGGCAAGGAGATGCAGGCCTTCCGGAACGGCTGGCTGGGCACCGAGAGCTTCGGCCGGGCGACCCTGGTCGAGGTCGTGGAGATCGACGACGCCGGCTTCTCCCAGGTGGTCGAGCGCCTGGCCCGGCACTTCGTCGAGGCCTATGGCGCGCCCGGCCTGACCGCGGCCCTGCCGGCGGCCCGGGAGGAGGCGGACTACGCCCTCGGCCTCAGCGACCACAAGCTGCACAGCCTGCTGGCCATCGAGCGCGAGCCCGGCCCCTCGGGCCTGGTCGAGCGGGTCCGGGTGATCCGCCCGGAGCGGGCCGCGGACCATGCCAGGATCTGGGAGATCGAGCCGGAGTAGCGCGCGCCCTTACCCCGGCCCCAGCGTTCCCTTCAGCCCTGGGCGAGGGGCGCCGGCTGCTGCTGGGTGATGCAGTGGATGCCGCCGCCGCCGTAGACGATCTCCAGGGCGTCGATCTGGACGACCTCGCGGTCGGGAAAGGCCTGGCGCAGGATCTCGTAGGCCTTCTGGTCCGACGGGTCCTCGAAGCCGGGCGCCAGCACCGCCCCGTTGGCGAGGTAGAAGTTGACGTAGGAGGCCAGCAGGGGCGCGCCGCGGTGGTCCTCGAGCTTGGTCTGGGGCTGCGGCATCTCGACCACCTCCAGCGCCCGGCCGCGGGCGTCCCGGGCGTCGCGCAGGCGTTTCAGGTTCTCGGCCAGGGCCGCATGGTTGGGCGCGCTTTCCGGGCCGGGGTGCTGGGCCAGGACCACGCCGGGCGCGAGGAAGCAGGCGAGGTTGTCGACGTGGCCGTCGGTCTCGTCGTCGAGCGGGTCGCCGGAGAGCCAGATCACGGTCTCGACCCCCAGGTGGCCGCGCAGCAGAGCTTCGACCTCGTCCCGCCCGAGGTCGGGATTGCGGTTCTTGTTGAGCAGGCATTGCTCGGTGGTCAGCAGGGTGCCCTCGCCGTCGACATGGATGGCGCCGCCCTCCATCACCAGAGGCGCCGGGTAGCAGGGCAGCTCCAGCTGCTCCAGGATCCGGCGGGCCATCTGGGCGTCCTCGCCATAGGGCTGGTACTTGCCGCCCCAGGCGTTGAAGACCCAATCGATCCCGGCCACTCCGCCTTTCCGGTCGACCACGAAGCTGGGGCCGCTGTCGCGGGTCCAGGAATCGTCGTGGGCGAGCGAAAGGCAGCTCACGCCGGGACCGCAGCTCAGGCTGACCTCGGCCACGTCCTGCGGGTTGGCGACCATGGTCACCGGCTCGAAGCGGGAAATCTCCTTCGCCACCGCGGCATAGGCTTCGCGGGCCGCCGAGAGGCCGTCGCCCCACAGCGCCTCGCGGCAAGGCCAAGCCATCCAGCAGCGCGCATGGGCCGCCCACTCGGGCGGCATGAAGAAGCCGTCATCAACAGGAAGGGTCATGGACGAAGCGCCACGCCGTTGGTCCAGTGTCCAGCAAAGACTCCGCGGCCCGCTATCGCCGCCAGAAGTCGAGGAAGAGCTTGCAATCTAAAATTGTATTTACTTTTTCAAGCCCGAGTCTAGCGCGGCGCGCGCCTGCCGCAAGGCCCTATCTGTCGCGATAGAACCCGAAGCGGCGGTCCCAGTCGGACTCGTACTGGTCGGACTCCTCCTGCGCCGCGCCGGCCGGCACGAGGCCCGGCAGCCTGGACGCGGTCTGATTGGCCCGCGGGTCCCGGCCCCGGTCGCCGCCCGCCCGGACCAGATCGATGGGCGGCCCGTCGAGGTCCTCGGTCAAGGGGGTCTCGGCCAGCATGGGGCGGTCCGGATCGATGATCACCGAGCCGTCGGCCCGCAGGAAATCGGCCTCTGCCAGGCCCGGCGTGGTCTCCAGGGGCTGCAGGGCGACCCGGAGATCGGCCGCCGGATAGCCGTTGCCGACCGGCCGACAGATCTCCCCTTCCAGGGCGCGGATGATCTCGCAGTCCTCCTGGAACATCAGGGAGAGCCCGTGGTCGGTGGTCGTCTTGCCGGTAAAGAAATAGGTAACGCTGCTGAGCGCCATGTTCGCGAACGACGAAACCGGCGTTCCGCAGGCCGACAGCAGCATGCAGGCACAAAGCACGAAAGCGATCCGCATTCCCTCTCCCTCGCCCAGGCCCTCGTTCCGCAGGGGGGCGGACGA
>JANQGU010000001.1 GCA_028282935.1 Kiloniellales bacterium
CGGAACGAGCAGGCCCTCCGCCGCGCGCGGACGGTCTTGCAACCGGCGGCTGTCCGCCACCATATGAGCGCAGAGGAAGAGGAGGGAGACCCCAATGACCGTTTCGATCGGAGATGCCGCCCCGACCTTCGCCGCCGCCACCGACGGCGAAGGCCAGCTCGATCTGGCCTCGCTGAAGGGCCGCAAGGTGGTGCTGTACTTCTATCCGAAGGACGACACCTCGGGCTGCACCAAGGAGGCCTGCGGCTTCCGGGACGCCATGCCGGACTTCTCGAAGGTCGATGCCGAGATCCTCGGGGTCTCGAAGGACAGCGTGAAGAGCCACGACAAGTTCAAGGCCAAGTACGACCTGCCCTTCTCGCTGGTCAGCGACGAGGACGGCAGCATCTGCGAGAAGTACGGCGTCTGGGTCGAGAAGTCGATGTACGGGCGCAAGTACATGGGGATCGAACGCTCGACCTTCCTGATCGACGAGCAGGGCGTGATCCAGGGCGCCTGGCGCAAGGTCAAGGTCCCCGGCCACGTCGAGGAGGTCCTCAAGACCGCGCAGGGGCTCTAACCCGCGGCCGAGCGCCCAGCATCGGCGTTACCGGGGGTCATTCCGGGATCATCACCGGATCGCTGATCCCGAGGGCCTCGGCCTTGGTGAGGAACCAGGGCCGCTCTGGCAGGGTCTCGGCGATCAGGTCGAAGGCCGCCCGGGCCGTGATCGCGCTGATCTCGCCGCGGCCAAGCGGCCGCGCGACCATCCGCCCGCTCTCCCGGGCCAGGGCCTCGAAGCCGAAGGGGCTGTGCGCCAGCGACATGTCGCTGAGGTAGTGCACCCAGATCGTGACCTTGGCATCCCGCGCCACGCCGTCGAGGTGGAGCGTGCCGGCGAAGGTCTTGTCGAAGCGGTAGGGCACCTGCAGCTCCCGCTCGACGTAGTGGATGAAGGTGCAGCCCGGGTGGTTGAAGTTGACGTGCTTGGCGCCGAGCCGGAGCAGCCGGTCGAAGACGGAGCCGGGCGCGAAGCTGTTGTCCGGCAGGTCCTCGATCAGCGCCGCCGCGCCCGGCCCGATCGCCGCCACCGAAAAGGAGGGATCGCGCGAGCGCAGGGCGTCCGGATGGGCGCGGACCCATTCGGCGAAGATTCCCATGGGCGAGGCCGTCTCTGCCGGGTCGAAATCCTGGCCCCGCGGGAAGGAGTAGGTATAGGTCGGCACGACCAGCGTCCCGCTCGGCCCCAGGCGCGCCATCACCGCATCGAAGACGGCCTCGCAGAGCGCCTCCCGGCTGTCGGCGCCGGCGAGCCGGCCGAAATAGCCGATGTTGCTGTGGCAGAACAGCGTATCGCCGGGCTCGACCGCGAGGGCCGCGAGCCCCGTCTCCAGGTCCGCCCGGGCGTAGTGCGCCTCAGCCATCGACCCGCTGCTTCTCCGCGATGAGATCGGCGAGGCCGGCGACCGTGGGGAACCGCTTGTCGCGGAAGTCGCCGTCGCTGAAGCGAATCCCGAAACGGGTCTCGACGTCCTCGATCAGCTCGATGACCGAGAAGGAGTCGATCACGCCCTTGTCGTAGTAGTTCTCCTCGACCGTCAGCGCGCCGGCCTCGCCCCGCGCGGCGAACCAGTCGAGAAGCCAATCCGCAGTTTCCATGAGCTATCCCCCGCGGTCCCGGACCGAAGGCGGGCGCCTTCGGCGCGGACGCCTAGATGAAGAAGTCGTAGTCCGGCCCGCCGCGTTCCGGCAGGGACTTGAGCATCTCCTCGAGCATCAGGTTGGACTCGTGCCGGATGCAGTGGAAGCGGCAGTCCTTGCTGGGGTCGAGCTTCTCCATGACGGCCGCCCGCTGGGCGCCGTGCCACATCTCGGTGAAGGACTGCTTGGTCACGTCGCCGATCTGCTTCGCGGCCACGCCCCGGAAGTAGGGGCAGACGTAGGCGCCCGAAGGGGTCAGCAGGGTGCGCAGCTTGGCGACCGTGCAGTCATGGTAGTCCTTCGGCTGGGACTGGACGTCGTTGTCGAGGACGAAGCGCGTCTTCGTCGCCGTCAGGCTCCGGAAGCTCTCGGTCTGGAGATGCTCGATCGCGTTGATCTGCTCCTTGGCCTGGTTCAGCAGCGCGTCCGGCTGGCCGATCAGGAAGTGATTGAAGTCGAAGGACGGCTTGACCTCGAAGTAGTCGCAGCCGATGTCCCGCGCGAGCAGCGCGCCGGAATAGATCTCCGGGATGTTCGAACGCAGCACCCGGCCCTCCCGATCGCACTCGGTCAGCATCAGGAAGGAGTAGCCGAGCTTGCCGCGCTTGCGCCGGGCGAAGGCGCGCATGTTGTCGATCACCTTGTCGAACTCGGAAACGCCCTTCGGGCTGGGCCGGAAGTGCTGGAAGGTCTCCGAGGAGGCGGCATCGACCGAAACCCGGACCCAGCTCGCGTGTTCCGCCAGGCAGTCCATGTGGCGGTCGATCAGGGTCCCGTTGGTGGTGACGCCGATCTGCAGGCCGTTCTCGCCGAAGTAACGGATCACCCATTCGGCCTCGGGATGGGCCAGGGGCTCGCCGCCGCCGATCAGGACCACCGCGCGCACCCCGGCGTCGACCATTTCCCGCGCCAGGTCGCGCAGGCGCTCGCGCTCGAAGCCGCCCTGGTTCAGCAGGTCGCGGCTGATGCAGTCCGGGCAGGCCAGGTTGCAGGCCGTGGTCGGGTCGAGCTCCACGACCCAGGGCGCCGGCGCCGGGCCGGGCGCGCGCAGCTCCCCGATCCGCTCCAGGACCGAGGTCTGGTGCAGCTTCTTCCGAAGGTTCAGCTCCTCGCCCAGGTTGAGGTATTGCTCTTCGTCGTCCTGAGGCTTGTGTAGCACCTGGCCCTCCGATCGTGCTGTCTGCGCTTTGATCCCGAAATTCAACCAAAGGGCATACGCTTACATGGTGAATGCTTCGTTAAGGGTTATCTGGAACACTGTTTTTTCATAATCCTTACGTGATAAGCGATGGTCGCGGGCATCGCGGCGGCGCAGCCGCCATGACGTCCGCCGGAGCAGGTGAGACAGCGTCACGATGGCAGCCTCGGACATCCTGGAAGGGCGCTTCCGCGAAAGCCGGGACCAGGTCCTTCTCGTCGCCCTGGACGAGCGCTGCTTCACCTACGGCAGCTACTACGCGAACGCCCGCCGGATCGCGGCGCAGTGGACCTCCCAGGGCCTGAGGCCCGGCGACTGCGTCGCCCTGCACCTGCCGAACGGCCCGGCCTATCCCTGCCTCTACCTGGCCTGCGCCATCGGCGGCTTCGTGGCCTGTCCGATCTCGCCGGACCTCCTGCCGGCGGCGGTCGAGGAGATCCTCACCCTGGCCCGGCCGGCCCTCGTGGTCGGTGAGGCGCCGGCGCTCGACGCCGGACTCGCGGCACCGGCCGACGGCGACATCGTCTTCGAGGGCGCGAACGCCGAGACCTTCGGGATCTTCTTCTCCTCCGGCACCACCGGCCGGCCGAAGGGCATCTGCCACCGCCTGGACTCCTTCGTCGGCTCCGCCCTGTCCTTCGGGCGCCTGGCGGGCTTCTCGTCGGAGACCCGCCTCTACCACGTCCTGCCGATGGCCTACATGGCCGGCTTCCACAACACCTTGCTGACGCCGCTCCTGGCCGGCGCCACCGTGGTCGAGGGGCCGCAGTTCTCCTCGCGCTCGGCCCTCGACTTCTGGTCGCACCCGGTCTCCCGCAAGGCGAACACCCTGAGCCTGGTGCCCTCGATCGCGGCCGCGCTCTGCCGCCTGGTGCGCGACCCCGGCCGGGCCCGCGAGGCGGCCGGCGGCTTCCGCCAGGTTCAGTCGACCGCGGCGCCCTTGAACGCCGCCCTGCGCCGAAGCTTCCTTGAGACCTTCGGTCTGCCGCTGCAGGACTGCTACGGCGTGACCGAGCTCGGCGGGCCGCTCACCTTCCAGTCCAGGGATGCGGCACTGGCGGAGCGGCACTGGGGACGGCCGCTGCCCGAGCTGGCCTGCCGCCTGCGGCGGGACTCGAGCGGCGAGCCCGAGCTCTGGGTCCGCTCGCCCTTCCTGATGCGTGGCTACCTGACCGAGGCGGGCTTCCAGGCCCCCGAACTGGAGGCCGGCTACTTCGCCAGCGGCGATCTCGCGGAGCTGCGGGCAGGCGAGCTGCGCCTGATCGGACGCAGCCGGGACATCATCATCCGCGGCGGCGTCAACATCGCCCCCCTCGCCCTGGAGAACGCCATCAGCCTGGTCGAGGGCGTCCAGGACGTCGCCGTGGTCGCCGGCCAGCACGACGTCTGGGGCGAGATCGCCGTGGCCTGCGTCCTGCCCGGCCGGGCGGCGGACCGGGAGGCCCTGGCCCGGTCGATCAAGGCGCAGTGCGCGCGCACGCTCTCGAAGCCGGAGCAGCCGGACCGGATCGTCTTCCTCGACGACTTCCCGCGAACCCTGGCCGGCAAGGTGAAGAAGAAGGACCTCGGCCAGAGGATCGGGCAGCTGCTCGACGGCGCCGCCTGATCGGCCGCCTGACCGGGGGCCTCGGGACGGTCTCTCCCCCGGCCCTCGGCAGGGCGTTGCAATTCGGCCGACAGCGAGTAGGACTCTCACGGACATCGCAGTCCCCTGCCCACCGAGAGCGGAAAGCCGCCATGACGGCCTCGATCGCATCCGCCGGCCCGGTCCTGCCGGAAAGCCTGTCCGAGGCGGCCGTGGCCGTGCTCGGCGCCGCCGAGCCGGCGGCCAAGGTCGCGCTGACGGAGCGGGCGGCGGCGGCCTGGGCGCGCCGCGAGATCACCGAGCTCGGACGCGCGACGCCGCCGGACCGGCCGGCGCGCCCGGCCCGGCCGACGCTGGTGCCGCCGCGCGAGGTCCCGCGGCGGCGCATCGGCCCCGATCCCGGCGGCCGGATCGCGCTCTTGCACGCGGTGGCCCACATCGAGCTGAACGCCATCGACCTGGCCTGGGACCTGATCGCGCGCTTCGGCCCCGAGGCGACGAGGACCGGCCTGCCCCGCGACTTCTTCGACGACTGGTGCCGGGTCGCCGCCGACGAGGCCCGCCACTTCTCCCTGCTGAGCGCCAGGCTCGCCGACCTGGGCGCCGCCTACGGCGACCTGCCGGCGCACGACGGGCTCTGGGAGGCGGCCCGGGCCACGGCCGGCGACCTTCTGGCCCGGCTGGCCGTGGTGCCTCTGGTCCTGGAAGCGCGAGGCCTGGACGTCACGCCCGGCATGATCGAGAAGCTGCGCCGGGCCGGCGACGCGGCCAGCGTCGCGGCCCTGGAGGTGATATATCGCGAGGAGATCTCCCACGTGGCCGCGGGAGAGCGCTGGTTCGCCTTCCTCTGCGAGCGGCTCGGCCGCGCGCCCGGGCCCGCCTGGCAGGCCTTGGTCAGGCAGCATTTCAAGGGCCTGCTCAAGCCGCCCTTCAACGACGACGCCCGGCGCGCCGCCGGGATGTCACCTGACGTTTACGGATACTTTACCGGACTCGGGCCTTGATGGCGGACTAGATCAATCCGCCCTCAGGTGTAAACGATCGCGTGCGGGCCTTTTGATCTGCTTTGAAGAGATAAAGCGGCCTATCCGGGTTCCAGCGAAGACGGGTCGCTTTACACCGGGCGAAACGGAACCGCAGGGCATGGACCACGATCTCGAATTTGGCCAGCAGCCGTCCGGCCCGCCGGAGCTCTTCTGGGATGTCCGGAAGGTCCTGGCCGCCACGATCCTCTTCGGCTTCTTCGGCTTCTTCGCCGGCTGGATCGCCTACTACGCCATGACCCTGGGCTTCAGCGTCGCCAAGAACAAGGCGGAGGTCTGGCTCTACCTGGTGCCTTGCGGCCTGACCGCCTTCGCCTTCTTCAGCGCCCTCTTCTTCGCCCACCGGGAGCGCCGGCGCCTGCTCGACTACTACCGCAAGGACGACGGCTAGACTGTCGGCCTCGTTCTAGCGGTCATCGCTACGGGTATCGTCCGACGTCCGCTTGCCTGGCGTCCCGGAGGCCAGGCCCAGGACAAAGGCGATCAGCGCCAGTAGCGCGCCGAGGGCCATCAGGCCGAAGGCCGCCAGCAGCAACAGCGCAGGCCCGAGGCCGGTCATCGGCCCGCCATAGGGCACCTCCCAGGCGTAGGACAGGATCGCAGCGACGAGGCCGACCAGGACCAGGCCCACGCCGAGCCGGAGCATCCCTCGGTACATCCTTTCCCTCCTTCCCGCCTGCGCAGAACCGATACGACGCCCCCGGACCTCGGCCCCGTCCTTTCGGCTATGGGCCTCTTCGGCTCTACTCGGCCAGGTCCATCCCGCAGAAACCGTCGACGGGCAGGCCATCGTCGGAGATGCGGATCTTCTCGCAGCCGAAGCCCTCGAAGACATGCCCGGAGGCCTCGACGGCCCGGTTCATCGCCCGGAGGATCGCCGGCCGGCCCAGGATCGCCTCGACATAGGCGTTGGCGGAGCCGCCCGCCTTCGGCCGGCCCTTGCGGCGCGACCAGTCGCCGTCGGCGGCCGCGGTCTCGGCGAGGTGCCGCTGCAGCCAGTCGTAGTCCTCGATGACGCCGAGGAGCAGCGAGCGGTAGGCCTGGCGCTGGCGGAGCGAGATCGCCGTGAAGGTCTCCCCGAGGATGTCGAGGGTCTCGTCCCGGGACAGGCCGCAGGTCTGCCCGTCGTCGTCACGCTGGAGCCTGACCCGCAGCGTCCGCCAGCTCCAGTCGGATTCGACGAGGACACGGCAGCGCGCCGTGCGGGCTTCGTAGAGCACCTCCTCCAGGACCTCGAAGGTCTCCTCCCCGGCCTCCTGGCCCGGAGCCGGCGCCGCCAAGGCGGAAAGGAAGACGCACGACAGCAGCGTCATTCTCGCGAGGACTTCCATGGTGAGTCTTCCCTCCGAAGCTGTCCCTTGGCGGCGTCGCCCGTGGCGATCCCGAACGAAGGCGGCTTCGAGACCGGCCGAGGCCCAAAGCGGCTTGAACCCGTTCAGTCGAGTCGGATTGAGCGGGGTTCGATCCAAGGCCTCCCACCTGGGTCGCGGCGCGCCGAGGCGAGGTTCAAGAAGTTCCGAGCGGGGTGGCGCGGCCCATGTGAGAGCGGACGGCCGGAAGCCGGCCCCCCTTAGTCCTCCGGCGCCTCGGAGGCCGAGAGGCCGCCGTCGATCCGGGCCGCCAGGGCGGCCTCCAGAAACTCGCTGATGCCGCCGTCCAGGACCCCCTGAGCGTTGCCCTTCTCGACCCCGGTGCGCAGGTCCTTGACCATCTGGTAGGGCTGCAGGACGTAGGAGCGGATCTGGTGGCCCCAGCCGATGTCGGTCTTGGCCTCGGCCTCGGCCTGGGCGGCGGCCTCGCGCTTCTGCAGCTCGTGCTCGTAGAGCCGCGCCTTGAGCATGGCATAGGCCTGGGCGCGGTTGCGGTGCTGCGAGCGGTCGTTCTGGCACTGCACGACGATGTTGGTCGGCAGGTGGGTGATGCGGATCGCGGAGTCGGTCTTGTTGACGTGCTGCCCGCCGGCGCCGGACGCCCGGTAGGTATCGACGCGCAGGTCCTTTTCCTCGATCTCGATCTCGATGTTGTCGTCCACGACGGGATAGACCCAGACGCTGGCGAAGGACGTGTGGCGCCGCGCCTGGGAATCGAAGGGCGAGATCCGGACCAGACGGTGGACGCCCGACTCGGTCTTCAGCCAGCCGTAGGCGTTGTCGCCCTCGACCTGCAGGGTGGTAGACTTGATCCCGGCCTCTTCGCCCGGGCTCTCTTCCAGAAGCGAGGTCTTGTAGCCCTGGGCCTCGGCCCAGCGCAGGTACATCCGGGCCAGCATCTGGGCCCAGTCCTGGGCCTCAGTGCCGCCGGCGCCGGCGTGGATCTCCAGGTAGCAGTCGTTGGCGTCGGCCTCGCCGGAAAGCAGGCTTTCAAGCTGCCGCTTCTCGCAGACGGCCTTGAGCGCCTCGATCTGCTGCTCGGCCTCGCGGACGCTGGCCTCGTCTTCCTCCGCCTCGCCCAGCTCGATCAGGGTCAGGGCGTCCTCGAGGCGGCTTTCGAGGTCGTGGAACCCGCCGAGGGCCCGATCCAGGCGCTGGCGCTCGCGCATGACCTTCTGGGCGGCCTCCGGATCCTCCCAGAGGCCGGGGTCCTCGGCCTTCTGGTTCAGCTCCTCCAGCCGGGCTGTGGTAGTTTCGAGGTCAAAGATGCCTCCTCAGCAGGGCCAGCGACTCCTGGATGTCGTTGACCACCGCCTCGATTTCGGCGCGCATGGGGACTCCCGATCTGCTTCGCCTGCTTGGGCGAAGCGCTATCTAATACCAAGGGAAGGAGATATTGACCTGTTTCACGGCGCTGTCTTGCCTTCCGGGCAGGCGCGGTCCGCGCGGTGGTGCTGGCGCACCATAAG
>JANQGU010000024.1 GCA_028282935.1 Kiloniellales bacterium
ATGCTGATCCACATGGCCGAATCGGGCGAGACCCTGGCCCTCGACTACCGCGAGGAGGCGCCGGCGGCGGCCGGGCGGGATCTCTTCCTCGACGCCGACGGCGAGGTCGACAACCAGAGGGCGCGCTTCAGCTACCTTTCCGCCGGCGTGCCGGGCAGCGTCGCCGGCCTCGCCGCCGCCCAGGCGCGCTTCGGCCGCCTGACCCTGGCCGAGGTCATGGCGCCGGCGATCCGTCTCGCCGAGAAAGGGCAGACAGTGTCCCCGGCCCTGGCCGAGGGCCTGGCGGCCCGGGCCGAGCGGTTGAAGGCCTGGCCGGAGACCGCGCGCATCTTCTTCAAGGCCGACGGCAGCCCCTACCAGGCCGGAGAGCGCCTGGTCCAGGCGGACCTGGCCTGGAGCCTGAAGGAGATCGCCCGCGACGGCGCCGAGGCCTTCTACAAGGGCGAGATTGGCCGGCGGATCGCCGCCGACATGAAGGCGCAGGGCGGGCTGATCACCGAAGCCGATCTGGCCGCCTACGACGTGGTCTGGCGCGCGCCGGTCACCGGCACCTACCGGGGCTACCAGATCGCCTCCATGCCGCCGCCCTCCTCCGGGGGCATCCATCTGGTCCAGATCCTCAACCTGCTGGAGTCCTATCCCCTGGGGGAGATGGGCGCCGGCAGCGCGGCCACGCTCCACGTCATGGCCGAGGCGATGAAGCTGGCCTACGCCGACCGCAGCCAGCACCTCGGCGACCCGGACTTCTGGCAGGTGCCGCAACGCGGCCTGACCTCCAAGGGCTACGCGAGCCGCCTGAGGCAGCGGATCGACCAGGACCGCGCCCTCCCCTCGGCCGAGATCGGGCCCGGCGATCCGGCGCCTTTCGAAAGCAACGAGACCACCCATTTCTCGGTCGCCGACCGCTTCGGCAACGTGGTCTCCAACACCTACACCATCAACTTCAGCTATGGCAGCGGCATCGTCGCCAAGGGCACGGGCATCCTGCTCAACAACGAGATGGACGACTTCTCGGCCAAGCCCGGGGTGCCGAACGCCTACGGCCTGATCGGCGGCGCGGCCAATGCGATCGAGCCGGGCAAGCGGCCCTTGAGCTCGATGACCCCGACCCTGGTCTTCAAGGACGGCAAGCCCTGGCTGGTGACCGGCAGTCCCGGCGGCAGCCGGATCATCACCACGGTCCTGCAGATCATCCTCAACACCGTGGATCACGGCATGAACGTCGCCGCGGCCACCGCGGCGCCGCGCATGCATCACCAGTGGCTGCCCGACGAGCTGCGCATCGAGCCCGGCTTCAGCCCGGACAGCCTGCGCCTGCTGGCCGGGAAGGGCCACCAGGTGGCGGTCAAGAACGCCATGGGCTCCACGCAGTCCCTGCTGCGCATCGAAGGCGGCTGGACCGGCGCCTCGGACCCGCGCCGTCCCGGCGCCCTGACCCTGGGCTACTGATACCTCGATCGCGCCGGCCCGCCGGCGAAACCTGGACAGCTCCGGCGTCGGCTCCTACTACTATCCTGGCTGAGAGCCGCCGGGCCTCTTTTTTCAACCTCTAGGATGGCAATCCTTGGGCCTTCGGGGGGCGGCGGCGCAGGCGGACGAGGGGGGATCCGGGAATGCCATTCCCGCCGAGCCAGGAAGGGCTGGGCAGTGCCGGGGCGGCCGCGCCGACCGCTTCCGGCCAAGTGCCGCGGGTCGCCGCCGAGCCGCAGGGGCCGGCCTGGAACCCGCCCCTCCCGGTCTGGCTCTTCCTGCTCCTGCATGTCCTGACCTTCGGCTTCTACACCTTCTTCTGGATCGCGCGCGTCGCCGGCGACATTCGCCGGCACCTGGATCCGGAGGCCAGGGCCTGGCGCTATGTCCTGGGCTATTTCGTCGTCCCGGTGCAGCCCTTCGTCGTGGTCAAGCTCGCTCGGCACTTCGCCGCCTTGAACGCGCGGCAGGAGCGTTGGGCGGGACCGCCGATCTGGGTCATGGTGAGCCTGGCGATGGTCAACATCCCGCTTTACCTTTTTCTTGTCCTGGGGCTCGACTACGCGGACCAGGCGCTCCGCGACTTCGCGGTCCTGGCCGCCGTGATGGCCGTGGTCGGCCTGCCTTGGCTCCTGCTTCAGCGGCAGCTCAACGCCTTCAAGGCGGGGCTGCGGGATGTCGCCTGGACCGCGCCGCCCCACCGCCTCACCGTGCCCCAGTACTTCGTGCTCAGCTTCGGCCTGCTCTTCTGGGGCCTCTGCAGCTTCGGGCTCCTGGTCGAGCGCTACGACTTCGTCACGAAGCCGGCCGGGATCGCCTTGGACCCGGCGTCCGAGGTCCGCGGCGACAGCGGCCTCTACGCGCTCTCGCTGCCCGGCCCCGGCTGGCGGCGCGTGCCGAAGGGCAGCATCGTCGAGCAGGCCGATCTCGAGCTCGTCGGGCCCGATCCGGGCACCCAGCTCGTGGTCTACGTCAATCCGGCCGAGGACCAGAGCCTGGACGACTTCGTCGACTACCGGCGCAGGGCGCTGCGGGGGGAGGCGGATTCCCTGGCTGTCGAGGAGGTCCGCCGCTTGCTCGACGGCGCCTCGGTGCCGGTCTCCTTCGCCCGCTACCGGAGCCACAGCGCGCTCTTCGGCGAGGTCGAGACCTATTGGGCGGCGACCCTGCGCAGCGAGAAGACGATGATCGAGGTCCTCGGCTGGGCGGATCCCAGCGGTCCCGGCCCGGCCGCCCTGGAAGGCTTGGTGAAGAGCCTGCGGCTTCTGGAGGCGGAGACCGCCGGATCGGACTCCGCTCGATTGGACCCGGGCGCCCGGCGATAGGTCGGTCCCCCCCGGAGGACGCCGCCTGTCCGGACTCCACTGACGGCCGCCCTGTCGCGTCTTGCTATCGGCGCAGCAGGCCCGCGAACTCGGCCAGGACGTCGCGGTAGAGCGCACGCTTGAAAGGCACGATCAGATCGGTCAGCTCGCCGGGCGGCAGCCAGCGCCAGGACAGGAACTCGGGATTCGGCGTGTCCAGGTTGATGTCGCCGTCGCGGCCCAGGAAGCGCAGGGCGAACCATTTCTGCTTCTGGCCGCGGTAGCGGCCCTTCCAGACCTTGGGGACCAGATCGGGCGGCAGGTCGTAGGTCAACCAGCCGCGGCTCTCGGCCAGGATCTCGGCCTTGTCCGTGCCGATCTCCTCGGCCATCTCGCGCAGGGCGGCCGCGCGCGGCGTCTCGCCCTCGTCGATCCCGCCCTGCGGCATCTGCCAGGCCTCCTGGCGGGTGTCGATGCGTTGCGCGACGAAGACCTCGCCGGCCGCGTTCAGCAGGAAGATGCCGACGCCGGGGCGATAGGGCAGCCCGGTGTAAGGGTGGTCTCGGTCTTCGCCGGGCACCGTCATCTTCGCTCCCGCCCGCCGCTCAGGCCGGATCCGGCTGCGGCACCAGGGCGGAGACCGGCGCCAGCGCGAAGCCGCGCTCGCCGAGGCCCCGCGCCCAGCGGGCGAGCTGCTCGACCGCCTTCGGATAGGGCCTGGCGATCGCGATGGCCTGGCCGCGGGCCAGGGCCAGGCCCTCGATCTCCGCCAGCCGCGCCCGGATCACCGCGTCGCTCGCCTGGTTGTCGTCGAGCAGGCGGTCGTTGACCACCGAGGCCGTGCCCAGGGAGGCGGCCAGCTCGGCGGCGATGCTGTCCTTGCTGCTGGCGTTGTCCAGGTAGATCAGGCCCTTGGTCTTGAGCGCGCGCAGCAGGATCCGCATGTCGGGCTCGGAGGCGGCGAAGCGCGACCCCAGCGCCGCGGCCACGCCGATGTAGCTCGAGCCGCGCCCCAGGATGTCGTTCAGCTTCTCCAGGTTCTCCCGGTCCTCGGCGCCGGTCATCAGCGCCAGGGGTCCGGGATCCTTGCGGGGAAAGTCGAGCGGCTCCAGGGGCAGGTCCAGCATGACCTCGTGGCCGTCGACCCGGGCGACCGCGATCCAGCGGTTCAGATCGTCGGCGTAGGGCGTGAAGGACAGGGTGAAGGCCGCCGGCAGGCTCTGCACCGTCCGCTGCGTGGCCTCGCCGTCCAGGCCGAGCCCGGTGATCACGACGGCGATCCGTGGCCTCGGGTCCTTGTGGTCGAAGGCCGCGGCGAACTTCCGCCAGGTCGGCGGCGCCTGGGCCGTCCTCGGCTTCTGCAGCCGCTCGCTCAGCTCTTCGGGCGTGGGCGCGTCAGGCCTGGGCGTGGGGCCGGTTCCGGACGAGACTTCGGAGGGTGAGCCGGGCTGGGGAGCGGGCTGGGGCTCTGATACGGGCCCGGGCTCCGGCGGAGCGGCGGCGGCGGGCGCGTCCCCGCCCGCCGCCGCGCCGCTCTGGCCCGCCGCGCCGGAGAGCTCCGGCGCCGGCGTTTCCTCGGCCCGTTCCGCCTGCTGATCGCTGCGGGCGTCCGGGTGCAGGTAGAAGACCCAGGCGAAGCCGCCGCCGATCAGGGCGAAC
>JANQGU010000058.1 GCA_028282935.1 Kiloniellales bacterium
GCCGGCTACTACGACGCCTACTACAACAAGGCCCGCCGGGTGCGGACCTTGATTCTCAACGACTTCCGGCAAGCCTATGAAAAGGTGGATGTCATCCTGACTCCGACCGCCCCCAGCGAGGCCTTTGCGGTGGGCGAGAAGATGGACGATCCCATCGCCATGTACCTCAACGACGTCTTCACCGTGCCCTCCAGCCTGGCCGGCCTGCCGGCCATCTCGGTGCCCGCGGGCCTGGGCGCGGAAGGCCTGCCGCTGGGCCTGCAGCTCATCGGCCGCGCCTTCGACGAGGAGACCGTGCTCAAGGTCGCCGACGTCCTGGAGCAGGCCGCCGGCTTCGACGCCGAGCCGAGCTTCCTGGCCTGAGCCTCAGCGTTGCGGCGGCAGGGGGCGGCGGGCAGCCAGCAGGCGGCCCAGCGAGGCCTCGCGGGCGAAGATCATAAGGCCGGCGCCGACGATCAGCGCGATGCCGACGACGGCCGTGAGGTCCGGCCAGTCGCCCCAGAGCAGGATCCCCCAGGCCGCGGAGAGCGGCACGGCGATGTACTCGAAGGGGGCCACGACGGTGGCCTCGGCGGTCCGGTAGGCCTGGGACAGCAGATAGGCGGCCGCGGCGATCAGGACGCCGCAGAGCAGGATCAGCAGGGCGTCGTCCCGGCCCGGCCAGACCCAGGCCCGGAACAGAAACTCCAGGCTCGGCTCGCCCGAGCCGGCGAAGCGGCCGTCCCCGATCGCCAGACCGGCCGCGCCGCTGATCACCACGAAGGTGAGCTGGACGTAGAAGGCCATGGCCGAGGCCTTGTCGGTCGCCCCCAGGCGCCGGGTCAGGATCTGCATGCCGGCGTAGCAGAAGGCGGCCAGCACCGGCAGCAGCGCGACCGGGTCGATGGCGCCCTCGCCGGGACGCAGCATGACCACGACCCCGCAGAGCCCGGCCAGGACCGCGAGCCAGCGGCGCGGCCCGACCCGCTCGCCGAGGAAGGGCACCGAGAGCGCGGTGATGAACAGGGGCGCGACGAAGAAGATCGCGATGGCCTCGGCCAGGGGCATGGCGGCGAGGGCCAGGAAGTAGGAGACGTTGGCCACGACCAGCAGCAGGCCGCGCGCCAGATGCAGGCCCGGACGGCGGCTGCGCAACAGGCCCCAGCCGCCCTCCAGCCGGACCAGGATCAGGGTCAAGGCGACGGCGATGGTCGCGCGCCCCAGGATGATCTGGTGCAGCGGGTAGTCGCCGCTCAGCCACTTGATGATGGCGTCCTGGGCCGAGAGCAGCGCCATGCCGGCGAGGACGCAGGCGATGCCTCTTGCCTGCGATTGCGATACCCTTGCCGCCGTCACCCTGCCGTCCCGCGCCCTGTCGAGGTCCACCCGAGCCAGCCTTACCACACTCCGGGAGGCCCCGGCGCGGGAAAGCGGTCCGGCCGGGCTAGACGAAGATCAGGACGACCGAGAACGCGGTCAGGGCGCCCAGGCAGAGGTTGAAGGCGCGCAGGGCGCGCTCGGACTTGAGCAGGCGGCCGATGGCCGTGCCGAAGCCGGCCCAGACGGCGGAGCAGGGGAAGGTCATCGAGCCGAAGACCAGCGCGATCATCAGGGCGTTGGCCAGGGGCGAGAGCTCCAGGCTCGAAAAGGCGCTGATCGCGCCGACCGCGATCACCCAGGCCTTGGGGTTGACCCACTGGAAGGCGGCGGCCTGGAGGAAGGTCAGGGGCCGCCCGCCGGCCTGGCCCTCGTGCGGCCGCTCGGCGGTCGCGATGCGCCAGGCCAGGTAGAGCAGGTAGGCCGAGCCGACGACCTTCAGGCCGTCGTGCAGGATCGGCAGCGCCTGGAAGGCCGTGCCCAGCCCCAGGCCGATGGCGACCACCAGGACCGGAAAGCCGAGGGTGATGCCCAGCAGATGCGGCAGCGTGCGGCGGAACCCGAAGGTCGCGCCCGAGGCGGTCACCATGATCACGTTCGGCCCCGGGGTGATCGAGGTCGAGAAGCAGAAGGTCACAAGCGGCCCCAGAAGCTCGGGAATCATTCGTTTCGCTGTCCGGACGGGATTCAGAAAGGAAAGCATGGCTTATGCATAAGCCTCTGAAAACAGGGAA
>JANQGU010000080.1 GCA_028282935.1 Kiloniellales bacterium
CATGGTCAAGTCGATCGCCGAGAAGCACGGCCTGCGCGCGACCTTCATGCCCAAGCCCTTCGACAACCTGACCGGCAACGGCTGCCACGCCCACGTCTCGCTCTGGGACAAGGCGGGCAGGAAGAACCTCTTCCACGACGGCAAGGGCGAGCTCGGCCTGTCGAAGCTGGCCTACAACTTCCTGGGCGGGATCGTGCACAGCGCCGACGCCCTGGCCGCGGTCTTCAACCCCTCGGTCAACTCCTACAAGCGGATCGACGCGACGGTCACGCTGTCGGGCGCCACCTGGTCGCCCAACGCGATCAGCTATTCCGGCAACAACCGGACCCACATGATCCGGATTCCCGATGCCGGGCGTTTCGAGCTGCGCCTGATGGACGGCTCGGCCAACCCCTACATGCTGCAGGCCGGCGTGCTGCTCGCGGGCCTCGACGGCATCGCCAACACGCGCGATCCCGGCCAGCGGCTGGACATCAACATGTACACCGAGGGCCACAAGCTGAAGCGCATCCGCAAGCTGCCGCTCAACCTGCTAGACGCGGTGCGGCTCTTCGACAAGAGCGAGGTGCTGCGCGCCGGCTTCGGCGACGAGATGGTGGACAGCTACGTCAAGCTGAAGCTCGACGACTGGGGCAGCTACGCCCGCGCGATCACCCCCTGGGAGCGCGACCACACCCTGGACTGCTGACGGCAGGGCGGGGCGCAAAGGAAAGCGCGCGACGCGCGTAGCGGTCTCCCGGGCTTCGTGCAAGACTTGCGTATTGGACGGAGAGCAAGCACAGGGGATCGACATGACAGGACGTATCGCCGTCATCGGCGCCGGGCCTTGCAGCCTGGCTCAACTCGCCGCTTTCCAATCCGCGCGGCATCAGGGTGCCGAGGTGCCCGAGGTCGTCTGCTTCGAGCGGCAAAACGATTGGGGCGGCCTCTGGAACTACACCTGGCGCACCGGCCTCGACGAGAACGGCGAGCCGGTCCACTCCAGCATGTATCGCTATCTCTGGTCGAACGGGCCGAAGGAGTGCCTGGAGTTCGCCGACTACACCTTCGACCGGCACTTCAAGCAGCCCATCCCCTCTTTCCCGCCGCGCGAGGTGCTCTTCGACTATATCGTCGGTCGGGCCCGGCACTACGACCTGCGCAACTGGGTCCGCTTCAGCACGGCGGTGCGCCTGGTCGCCTTCGACGACGACAGCGGCAGGTTCACGGTCACGGCCGAGGACTTCGGCGAGGGCCGGGTCTATTCGGAAGACTTCGACCACGTCGTCGTGGCGACGGGGCACTTCTCGACCCCCAGCGTGCCAGCCTTCGAGGGCATCGGGAGCTTCCCGGGCCGGGTCCTGCATTCCCACGACTTCCGCAGCGCCGACGAGTTCGCCGGCAAGGACCTGGTCGTGGTCGGCAGCAGCTATTCGGCCGAGGACATCGCCCTGCAGTGCCAGAAGTACGGCGCCCGCTCGGTGACCATCAGCTACCGGACCGCGCCCATGGGCTTCCATTGGCCGGACAACATGAAGGAGGTGCCGCTGATCACGAGGGTCGAGGGCGGGACCGTCCACTTCAAGGACGGCGGCAAGGTCGATGCCGATGCCATCATCCTCTGCACCGGCTACCAGCACCACTTCCCCTTCCTGGAAGACCGCCTGCGGCTCAAGACCAACAACCGCCTCTGGCCGCTGGGCCTCTACAAGGGCGTCGTCTGGGAGGACAATCCCAAGCTGCACTACCTCGGCATGCAGGACCAGTACTACACCTTCTCCATGTTCGACGCGCAGGCCTGGTTCGCGCGCGACGTGATCCTGGGCCGCATCGCCCTGCCGTCGAAGGCGGAGATGGAAAAGGACAGCGCCGCTTGGCGCGCCCGCGAGGAGACGCTGAGCAATCCCTTCGAGGACATCGACTTCCAGACCGACTACACGCGGGCGCTCTGCGAGCTGACGGACTATCCGGACTTCGACCTCGACCTGGCTGCGAAGCATTTCAAGGCCTGGGAGCACCACAAGGAGGAGAGCATCACCGGCTATCGCGACAAGGCCTTCTCGTCGCCCTGCACGGGAACCATGGCGCCGCTCCACCACACGCCCTGGGTCGAGGCGATGGACGACTCCATGGAGACCTTCCTGGAGAGCCGATAGCGCCGACGCCTCGTCGTCTTCGGCGGCGGGGCGGCGCTAAGTGGCTCCACAGGCGCTGTCGGCGGCCTGGTGGAGATGGTGGAGGAAGGAGCCGGCAGAAGAGCGCGGCGTCAGTATCGAGAAGCGCCAGCGATCGTCGCGCAAGGTGATGATCGCCGAGAGGTGCTCCATGGTCGTGCGGGCGGTCGCCCCGGGCGGAAAGGCGCCGGGGTGCAGGTCGAGGGGGCAGAGCTTCTCCAGCACCGCGCGGGTCGCGGGTCCCTCGAGCCGCAGGTTGGCCCAGGCATCGGATTGGTCGGTCACGGCCGCCGAGTCCTCGAAGGTCTCGCGCAGCAGGGCTTCGAGACCGCC
The DNA here is from genome assembly GCA_028282935.1 of Kiloniellales bacterium. Classification (GTDB taxonomy): domain Bacteria; phylum Pseudomonadota; class Alphaproteobacteria; order Kiloniellales; family JAKSBE01; genus JAKSBE01. Next base: position 2,487 of record JANQGU010000080.1, read on the forward strand.
GAGGGCGCTCTCCTGCGCCTCGACGAACCACTGTTCGTGTCCCGTCCAGAGGAAGGTCATGCCGTCGCCGCTCGCGGTCCGGCCGGGTGGGGGCGGCTCGAGGTCGAAGCGGGCCTTGGCCCTGTTCCGTACTTCGGTCTCCCTCCCGCGGCGGGTGGCGAGGGACGCGAGGGCCAGGTCGGTGACCTCCGAAACGGCGAAGCCGGGCCAGCTCTCGGCCAGGGCGGCGGCGCCGGCGAGCGGCGAACGCGCGGCGAGGGTGAAGTCAGGCACGCAGACGCTCTCCTTCCGGATCGATGAAGTGCGGGCTGACGATCTCGACCTCGACGTCGGCGCCGCGGACGAGGTCGACGGCGCGGACCTTTTCGCCGATCCGCTCGCCGCCGCGCTGGATCAAGCCGAGCCCGATCGAATGGCCGAGGTTCGGCGAGTGGGCGACGGAGGTCATGTAGCCCTGGTCCTCGGCCGCGACCGCCGCCCGGCCCAGGGCGATGAAGTGCGCGCCGGCGGTCAGTTGCGCGCGGCGGTCGAGCGGCACGAAGCCGACCAGGCGCAGGTCGTCCGGCGCGTTGAGCCCCGGCCGCTCCGACAGGACATTGCCGATGCAGTCCTTCTTCTTGGAGACCATGCGGCCCATGCCGAGGTTGGCCGCGGTGGTCTGGCCGTTGAGCTCGTTGCCGGCCGGGTGGCCCTTCTCGATGCGCAGGACGCCCAGCGCCTCGGTCCCGTAGGGCGTGACCTCGAAGGCCGCGCCCGCGGCCATGAGGGCGCGGATCATCGCGTCGCCGTAGCGGGCCGGCACCGCGACCTCGTAGGCGAGCTCCCCGGAGAAGGAAAGGCGGAAGAGCCGCGCGCGGGTGCCGCCGCAGACGGTGACCTCGCCGCAGGCCATGTACGGGAAGGCTTGGTTGGAGATGTCGTGGTCCGGATCGACGATCTCGCGCAGCAGGTCGCGGGCCCTTGGCCCGGCCACGGCGAACTGCGCCCACTGCTCGGTGGTCGAGATGAGCTGCAGGTCGAGGCCGGGCCAGAGCACCTGGCGGCAGAACTCCAGGTGCCGGAAGACGGGGACGGCCTTGGCCGTGGTCGTGGTCATGACGTAGTGCGCCTCGCCGAGGCGCGCGGTCGTGCCGTCGTCCATGACGAAGCCGTCCTCGCGCAGCATCAGTCCGTAGCGAACCTTGCCGAGCGGCAGCTTCGCGAAGCCGTTGGCGTAGACCCGGTTCAGGAAAGCGCCGGCGTCCGCGCCCTGGATGTCGATCTTCCCTAGGGTGGTGACGTCGCAGACGCCCACGGCGTTGCGGACGGCGAGCACTTCGCGATCGACGCTCTGGCGCCAGTGGGTCTCGCCCGGGCGCGGGAACCACTGGGCGCGCAGCCAGGCGCCGGTCTCCACGAAGACGGCGCCCTGCTCGACCGCCCAGTCATGGGAGGGAGTCTTGCGGACCGGCCGGAAGTCCTTGCCCCGGCTCCGCCCGGCGAAGGCCGATATGGCGACCGGCGTGTAGGGCGGCCGGAAGACCGTCGTCCCGGTTTCGGGGATCGACTTGCCGGTCAGCTCGGCCATGATGGCGAGCGCCTGGACGTTCGCCGTCTTGCCCTGGTCGGTCGCCATGCCGAGGGTCGTGTAGCGCTTGAGATGCTCGACCGACCGGAAGCCTTCGCGGTGGGCGAGCGCGACGTCCTTCACGGTCACGTCGTTCTGGAAGTCGAGCCAGGCCCGCGCCCTGCTCTCCTTCACGTGCCAGAAGGGCGTCACGGCGACCGGGCCGTCCTCGGCCTCGGGCGGCTCCGGCTTGCGGACCGCGTGGCCGGCGGCCTCGGCCGCCGCGGCGCCGCGCTCGGCGCCCTGCGCCAGGGCTGCCGCGGTCGAGAAGCCGCCGGCGGCCGCGCCGGCGACCGCCAGGCCCGGCGGCAGGTCGTCGGCGGGCAGGAAGGTGGCGAGGTCGTCGCGCCAGACCGGCCTGGCGCCCTGGTGGCAGGTCAGGTGCAGCGCCGGGTTCCAGCCGCCGGAGACGGCGAGTCCGTCGACCGCCAGCGATCGGCGCCGGCCGTCGCGGTCGAGGCAGTCGATGGACGTGAGGCCGAGGCGCCCCCTGGTCTCGACGACACGGCCGCCGGCGATCAGCGCCACATCCTCGAGACCGGTGAGCCCGTCGGGGCAGCGGGCGTCGGGCCGGGTGTCGATCACCGCCGCGACCTCGGCGCCGGCGCGGACCAGGTCGGCGGCGCTGCGCCAGCCGTCGTCGCTGCAGGTGAAGACCGCCGTGCGCGATCCGGTCAGCACGCCGAAGCGGTTGAGGTAGCTGCGCTGGGCGCCCGCCAGCAGGATCCCGGGCCGGTCGTTGTCGCCGAAGGCGATCGGCCGCTCAGTCGCGCCGGCGGCCAGGACCGCGCGCCTGGCGACGATCTTCCACAGCCGCTGACGGGGCCGGCCCGGCGGCGGGACCGGCAGGTGGTCGGCGACCCGCTCCAGCGCGCCGTAGGTGCCGCCGTCGTAGACGCCGTAGACCGTGGTCCGCGGCAGGCAGCGGACGTTGTCGAGGCCGGCCAGCTCGGCCAGGACGTCGTCGGCCCAGAGCGGCCCGGGCCGGCCGCCGACCTCGTGGGTCTCGGCGAGCAGCCGGCCGCCCACGCGGAAGTCCTCGTCGGCCAGGATCACCCGGGCCCCGGCCCGGCCCGCGGTCAGCGCCGCCATCAGGCCCGCCGGTCCGGCGCCGATCACCAGGACGTCGCAGAAGGCGTAGGACTTCTCGTAGGAGTCGGGATCGGGCGCGCCGGAAAGCCGGCCGAGGCCGGCGGCGCGGCGGATCAGCGGCTCGTAGACCTTCTCCCAGAAGGCCGCGGGCCACATGAAGGTCTTGTAGTAGAAGCCCGCGGTCAGGAGAGGCGACAGCAGGTCGCCGGCGCCGGCCAGGTCGAAGCGCAGCGAGGGCCAGCGGTTCTGGCTCGCGGCCTCCAGGCCGTCGTAGAGCTCGACGACAGTGGCCCGGGTGTTCGGCTCGCGGCGGGCGCCGCCGCGCAGCTCGACCAGCGCATTGGGTTCCTCCGAGCCGGCGGTCAGGACGCCGCGCGGCCGGTGGTACTTGAAGGAGCGGCCGAGCAGCCGCACGCCGTTCGCCAGCAGCGCCGAGGCCAAGGTGTCGCCCGGATGACCGGCAAAGGCCTTCCCGTCGAAGCTGAAGGACAGGCTCCGGCTGCGGTCGATCAGGCCGCCCTCGCGGCGGCGGCAGGATGCCGCAGCGGCCGCGCCCGCGGGTCTCGCGGCTTCGCGGGCGGCGATGCCCTCTTTCGCGACGATCCGGTCCGGCGCGGTCATGGGCTCGGCTCGTCCAGGCCAAGGTCCTCGGCGCGCCGCACCTCGCCGAGCTCATGTGTCAGGGTGTTGCGGCTCACCTGTAGCCAGGAGCGGCAGCCGGCCTCGTGGTACCAGAGCTCCACGTGCCAGCCGGCCGGATTGTCGCGCAGGTGGAGGTAGTCGTGAAACGCCTCCGCAGCGTCGGGGGCCGTCGGATCCGGCCGGCGCGGGCCCGCGTCGCCGAGATAGGTGAACTCGCTGGCGTCGCGCTCGCCGCAGAGGGGACAGGGAATCCGCATTGCCGCCGCCTCAGTGCAGGTTGGGCTGGGCGCCGACGCCCTTTTCGTCGATGACCCGGCCGCTGCGGAAGCGGTCGAGGCGATAGGCCGCGGCGGTCTCCTGCGGTTCGTCGCGGGCGAGCAGATGGGCGAAGCAGTAGCCCGAGGCCGGCGTCGCCTTGAAGCCGCCGTAGCACCAGCCGGCATTGAGGTAGAGGCCCTCGACCGGCGTCCGGTCGATGATCGGCGAGCCGTCCATCGACATGTCCATGATCCCGCCCCAGGACCGCAGCAGCCGCGCCCGCCCGATCATCGGCAGGATCGCCATGCCGCCCTCGCAGACGTCCTCCACCGTGGGCAGGTTGCCGCGCTGGGCGTAGGAGTTGTAGCCGTCGATGTCGCCGCCGAAGACCAGCCCGCCCTTGTCCGACTGGCTGACGTAGAAGTGGCCCGCCCCGAAGGTGATGACGCCCGGGATCACCGGCTTCAGGCCCTCGCTGACGAAGGCCTGCAGCACGTGGCTCTCGATCGGCAGCCGGAGGCCGGCCTTGGCCATGACGCGGGAGCTGGAGCCGGCGACGGCGACGCCGACCTTCTTGGCCCGGATACGGCCGCGGCCGGTCTCGACGCCGACGCAGCGCCCGTCCTCCATGAGGAAGCCCGTGACCTCGCAGTTCTGCAGGATGTCGACGCCGCGGCTGTCGGCGCCGCGGGCGTAGCCCCAGGCGACCGCGTCGTGGCGCACCGTGCCGCCCCGGCGCTGCAGCAGGCCGCCGGTGATCGGGAAGCGGGCGTCGTCGAAGTTCAGGAAGGGGCAGAGCCGGCGCACGCCCTCCCGGTCGAGGAGTTCCGCGTCCGCGCCGTGCAGCCGCATGGCGTTGCCGCGCCGCGCGTAGGCGTCGCGCTGCGGGTCGGAATGGCAGAGGTTGAGGATGCCGCGCTGGGAGACCATGGCGTTGTAGTTGAGGTCCTGCTCCAGCCCCTCCCAGAGCTTCATCGAGAACTCGTAGAAGGCCTCGTTGCCCGGGAGCATGTAGTTCGAGCGGGCGATGGTGGTGTTGCGGCCGACGTTGCCGGAGCCGATCCAGCCCTTCTCCAGCACCGCGACGTCGGTGATGCCGAATTCGCGCGCGAGGTAGTAGGCGGTCGCGAGGCCGTGGCCGCCGGCGCCGACGATGACGACCTCGTAGGCCGGCTTTGGCTCCGGGTCGCGCCAGACCCGCGGCCAGTCCCTGTTGCCGGTGAGCGCCTGCCGGATCAGCGCAAGCGCGGAGTAGCGACCGGTTTTCGCCATGACGTATCGCCTCTGCGGAAGGACAGCGAGGCTCCATTGTGGCTCGGGCGTGGTTTGCGTCTTGTCCAGAATCGACGGAACCGGATATTTTCTCGCCATGGCCTCGGAGACAGCATCGCCCGCCGGGTCCCGGCCCCAGAAGGTCGGCTTCCTCCTCGTGCCGGGCTTCGCGCTGATGTCCTACGCGGCGGCGATCGAGCCGCTGCGCGCTGCGAACCTGCTCTCGGGCCGGAGGCTCTACGAGTGGTGCCACATCTCGCCGAGCGGCGAGGCGGCCCATGCCTCGACCGGTGCGCTGGTGCCCTGCGACTTTGCCGCCGGCGCCGAGGTCGCGCTCGATCTCCTGATCGTCTGCGCGGGCGGCGACCCGGCAGCCTTCGACGATGCGCGCACCCTGGGCTGGATCCGCCGCCACGCCGCCCATGGCACCGTGATCGGCGGCGTGTCCGGCGGGCCGGTGATCCTGGCCAAGGCCGGCGTCTCTGCGGGGCGGCGCATGACGGTCCATTGGGAGCACGCGGAGGCCCTGAAGGCCGCCCATCCGGACCTCCTGCTCGGCCGCGCCCTCTACGTGATCGACCGCGACCGCGTCACCTGTGCCGGCGGCGTCGCGCCCCTGGACCTGATGCACGCCCTGATCGCCGAGCGGCAGGGCGCGGTCTTCGCCCAGAAAGTCAGCGACTGGTTCCTCCACACCGACATCCGTCCGGCCAGCGGCCCCCAGCGCGGATCGCTCGTCGAGCGCTACGGCGTGCGCGACCGCCATGTGATCGCGGCCTTGGAGCTGATGGAGAACCATATCGCCGATCCCCTGAGCGGCGCGCAGCTGGCGCGGGCGGTCGGGCTCTCCCTGCGCCAGCTCGAGCGGCTGTTCCGCGACCGCCTGGCGCGGACCCCGATGCAGCAGTACCGCGCCATCCGCCTCGAGCGCGCGCGGACGCTGATCCGGCAGACCTCGCTGTCGCTGACCGAGATTTCGCTGGCCTGCGGCTTCGCCAGCAACAGCCATCTCAGCCGGGCGTACCGCAAGCGCTTCGCGACGACGCCCGCCGCCGATCGGGCAAAGCCTTATACCAAGGAGCGTTGATAATGACTCATTTGACCGGGTTTGCTTGCCCGCCTGCCAGGCGCGCTTCGCGCAGCGGTGCTGGCGTACCGTAAGCGGAGCGCAACGCCGCGGGCGGGCAAGCAAACCCGGTCAAATGAGTCATTATCAACGCTCCTCGGTATTATGCCCTTGTCGTTCCAGCTCAGTCCTCGGAAAGCGCCGCGCTGCCGTAGCCGGGCCAGATCGGGGCGCTGTCCGTGTTGTTGGCCAGGTTGGGATCCGGCGT
>JANQGU010000171.1 GCA_028282935.1 Kiloniellales bacterium
AGCCCGCGTTCACGCGAACGCGGATAAGCTGCTCTATCTATATGAAGTAGATCAAATTATCCCCGTTCAATCGATTCCGATTGAACGGGGTTTGATCTACACGGCAGCCACGTGATTTACCGGACCCGGGCCGAGAAAGAAAGAACGCCCGGTCGGGGGGAGGCCGGGCGTTCTCATCTCCGAAGAGATACGAAAGGACGGCAGGGGAAGCGTCCCTTCGTGAGAGCCGCAACCGTAGTGGTTTCGGCTCTTTCAATTCTATGTAGGGCGCCCGGCGACTATTGCAATCGGAGCTACGAATTCGTGAAGCGGCGCCGGGATCAGGCCGGAACCCCGGTCAGGTCGGCCGCCGCGGCGGCCTGACGGCGGGCCGCGGCGCGCAGCCGGGCGGCGGCGCCGAAGGCCTTGAAAAGCTTCGTGGAGAAGTCGTTCTCCAGGGCCTTGTACTCGGGATGCCACTGCACGCCCAGGGCGAAGGCCGTGGCATCCGCGACCCGCACCGCCTCGATGGTGCCGTCCGGTGCGCTGCCCTCGACCACCAGTCCGGCCGCCGGCCGGTCGATCGCCTGCCAGTGCAGGGAGTTGATCTCGATCTCGGCGCTGCCGGCGATAGCCTCGAAGGCCCCGCCGGCGAGGAAGCGCACGCTGTGGCGCGGTCCGTACTGCACGTCGAGGTCCTCGTGCTGGGGCCGGCGGTGGTCCATCCGGCCCGGCAGCTCGTGGACCCGGGCGTGGAGGGTGCCGCCGAGGGCGACGTTCAGCTCCTGGAAGCCCCGGCAGATCGCCAGCAGCGGCAGTCCCTGCGCCAGGGCCGCGCGGATCAGCGGCAGGGTGGTCGCGTCCCGGGCCTCGTCGTAGGGCTCGGCCTCGGGGCTCGGCGCCTGGCCGTAGCGGCTGGGATGGACGTTGCTGGGGCTTCCGGTCAGGACGATGCCGTCCAGGCCGTCCAGGATCGCCGCCGTGGCGGAAAGCCCGGCCAGGGCCGGAAATACCAGCGGCACGGCCTCGGAGGCCTCGGCCACGGCGCGGACGTACTTGTCCCCGACCGTGTGATAGATCTGGTCGCCGATCTGCTTGCTGCAGGCCGGCAGGCCGATCAGGGGCCCAATTGGGGGCTGGGACGCTGTCTTCGACATGGCGCTTGAAAGCTAGTGTCTTCCGCCAAGCCGGGCAAGGGCGCGGGTAGGGGGCGGGGGCCTGGGCAAGGCGGCGAGCGGACTTGCCAGCGTCCGGCCGGCACCCCATAAGTCAAGGCGATGGCGGACATCATCCAGGGCTTCGCGGCCTGGAAGGCCTATCTGGTCTTCGCCTGGCTGGCGCTTTTCTTCGCGCTCGAGCGGCTGCGCCCGGCGGCGCGTGAGGGTGCTTTGCGGCAGGGCCGTAGCCAGCCGGTCGCCGGCGGCTTCGCGCGCCTCGGGCGCAACGGCGGCCTGTGGCTCTGCAACGTCGGGCTCTCGCTCGGCGTGGTGCTGCCGGTCTCGGCCTGGGCCGCGGCGAACCCGCTTTTCGCGCGGCCGGAGATCCTGACCGGCTGGACCGGCCTGGCCTTCGACATCCTGCTGCTGGACTTCCTGATCTACTGGTGGCACCGCGCCAACCACGAGCTCGGCTTCCTCTGGCGCTTTCACGAGGTCCATCATCTCGACCGCTTCCTGGACACCACCTCGGCGCTGCGCTTCCATTTCGGCGAGGTCCTGCTGTCGGCGCTGGCGCGGGCGCTGGTGATCGTCGTCTTCGCGGTGCCTTTCGCCACGGTGGTGGTCTTCGAGGCGCTGATCCTGCTGGCCGCGATCTTCCACCATTCGAACCTGCGCCTGCCCGGGCGGATCGAGGCCGGGCTCGGCCGCGTCTTCATCACCCCGGCGATCCACTGGGTGCACCACCACGCCCGGCGCCGCGACACCGATTCCAACTACGGCACGATCTTCAGCTTCTGGGACCCGCTCTTCGGCAGCCGCAGTCCGACGCCGCGCGACCTGGAGATGGAGATCGGCGTCGAGGGCCGCAGCGAAGGGCCGCTGCTCGGCCTGCTCGCCCGGCCGTTCTCGCCTCGCGGCAAAGGGGCCGCGTCCCAGGTCGAGAAGTGAGAATTCCCACAGATGCCGTCTTCGAGAGCCTGCTAGATCAGGCTGCGCTCAGATCGGATCGAGTTGAGCGCCGACAATTCGATCATATCTCTTACCGGAACGGCAGCCGGTCCGCGCTCGCAGGAGCACAGGCTGCTCCAGAGGATTGCCTTCGCCCGGCCGATCCCCGATAGACTCCAACAGCACGTGTAACTCCAAGTGGGAGCAGCATGCCGAATCGCGACCGCATCGGGCCCGCCCTCGCCTACCTCGAGGACTGGCTGGCCTTTCAGCAGCAGAACAATCCGGCGATGCCGGGCCTTTCGGTCGCGATCGCGCAGGACGGCGACGTTCTCTTCGAGCGGGCCTGGGGCAGCGCCAACCTGGCCGCGCGGGAGCCGCTGACGCCCCGGCATCTCTTCCGGGTCGCCTCGCATTCCAAGACCTTCACCTCGGCGGCGGTCCTGCACCTGGCGGACGCCGGGCGGCTCGGGCTCGACGATCCGGTGATCCGGCATCTGCCCTGGCTCGCCGAGAACCCGGATTCGCGCCTGGCCGGGATCACCCTGCGGCAGCTCATGTCGCATGCGGCGGGCGTGATGCGCGACGGCGCGCGGCCGGACTTCTGGCTCCTCGAGCGGGATTTCCCCGACCGTGAGACGCTGATCGAGTTCTTCAGGACCCAACCCCTGGTCGTCGACCCCGGCACCCGCATGAAGTACTCCAACTTCACCTATGGGCTGCTGGGCCTGGTGATCGAGGCGGTCTCGGGCCTGGACTTCGCCTGCTACCTCAAATCGAAGCTTCTCGACCCCCTGGGCCTGGCCGAGATCGGCCCGGAGTACCAGGAGGGCGCCGGCCGTTTCGTGACCGGCTATTTCCGGCCGAGCCTGGCCTGGGAGCCGATCGCCATCGCTTCCTCCTCCCTGCCGACCAACGCCCTGGCCCCAGCGACCGGCGTCTACGCCAGCGCCGCGGCGCTCTGCCGCTTCTACGATGCCCTGGTCTTCGGCGACGTGCTGCTCTCCGCCCAGGCCCGACAGGAGATGCTGCGCAAGCAGTGGACGGTGCCGCTGGACGAGTTCGAGCGGGACTACGCCCACGGCCTTGTGCTCCGCGATCTCGGCGGCCGCCGGATCGCCGGCCACAGCGGCAGCTTCCCGGGCCAGGTCAGCGCGACCTTCCTGGATCCGGCGCAGCGCCTGGTGGTCTCGCTCATGACCAACGGCTACAACGTGTCGGTCGACCTCCTGCAGACGGGCATCTGGAGCATCCTGGACCTCTTCGAGGGGCAGGCCGCGGAAGCGCGGGACGCGGGAACGCAAGATGTGGGAACACAAGACGTAGGGCCGGCGCCCCTCGCGGCCTATCGCGGGCGCTTCTTCACCCCCGCGGGCGCGGTCGACCTGGTGCCCCTGGGCGAGGTCATCTACGTCGCCAACCCGGGCAAGGCCCAGCCCTTCGCCAAGTGCGGCGAGATCAGACGGGACGCGGACGGGACCTTCCGGCTCGCCGAGGACAGCGGCCTGGGCCGTCACGGCGAGCCGGTGGACTTCGTCTTCGCGCCCGACGGGAGCCTGGAGCGGGCTTCCCTCGGCGGCTTTCCGCTGCTGCGCGAAGCGGCCTTCCGCGAACGCGCCGCGCGCGTCGCCGCGGCTCGTACCAAGGAGCGTTGATAGGAGCTCGTTCGATGGCGCGCGGCGGCCCGCCGCTGCCTATCAGCCGCGCTCGTCGTAGCGGTCCTCGCGGAGCAGCTTGAGGCGGTCGAAGATGTCCTCGTCGATCTCGACGCCGACCCGCGGCCCGATCAGCGCGACCTCGGTGGTCACGCCCTGGGCATCCGTCACGACCCATTTCTTCAGGGTCAGGGGCTTGTCGGCGAAGACCAGGGTCACCTGCCCCTGGGGCGTCTCCTCGTTCTGCACGAGGGTCACCCTGAGGACGCCGGGTCCGCGCTTGAGCGCGACCACCCGCACGCTGTCGTCGAGCCGGACCTCGTCGCGCAGCAGGAACCACAGCGGCGTTTCCCACAGCGGCAGGTAGGTCTCCTCCTTCAGCTCCTTGTCGTAGTAGAGCAGGATCAGGCCGTCGGCCAGGAGCAGGGCCGGATAGGGCGGATCGTACTCGAAGCGCATCTTGCCGGGCCGGTTGAGGTAGAGATCGCCCTCGATCGGCACGCCCACCGAGGAGACCTGCAGGAAGCGGGAGTGCAGCGTCCGGATCCCCGTCAGGTAGCTCTCGATCCGCGCCAGGTCGGCCCGGTCCAGCTCGGACAGGGCGGCGGTCTGCTCGCCGCCGGTCTGGACCTGAGTCTGGGCCTGCGCGTGCCCGGAAAGGCTCCCCGGCGTGCCGAGCGGCGCCGCGACGCTCAGCCCGATCAGGCCGAGTCCGATCGTGAGAGAAAACAAGGTCTGCCGCACCGCCGTGCTCCTCCTCTGACCCCCTGTCGCCTGGTCCCTGGTCGTCTGGTCCCCGGTCGTCTGGCCCCTGTAGGGTTATGGGGTCGCCGTCAGGCCTCGTCCAGGTTTCGGCCCAGGACCTCGCGCTTGCCGACGTGGTTGGCCGGGCCGATCACGCCTTCCGACTCCATGCGCTCGATCAGGCGGGCGGCGCGGTTGTAGCCGATCTGCAGGTGCCGCTGCACGAAGCTGGTCGAGGCCTTGCGCTCGGCGCAGACCAGGGCCACCGCCCGGTCGTAGAGGTCGTCGCCGCTGCCGTTGCCCTCGCCGCCCATGCCGTTGAGCTCGGGCTCCTCGTCCTCGGTGATCGCCTCGATGTAGTCGGGCTGGGCCTGCGACTTGACGTGCTGCACCACGTCCTCGACCTCCTGGTCGGTGACCAGGGGCCCGTGGACGCGGGTGATCCGGCCGCCCTGGGCCATGTAGAGCATGTCGCCCTGGCCCAGAAGCTGCTCGGCGCCCATCTCGCCCAGGATCGTCCGGCTGTCGATCTTGGAGGTGACGTGGAAGGAGATCCGGGTCGGGAAGTTCGCCTTGATGGTGCCGGTGATGACGTCGACCGAGGGCCGCTGGGTCGCCATCATCAGGTGGATGCCGGCGGCGCGGGCCATCTGCGACAGGCGCTGGACCGCGGCCTCGACGTCCTTGCCGGCGACCAGCATCAGGTCGGCCATCTCGTCGATCACCACCACGATGAAGGGCAGGGGGTGCAGGTCGATCGGCTGGTCCTCGTGCAGCGGGTTCCCGGTGTCGGGATCGAAGCCGACCTGGATCTTGCGGGTCAGGACCTCGCCCCGGCGCCGCGCCTCCTCGACCCGCTGGTTGTAGCCGTCGATGTTGCGCACCCCGAGCTGCGACATCGCGCGGTAGCGGTTCTCCATCTCCCGCACCGTCCACTTCAGGGCGACGATGGCCTTCTTCGGCTCGGTGACCACCGGCGCCAGGAGATGCGGGATGTCGTCGTAGACCGACAGCTCCAGCATCTTGGGATCGACCATGATGAAGCGGCACTTCTCGGGCGGCAGGCGGTAGAGCAGCGACAGGATCATCGCGTTCAGCGAGACCGACTTGCCGGAGCCGGTGGTGCCGGCGATCAGCAGGTGCGGCATGCGCGCCAGGTCGACGATCTGCGGCATGCCGCTGATGTCCTTTCCGAGGATCAGCGGCAGCTTGCCGTTGGTCCGCTCGAAGCCCTGGGAGCCCAGAAGCTCGCGCAGGTAGACCGTCTCGCGCTTGCTGTTGGGCAGCTCGATGCCGATGACGTTGGAGCCCGGCACCACGGCCACGCGGACCGAGATCGCGCTCATCGATCGGGCGATGTCGTCGGCCAGGCCGACCACGCGGCTGGTCTTGGTGCCCGGCGCCGGGGCCAGCTCGTAGCGGGTCACCACCGGGCCAGGCCGGACCTTGACGATCTCGCCGCGGACCCCGAAGTCCTGCAGCACGGTCTCCAGCAGGCGGGCGTTCTTCTCCAGCGCGTCGCGGTTGACCGCGCCGTGGCCGGTGTCGTCCGGCGGGTTGGACAGCAGGGTCAGGGGCGGCGGCTCGTAGTCGCCGGCGCCGGCGAACTCGAAGCGCCGCTGGCTGGCCTTTTCCGCGCGCTTGCCCGGCTTGGTCGGCGGCGCCGGGGCCGCGACCAGGTCGGCGCCCTCGGTCAGGGCCCTGGGAAGCGGCGGCAGCTCGTTCTCGAGCAGCACCTCGTCCTCGTCGTCGAGCCCGGCCGCCTCTTCCTTGGCGACCAGCTGCGGCTCCTGGCGCGCGCCGCCGGCCTTCTGCCGCTTCTTCTTCTTGCCCTTCGGCGCCTTGGCCTTGGCGGGCGCGCCGCCGCGGTCGACGGCGGGCTCGGCCCTGAGCCCGCTGCGGGCCTCGGCCTTGGGCTCGCGCCGGGCGGCACGGCGGCGCATCGGGCCGCCGCTGCGCGCCGGCTCGCCGGCCCGTGGCCGCAGCAGGGGCGCGAAGAGGCGCAGCGGCCCCAGCAGGAGCCCCTGCCACTCCCCGGAGGAGAGGCCCAGGGCGTAGAGCATCAGGAGCCCGGCCAGCCCGGCGCAGCCGATCGCCGCCATCCAGGGCTGGACCGAGGGAAAGCCGGTCAGCCACTGCAGCAGCATCTGACCCAGGGCGCCGCCGAGGCTGCTCTCCAGCGGCCAGGACCCGGGCTTGGGCAGGGCCGCGAGGGCCGCCCCGGCGAAGATCACCACGACCGGCACCAGGGTCATCCTCAGCCACCAGCGCGGCCATGATCCTGCCCCTGGCCTTCGGCGCCTGGGCCTGGCGGGCGCTGCGCAGCCGCGCCTGGCCGCGCTGGTGGCTGAGGATGACCCTGGTGCC
>JANQGU010000178.1 GCA_028282935.1 Kiloniellales bacterium
CGGCTACTGCTTCTACGCCTGCCCCTTCGGGGCACCGCAGTACCCGCAGGCGGGCAACTTCGGCAGCCGCGGCAAGATGGACAAGTGCACCTTCTGTGCGGGCGGACCGGAGGAGGACATGTCCTCCGACGAGTTCCAGAAGTACGGGCGCAACCGTCTTGCCGAGGGCAAGCTGCCGCTTTGTGCCGAGATGTGCTCGACCAAGGCGCTGCTTGCCGGTGACGGCGACATGGTGTCCGACATCTACCGCGAGCGCGTGGTCGCCCGCGGTTTCGGTTCGGGCGCCTGGGGCTGGGGCACCGCCTATCAGCAGAAGACCGGCTCCTAGGGCCAGGTTCTTCCGCTGGGGAGGAAACGATGCTGCGGGGGCGGCTTGACGGCCGCCCCCGTCGCCTGATCCGAGTGCTTCCCCGGCTGGCGGCGGCGCCACTGTTGGGGTGTTGTTTCCCTTGTGGTTCGGGGTGCCTGAGGCGCCCACCCGGCCGGCCGATGCTTCGACGCCGGCCCGTGACTGGAAGACTCGTGACTGGAAAGCTCGGGGCTAGAAGGAGGGCGGTGAAACGATGTCCACGCGCAACATGAGGATCGCGCTCTGCCTGGCGGGGGCGGTGGCCGTGACGGCCCTCGGCGCCTGCCGGGAGGAGGAGCAGGGACGGCTGCGCAATTTCGATCCGGGTGTCTACAAGGGACAAGAGGACACGCCGCTGGACTCCGCGGTGATCGACGATCTGCGCGAGCGGGCCCGGCGCCAGGCCGGTAGCTGACGTAGCGGCCTGGCGGCACAGAGACTTCGGGAGAGACGGACATGAGATTGCTTTCACGACATCCCCGGCGGGGCGGCCTGATCGCCGCCCTGGTCCTCGGGCTGGCGCTTCTCGCCGGCGCCGCCTTGTCCCCGGAGGCCGCGCTTGCGCAGGCGACCCGCGGCGACGTGGCGCAGGAGAACCCGACCGGCGGCAGCGTGCCGGGCAACGTCCTGGGTGCGACCAGCGACACCGAGATCTGGCGCCAGGTGCGCCGGGGCATCCAGGGCACGGTCTCGATCCCCGACCCCAATGCCGCCCAGCTGATCCAGTCGGAGGGCGAGAGCTGGCGGGCCTGGCGCAACGGACCGCTCTCGACCATCGGCGGCTGGTCGCTGCTGGGCATGGTCATCCTCCTGGCCCTGTTCTTCGCCCTGCGCGGCCGGATCAAGATCGACGCCGGCGCGTCGGGCCGCACGGTCGAGCGCTTCAACGCGATCGAACGCTTCGCCCACTGGCTGACGGCGGTCTCCTTCATCGTGCTCGCGATCACCGGGCTCAACCTGCTCTACGGCCGCTACGTGCTGCTGCCGATCCTCGGCCCGGAGGTCTTCTCCGCGATCAGCGTCGCCGGCAAGTACGCGCACAACTTCATCGCCTTCGCCTTCATGCTGGGCGTAGTCATGATGGTGGTGCTCTGGCTGCGCCACAACATCCCGAACCGCCATGACCTGATCTGGCTGTCCAAGGCGGGCGGGCTCTTCTCCAAGAACGTCCATCCGCCCTCGAAGAAGTTCAACGCCGGCCAGAAGGTCATCTTCTGGGTGGTGGTGATCGGCGGGCTGTCGATCAGCCTCTCGGGCATCTCGCTGCTCTTTCCCTTCGAGTTCAAGATGTTCGAGGGCACCTACGCGGTCCTGAACGTCTTCGGCGCCGGCCTGCCCGAGACCCTGACCCCGATGCAGGAGATGCAGCTCTCGCAGCTCTGGCACACGATCGTGGGGCTGTTCCTGATCGCGGTCGTCCTGGCCCACATCTACATCGGCTCGATCGGCATGGAGGGCGCCTTCGCCGCCATGGGCTCGGGCATGGTCGACGAGAACTGGGCGCGGGAGCACCACAATCTCTGGATGGCCGAGCTCAAGGGCGAGCCGATGCCCGACCATGGCGGCGGCCCGGGCCAAGGCCCGGGGGACGGTCGGCCCCAGCCGGCGGAATAGACGGGAGCTGGAGAAAGCCCGATGCGGGTCAAGACCCTGATCCTCGCCGCCGCGGTCCTGGCGGCGGCGAACCTGGCCGCGGCCGGCGAGGCGGCGGCCGTGAGCCAGCAGGAGGCCGAGCGCAAGGTCGCCGAGGACTTCGGAGTCGAGGTCCTGACCAAGCGGACCCGCGCCGGCGAGGTCGGCGGCCGGGCGGTGTGGTTCCTGACCGTGATGAACCCGGGTGGCACCGCGAACGACGCCTTCCAGGTCAACACCCTGGCGGTCGACCGGGAGACCGGCGAGCTGGTCCCGGCCTTTCGCCACAACCCGAGCGGCTACGAGCTTCCGGGCGCCTCCTCGCTGGACGACCAGTCCGGCGTGCGGCCCGACATGAGCGGGTCGCTGCCATGGCGCTGACGACGCGCCAACCGGTCAGGGCCTGAGGAGCGCCGCTTTCGTCAACCCGGGACCTTTCGCCAGCTTGGGACCCAGCTTGGGACAAGGAGCGCGACACCTGCTGTTCTCCGGACCAGAGCCGAGAGCCCGCTCGGACGCCCGCCCCTTTGCTTTTCGGAGCGCCTTTTGGGGCGCCTTGTGGGCCACCTGCGTCGCCGCGCTCCTGGCCGTGCTGCCGCTGCCGCTCGGCGCCGAGCTCGCCGGCCACGGCGGCTTCGTCAAGGGCGTCGGGGTCTCGCCCGACGGCCGGCGGGTGATCAGCGCCGGCTTCGACTACGCCGTGATCCTCTGGGACCTGGAGTCGCAGACCCAGCTCCGCGGCTTCTACGACCACGAGGGCGCGGTCAACGCGGTCTCCTTCCTGCCCGAGGGGAAGCGGGCGATCTCGGCCGGCGACGACGGCACGCTGCGGCTCTGGGACGTCGCCTCGGGCGAGCTGCTGCACACCTTCGAGGGCCATGAGGGCAAGGTCGCCGCGGTCGCGGTGTCGCCCGACGGCGGCCTGGCCGCCTCCGCCGGCTGGGACCGCACGGTGCGCTTCTGGGACCTGGAGGCCCGGCGTCCGGCCCAGGTCCTCAACGGCCACGGCAACAACGTCAACGCCGTCGCCTTCTCGCCGGACGGCGAGCAGGTCCTGACCGGCAGCTACGACAGCGCCCTGCGGCTCTGGCGGGTCGCCGACGCCACCCTGCTGGGGACCCTCAAGGGCCACGACTTCGGCGTCACGGCCCTGGCCTTCACGCCGGAGGGCCGGCGCGCGGTCTCGGTCAGCGTCGACCAGTCCCTGCGCGTCTGGGACCTGGAGGCGGGCCGCGAGGAGGCCGTGCTCCTGGGGCACGAGGGCCCGATCTTCGCGGTCGCGGTCTCGCCCGACGGCCGCCATGCCGCGACCGGCGGCGTCGACCGGGTCCTGCGCCTCTGGGACCTGGAAGCGGGCAAGGAGGTCAAGCTCTTCCTCGGCCATGACCAGCCGGTCTGGTCGCTGGCCTTCTCGCCCGACGGTCGCCAGCTGATCTCCGCCGGCGCGGACGAGGTGTTGCGGGTCTGGGACATTGCGACCGGACTCGAGGTCGGGACGCCGGACCGCCAGTGGAACGCGGTCAAGGCGGAGTTGCCGCCGGACGACGGCAGCCGCGGCGCCGCGCTGTTCCGGAAGTGCGGCGTCTGCCATTCGGTGAGCGCGGATGGCGGCAAGCGGGCGGGGCCGACGCTCTACGGTCTCTTCGGCCGCCGGGCGGGCACGGTCGAGGGCTACAAATACTCCAAGGCCCTGACCGGCAGCGAGCTGGTCTGGACCGAGGAGACGGTCGACGCGCTCTTCGACCAGGGCCCGCATGTCTTCACGCCGGGCTCGAAGATGCCGCTGCAGCAGATGCCAAGCGCCGAGGACCGGGCGGAGCTGATCGCCTACTTGAAACGCGTCACCGCACCGGCCAAGTGATGGGGCGCGGGTGTCCCGGCCGCCGTCTTCGCGCGGACCATGTCGCCGGATCGCGTCTTGGGAGGAAGAGGAGAACGACAGCATGAAGGCCTTCATCGCCGGAACCGCGGCAGCGGTCCTGATCGCCGTGTTCGCGGGCGTGGTCATGAACGCCACCGGGCCGAGCTCGGCCGACAGGTTCTCGACCGATGCGGTCCGCTTGACCGACTAGACGGCGCGCTCCCGCCCTTGGCCGCCGCCACGCCGGCGGTCGCCGGTTCTTCGATCCCGAGGGACTGGAGCCTCTTGTCATGAAACCGCTCATGTCCGGACCTTGGCCAAAGCCGGGGCCGATCCACCTTGCCCGGATCAAGTTGGGAGGGCTGATTGACGCGTCACGCAGTCTTGGCGCGAAGCGGCCGGGCGCCAGGTGCCGGGGGCGGTCCAGCGCGCATGTCGATAGTTGTGTTTTGGAATAGATTGTAAACTCTAAGTAATTACTTAGAAATTGGACACAAGTATTTGCTTTTTACTATTTATTTATATATTTGAACCAATTTAACTCCGTCAGTGACAACTATAGATCTTGGTGACCCGCCCGGGAATTCTCGCTCCTTTTCCCTTACTGGCAAAGGACTCACGAGGGTTTCGCTTGCGGCGGCATCGGCTTTTTCGGCCTTGCCGAGGCGGCGGGCGACTCTGGAAGAGATGAAGGGATAGAGGCGGTGTTGATTGGACGAAACGAGCGGCCGTCGGTCATCGGGCGGCACTTCCTATGCCTCGTAGCGGCAGGGTTCCTCGGGCTCACGGGCCTCGCGGCCCAGGGTCTCGCGACCGAGTCCGCGGACGCCAAGGCCGAGGACGCGGCGAACGAGCAGTTCGTTCCCCTGCTGGTCTACCGGACCGGGCCCTACGCCCAGAGCGGGATTCCGATCTTCAACGCTTTCATCGACTACTTCACCATGATCAACGAGCGCGACGGCGGTATCGGCGGCGTGACCCTGACCTGGGAGGAGTGCGAGACCGGCTACAACACCGACCGCGGCGTCGAGTGCTACGAGCAGCTCAAGGACAAGGGCCCGACCGGGGCCAGCGTGGTCAGCCCCTACAGCACCGGCATCACCTACGCCCTGATCGAGCGCGCCACGGAAGACAAGATTCCGATCCTGTCGATGGGCTACGGCCGGACCGACGCCAGCGATGGCCGGATCTTCCCCTACGTCTTCACCATGCCGAACACCTACTGGAGCCAGGCCAGCGCGCTGGTGACCTTCATCTCCGAGCGCGAGGGCGGCTTCGACCAGCTGCGCGGCAAGAAGATCGCGCTGGTCTATCACGACAGCGCCTACGGCAAGGAGCCGATCCCGATCCTCGAGCACCTGGCCGAGAGCTACGGCTACGAGTTCTTCAAGTTTCCGGTCAAGCACCCCGGCCGCGAGCAGGCGGACACCTGGCGCCAGATCGGCCAGGAGGTGAAGCCCGACTGGATCCTGATGTGGGGCTGGGGGGTGATGAACCCGACCGCGATCCAGGAGGCGGCCAACATCAACTTCCCGATGGACCGCTTCATCGGCGTCTGGTGGTCGAGCTCCGAGGGCGACGTCCAGCCGGTCGGGACCGATGCGATCGGCTACCAGGGCGGTGCCTTCCATGCCTCGGGCGACTGGTTCCCCGTCTATCACGACATCAACAGGTTCGTCTACGACCGCGGCCTCGGCGCCGGCGAGCGCAGCCGGCTGGGCGAGGTGCTCTACAACCGCGGCCTGATCAACGCCGCGCTGATCGTCGAGGCGATGCGCACCGCCCAGGCCAGGTACGGCCAGCGGCCCCTGACCGGCGAGGAAGTCCGCTGGGGGCTGGAGAACCTGGACATCTCGCAGCAGCGGCTGCAGGAGATCGGCCTGACCGGCCTGATCCCGCCGATCAAGGTGACCTGTGCCGACCACGAGGGTCAGCACCCGGTGCGGATCCAGCAGTGGGACGGCAAGAACTGGGCCTTCGTCTCCAACTGGATCGAGCCGATGCGCGACGTCGTGCGCCCGATGATCGAGCGCTCGGCCGCGGCCTACGCTCTGGAGAAGGGGATCGCCCCGCGCGTCTGCGCCTGAAGCCAAAGCGCGTTACCGGACGACGCGCCGGCCCGTCCCTGTCTACCGGGGGCGGGCCGGTCCCGATTCCGGATTAGCCCTCCCGGCGCCGCGCGGCCTGGCCCGAGACCAGGCGGACCTTGCGCGGCGCCGCCTGCCACACGGCCAGGCTCGAGACGACGCAGAGCCCGGCCGCCAGCGAGAAGGCGAGGACGTAGTCGCCCTGGGTGTCGAAGAGCAGGCCGCTGACCCAGGGGCCGGCGGCGGCGCCCAGGGTGCCGCCGGTGCTGATCACGCCGAAGACCGCGCCGAAGTTGCGGCCCTGGAAGAGCTCCGCCGAGATGGTCGCGTAGAGCGGCGCGGTGCCGTAGCCGAGCAGGCCCTGGCAGGCGACCATGAGGTAGAGCAGGGCGTCGATGGGATAGGCCCGAAGGACCAGCAGCAGCAGGTAGCAGAGCCCGAAGCCCAGGCAGGCCAGGGTCCAGGCCCACTCCCGTCCGATCCGGTCGGAGAGATGGCCCAGGCCGATCTGGCCGCCGATCCCCAGGAGACCCACCAGCCCCAAGGCCAGCGCGGCCTGCTCCGCCGGGAAGCCGACATCCAGCAGATAGCGGGTCTGGTGCACCTGGACCGCGTACCAGGCGTAGAGCCCGCTGCCCAGGCCGAGCAGCAGCCACCAGAAGCGCGGCTGTACGAGGGCGCGGGCCAGGGTCCAGTCGGTCTCGGCCCAGGCCCGATCGACGACCCCGTCCTCGGCCGCGGCGCCGGTCCGCCCCTCCGGGTTCCCGCCCCCATCGCCGTCCGGCCGCAGGCCGAGATCGGCGGGCCGCCGCCGCTGCAGCAGGAGGTTCAGGGGCACGACCAGCGCCAGCAGCAGCAGGGCCATGGCCCAGCAGGCCCGGCGCCAGCCCTCGCCGTCGATGATGGCCTGCAGCCAGGGAAACATCAGCACCGCGCCCACCCCGACGCCGGAGAAGGCGATCCCGACCGCCAGGCCGCGGCGGCGGGCGAACCAGTTGGGCAGGATCGCGCCGTGGCCGATGAAGCTGATCGCGATGCCGAAGCCGACCACCAGCAGGCCCAGGGTCAGGTAGAAGTGCCAGGGCGTCGTCGCCAGGGTGGCGAGGACCAGGCCGGCCGCGACGATCAGCGCGCCCAGCGGCATGACCACCCGCGGCCCCAGGCGGTCCATCGCGGTCCCGAGGAAGGGCGAGAGCAGGGCGGAGGAGAAGAAGCCGACCGAGAAGGCCGCCGCCGTGGTCCCCCGGCTCCAGCCGAACTCGTCGAGGATCGGCGGAAACAGCAGGGAGAAGGAGGTGCGCACCGAGACGGCGACGCCCAGGGTGACGAAGGCGACGGCGACCACCACCCAGCCGTAGAAGAAGGGCAGGCGCGTCAGGACCGACCCGGCTGGGCTGGCGGCGGAAGACGGAGCGGGCTCGGGCGCAGGCATCCTTCCCTATCGCCCGGCGGGCGCGGCCGGACAAGCGACAATCGCTCACGCTGCGTCTTGAAGACCGCTCAAGCCCCGCTTCTGCAGACGAGCGGAGGCAAGGCTCCTGGTCTCGGGCTTCGACAGGAGCCGACCTCGCCCTTCGACAAGCTCAGGACGAGGTGAGAGGTCTCCCTCATGCTGAGCTTGTCGAAGCATGAGGCTGCGAAAGCATCACGGTGCCTGCGTGCTTGTGAGCGATTTCGCCTTTCTTGGATTGGTCGGCCTCTTGGCGCTGGCGGCCAGTGTGACAGCCTACTCCCTCGCCCCGGCGGCGCGGAGCAGGGCCATGGCCTCGTCGTCGCCGATCATCCGCGCGGCTTCCAGGGCGGTCCAGCCGTCCCGGGCGACGATGTCGACCCGGGCGCCCCGGGCCAGCAGCAGCCGGAGCAGGTCGAGCTGCCCCTGGTTCGCGGCCAGCATCAGGGCGGTGTTGCCCTTGGCCGCGTCGACGGCGTTGGGATCGGCGCCCTTGGCCAGCAGCGCGGCCACCGCGCCGCCGGCCCCGCCCTGGACCGCGCGCTGCAGGGGCGGCAGCCCGTAGCGCGAGGGCCGGTTGGGATCCGCGCCGGCCCCCAGCAGGGCGATCACGGTGTCGACCTGACGGCCGGCGGCGGCCTCGCCCAGCGCGGTGTCGCCAAGCCGGGCGTGGGCTTCGAGATCGGCGCCCGCCGCGATCAGATCCGTCACCAGCGCGGTGTGCCCGCCCTGGGCGGCCAGCATCAGGGCGGTGTAGCCCTCCGCCTGGACGGCGCCGAGGTCGGCGCCGGCCTCCAGCAGCAACTGAAGCGCCGCCTCGTTGCCGCGGCCGGCGGCGGCCAGCAGCGCGGTCATGCCGTCCTCGGCCAAGGCGTCGACCACCGCGCCCCGGACCAGCAGCTCGGCCAGGACCGAGGTGCGACGGGGGTCGAAGGCGGCCATGATCAGGGCCGTGTTGCCGTTGCGCCGGTCGCGGCCCTCGAGGTCGGCGCCGGCCTCCAGCAGCGCCACCACGGCAGCCCGCCTGGCGCCGCGCACCGCCATCAGGAGGGGGGTGTTGCCGAAGCGGTCCTCGCGCGCCTCCAGGTCGGCCCCGGCGGCGACCAGGGGCGCGATGACCTCGTCGTGGCCCCGGCTCGCGGCGTGGTGTAGCGGGCTCAGGCCGCTCTCGGTCCGGACGTCGGGATCGGCCGACCTCGCCAGCAGCAGCATCAGCACGTCGCGGCTGCCGTTCCAGGCCGCGACGTGGAGCGGGGTATTGCCCTCCGGCCCGCGAAACCCGACCTCGGCGCCCCGGTCCAGGGCGAAGGCGGCCAGTTTGGCGTTGTCCTCGGCCGCGGCCTGCAGGAGGGCCCGCTCCGGCACCGCGATCTCCTGGGCGTGGAGGCCCGGCGCGGCGGCACAGAGGAGCAGGACGAGCAGCCAGCCCCGAATCCAGCCCCGAATCCAGCCCCGAATCCAGCCCCGAATCCAGCCCGGGGGCCAACTCCCGGGCCGGCCCCCGAGCCTAGCGGGGCCCGGGTGCCCGAAGTCTGGGCTCGGCGTCAC
Source organism: Kiloniellales bacterium (assembly GCA_028282935.1). Taxonomy (GTDB): domain Bacteria; phylum Pseudomonadota; class Alphaproteobacteria; order Kiloniellales; family JAKSBE01; genus JAKSBE01. The sequence continues at coordinate 8,928 of JANQGU010000178.1, forward strand.
TCCGCCGCGGCGGCCGAGGACACCGCCTCGACCTTGGCGGCGCAGAACTTGAACTCGGGGATCTTGCCGATGGGGTCGAGCTGCGGGTTGGTCAGCAGGTTGGCCGCCGCCTCCGCGAAGCAGAAGGGGATGAAGACCATGCCCGGCGGTACGTTGCGGTCCTGCCGGACCTTGAGCTCGATGCTGCCGCGTCGGGTCTCGACCCGGACCATGCTCCCAGGCGCGCCGCCCAGGCGCCGGACCTCCTTGGGGTTGAGGACCGCGACGGCCTCGGGCTCGAGGTCGTCCAGCACCGTGGCGCGGCGGGTCATGGCGCCGGTGTGCCAGTGCTCCAGCATGCGCCCGGTGGTCAGCACCATGGGATAGGTCTCGTCCGGCAGCTCGTCCGGCGGCACCACCTCGGCCGGCACGATCCGGCCGCGGCCGCTGGCCGTCGGGAAGCCGTCGCCGAAGATGATGTTGTTGCCCGGCTGGTCCGGCGCGTCGCAGGGATAGGTCACGCAGTCCTCGCGCTGCAGCCGCTCCCAGGTGATGTTGTCCAGCGAGGGCATGACCTGGGCCATCTCGGCGAAGACGTCGGCGGGTCCCTCGTAGGACCAGTCCAGGCCGATGCGGCGGGCGAGCTCCTGGACGATCCACCAGTCCTGCCTGGCCTCGCCCGGCGGCGGCACGACCTGCCGGGCCATCTGGACCTGGCGGTTGGTGTTGGTGAAGGTGCCGTCCTTCTCGGCGTGGGCGCTGGCCGGCAGCACCACGTCGGCGTGCCAGGCGGTCTCGGTCAAAAAGAGTTCCTGCACCACCAGGTGCTCCAGCTTGGCCAGGGCGCCGCGGGCGTGGGCCTGGTCGGGGTCCGACATGGCCGGGTTCTCGCCCAGGATGTACATGCCCTTGATCTCGTCGGCGTGGATCGCGTTGACGATCTCGACCACGGTCAGGCCGCGCTTGGGGTCCAGCTCCTGGCCCCAGAAGTCCTCCATCGAGCTGCGGATCTTGTCGTCCTCGACCGAGCGGTAGTCGGGAAAGACCATGGGGATCAGTCCGGCGTCCGAAGCGCCCTGCACGTTGTTCTGGCCACGCAGGGGGTGCAGGCCCGTGCCGGGCCGGCCGACCTGGCCGGTGGTCAGGGCCAGGCTGATCAGGCAGCGGGCGTTGTCGGTGCCGTGCACGTGCTGCGAGATGCCCATGCCCCAGAAGATGATGGCCGCGCGGGCCGTGGCGTAGGTGCGGGCGACCTCGCGGATGGTCGCGGCCGGGATGCCGCAGATCTCTTCCATCTCCTCGGGCGGGAAGGCCTTGATCCGTTCTTTCAGCTCCTCGAAGCCCTCGGTGTTGGCCTGGACGTACTGCAGGTCGTAGAGCTCCTCCTCGACGATGGTGTGGAGCATGGCGTTGAGCAGGGCGACGTCGCTGCCCGGCTTGAACTGCAGCATGTGGGTGGCGTAGCGGGCCAGGCCGTGGCCCTGGGGGTCCATGACGATCAGCTTGGCGCCGGCCTTGGCAGCCTGCTTGAGGTAGGTCGCGGCGACCGGATGGTTCTGCGCCGGACGGGCGCCGATGACGATGATGACCTCGGCGTCCTCGGCGTCGGTGAAGGCGCAGGTGACGGCGCCCGATCCGATGCCCTCCATCAGCGCGGCGACCGAGGAGGCGTGGCAGAGCCGGGTGCAGTGGTCGACGTTGTTGGTGCCGAAGCCGGTGCGGACCAGCTTCTGGAAGATGTAGGCCTCCTCGTTGGAGCCCTTGGCCGAGCCGAAGCCGGCCAGGCCCGAGGGCCCGTCGCGGTCGCGGATCTTCTTCAGGCCGGCCGCCGCGGCGTCCAGGGCCTCCTCCCAGGTTGCCTCGCGGAAGTGGGTCCAGGGGTTGGCCGGATCGATCTGGATCATGGCCGCCTTGGGAGCGTCCTCGCGGCGGATCAGGGGCTTGGTCAGGCGGTGCGGGTGCTGGATGTAGTCGAAGCCGAAGCGGCCCTTGACGCAGAGCCGGTTCTCGTTGGCCGGGCCCTCGCGGCCGTCGACGTAGAGCACCTTGTCGTCCTTGACGTGAACCGTGGTCTGGCAGCCGACCCCGCAGTAGGGGCAGAGGGTGCCGACCTCGCGGTCCTCGAACTCGGTCCGGACGCCTTGGTCGTCCAGCAGGTTGGCCTCCATCAGGGCGCCGGTCGGGCAGGCCTGCACGCATTCGCCGCAGGCGACGCAGGTGCTGTCGCCCATGGGCTGGTCGAAGTCGAAGACCACCTTGGCGCCGTGGCCGCGGTAGGCCATGCCGATAACGTCGTTGACCTGGACCTCG
>JANQGU010000244.1 GCA_028282935.1 Kiloniellales bacterium
GGGCTACGGCGCCGACGGCACGGTCTGGGGCGGCGAGTTCCTGGCCTGCGACTACCGCGGCTTCCGGCGCCTGGGCTGCCTCAAGCCGGTCGCCCTGCCAGGCGGGGCCGCCGCGGTCCGCGAGCCCTGGCGCAACGCCTACGCCCATCTCATGGCCGAGATGGGCTGGGCCGAGCTCGCCATGAACTTCGGCCAGCTCGAGGTCTTTACGCGGCTCAAGGCCGCGCCGCGCGCCACCCTCGACGCCATGATCGCGAGGGGCGTGAACGCCCCCCTGTCGTCGTCCTGCGGCCGTCTCTTCGACGCCGCCGCGGCGCTCTGCGGCCTGGCCTGGGACGCCCAGGCCTACGAAGGCGAAGCGGCGATGCGCCTGGAGGCGGCCCTGGACCCCGAGGCCCTCGGCGAGTCCGACGACTTGGCCTATCCCTTCGCGATCCCGCTGCTCGGCGGCAAGGGACTGCCCTACATCGAGCCCCTGGCCGTCTGGCGGGCCCTGCTCGGCGACCTGCACCTGGGGACGCCGGTCGGGGTGATCTCGGCGCGCTTCCACCGCGGCCTGGCCAGGGCCGTCGTCGCCATGGCGGCCCGGCTCTCGGGCGAAGAGCGCGGCTATCCGACCGTCGCCCTGAGCGGCGGCTGCTTCCAGAACGCGACGCTCTTCGCCCTGGTCCACGAGGGGCTTGAGGCGCGGGGCTTCAACGTGCTGAGTCACGAAAAGGTGCCGGCGAACGACGGCGGGCTGGCGCTCGGCCAGGCGGTCGTCGCGCTGGCGTTACGACAAGAAGAACCGGGAGAGAGTCATGTGCCTAGGGATTCCAGGGCGGGTCGTCGAGATCAGTGACCCGGAGAAGAAGCTCGGCCTGGTCGAGGTCGGCGGCGTCCGGCGCCAGGTCAACCTCGCCTGCATCGTGACCGAGGAACACCCCGTCGAGGCCTGCGTCGGCGACTGGGTCCTGGTGCACGTCGGCTTCGCCATGAGCCGCATCGACGAGAAGCAGGCGGCCGAGACCTTGGAGATCCTGACCCAGCTCGGCGAGGTTCAAGAGGAACTTGCCGCCATGCGGGCCTCCGGAAAGGCGTGAGACCATGACCGGTTCCGGCACCCTGGAGAGCCTCTACCCCTTCCTGCACGGCGGCAAGCAGGACGACGAAGCCGTCCAGGCCGGCCTGCTGGAGTCCCTGCGGCAGAAGGCCGCGCACTCGGTCGAGGCCAAGCACCGTTTCTTCGAGGACAACGCCGAGGCCGTGGTCGCGGTCGCCCGCGCCATCGCCGCGGTCTACCGCCGGCAGGGCCGCCTCTTCACCATGGGCAACGGCGGCTCCTCCTGCGACGCCGCGCACATCGCGGTCGAGTTCCAGCACCCGGTGACCGCCGGCCGGCCGGCGCTGCCGGCCAAAAACCTGACCGCCGACGTCGCGGTCATGACCGCGGTCGGCAACGACCTCGGCTTCGAGCACGTCTACCTGCGCCAGATCGTGGCGCATGGCCGGCCCGGCGACGGCCTGATCGGGGTCTCGACCAGCGGCAACTCCGGCAACCTCATGGCCGCCTTCGACAAGGCCAGGGAGATCGGCCTGACGACCGTCGGCCTGGCCGGGATGGAAGGCGGCGAGATGGCGCGCAGCCCGAGCCTGGACCACTGCCTGGTGGTGCGCACGGACAGCATCCACCGCATCCAGGAATGCCACGTCGCGATCTATCACATCCTCTGGGACCTGGTGCACACCCTGCTGGCCGACGACCGCGGCGGCCTGGGGTCCGGCGGCGAGGAGGCCGAACGATGAAGTACGTCGACGAGTTCCGGGATCCGGCGAAGGCCAAGGTCCTGTTCCGCGAGATCGAGGACCTGGTCGGCCGGATCGAGCTCTGCAAGAGCCGGCCCCTGCGGATCATGGAGGTCTGCGGCGGCCACACCCATTCGATCTTCCGCTACGGCCTGGAGGCCATGCTGCCCAGGCAGATCGAGCTGATCCACGGGCCGGGCTGTCCGGTCTGCGTCCTGCCCATGGGCCGGGTCGACGACTGCGTCGCCCTGGCCGAGCAGCCGAAGGTCATCTTCACCACCTTCGGCGACGCCATGCGGGTGCCGGGCTCCAAGAAGAGCCTGATGCAGGCCAAGGCCGAGGGCGCCGACGTGCGCATGGTCTACTCGCCGCTGGACGCCCTCAAGCTCGCCCGCGAAAACCCCGATCGCGAGGTGGTCTTCTTCGGCCTGGGCTTCGAGACCACCATGCCGAGCACGGCCCTGACCCTGCTGCAGGCCGAGGCCGAGGGCATCGAGAACTTCTCCCTCTTCTGCAACCACATCACCATCATTCCGACGATCAAGGCGATCCTGGATTCGCCGGACCTCAGGATCGACGGCTTTCTCGGGCCCGGCCACGTCTCCATGGTGATCGGCAACCGGCCCTACGCCTTCATCGCCGAGCGCTACCGCCGCCCGGTGGTGATCGCCGGCTTCGAGCCGCTCGACATCCTGCAGTCGATCTGGATGCTGCTGAAGCAGTTCGCCGAGGGCCGCTGCGAGATCGAGAACCAGTACGACCGCATCGTGCCCGGCGAGGGCAACGCCCAGGCGCTGGAGGCGGTCGGCAAGGTCTTCGAGCTGCGCGCCTACTTCGAATGGCGCGGCCTGGGCTCGATCGACCATTCCGGGGTGCGCATCCGCGAGGCCTACGCCCGCTTCGACGCCGAGCGCAAGTTCGCCCTGCCGCAGGTCAAGATCGCCGACCCCAAGTCCTGCCAATGCGGCGAGGTCCTGAAGGGCGTGATCAAGCCCTGGCAGTGCAAGGTCTTCGGCAAGGCCTGCACGCCGGAGACCCCCCTGGGGGCTCTGATGGTGTCGAGCGAAGGGGCCTGCGCCGCCTACTACAACTACGGCCGCCTGGATCTCGCCAAGCTTTCCGCGCCGGCCGAGGAGGCCCTGTCGCGATGAACCTGCCCCTGCCCAAGAGCGCCGCGCCGCGGCGCCGCGCCCGGGTCAGCCAGTCGAAGGTCACCCTGGCCCACGGCAGCGGCGGCAAGGCCATGCGCGACCTGATCGACGATGTCTTCCTCGGCGCCTTCGACAACCCGGCCCTGGCGCCGCTGGAGGACCAGGCCCGCTTCGACCTGGCGGCCCTGCAGGCCGAGGGCGACCGCCTGGCCTTCACCACCGACAGCTACGTGGTCGATCCCCTGTTCTTTCCCGGCGGCGACATCGGCAAGCTGGCGGTCTGCGGCACGGTCAACGACCTGGCGGTCGGCGGCGCCCGGCCGCTCTACCTGAGCTGCGGCGCGATCATCGAGGAGGGCTTCCCGGTCGAGGACCTGCGCCGCATCGCCGCCTCGATGCGCGCCGCCGCCGAGGCGGCCGGCGTCGCCATCGTCACCGGCGACACCAAGGTCGTGCACAGGGGCGCGGCCGACAAGCTCTTCATCAACACCGCCGGGGTCGGGGTGATCCCGAGCGGCGTCGAGATCGCCGCCCGCCGCGCCGCGCCCGGCGACCTGGTCCTGGTCAACGGCCTGCTGGGCGACCACGGCGCGGCGATCCTCGACGCCCGCGGCGATCTGGCGCTGGACTCGCCGATCGAGAGCGACTGCGCGCCGCTGAACGGCCTGGTCGACGCGATCCTGGCCGCCTGCCCCGAGGTGCACTGCCTGCGCGATGCGACCCGCGGCGGCGTGGCGACCGTGCTCAACGAGTTCGCCCAGGCCGCGGGGGTCGGCATCGAGATCGAGGAGGCCGCCCTGCCGCTGCGCGAGGCGGTCAAGGGCTTCTGCGAGATCCTCGGCCTCGACCCCCTCTACCTGGCGAACGAGGGCAAGCTGGTCCTGGTCCTGCCGGAGAACCGGGCCGAGGCGGCGCTCGCCGCGATGCGCGCCCATCCGGCCGGGGAGCGGGCGGCGGTGATCGGCCGGGTGCTGCCGGCGCCGGAGGGAACCGTCGTCATGAAGACACTCTTCGGCGGGACGCGCGTGGTAGACATGCTGGTCGGCGACCAGCTGCCGCGAATCTGTTGAGGGAGAAGGTATCTTGGAAGGTTTCCTGGCTTTGGGTTTTCTGATCGGCATGCAGCACGCGCTGGAGGTGGACCACCTGGCGGCGGTGGGCACCATGGCCGCCGGACGCCACGGCGGCAAGCGGGGCCTCGCCCTGCGCGGCGCGGTCTGGGGCCTCGGACACACCATCACGCTCTTCGCGATCTGCGTGGCGGTGATCCTGCTCGGCATGACCCTGACCGAGCGCATGTCGGCGGCGCTGGAGTTCGGGGTCGGCGTCATGCTGGTCCTGCTCGGCCTCGACGTGCTGCGCCGCATGCGGGCCAAGCGGATCCACTTCCATGCCCACGAGCATGGCGGGCGACCGCATGTCCACGCCCACAGCCATCAGGGCGCCACCGCGCCCCACGCCCAGGACCCGCACGACCACCGTCACCCGGAAGGCTTTCCGCTGCGCGCCCTGTTGATCGGCCTGGTCCACGGCGCCGCCGGTTCCGCCGGCCTGCTGGCGCTGGCCGTCGCCGCGACGCGCGAGCCCTGGGTCGCCGTCGGCTACGTCGCCGTCTTCGGCCTGGGCTCGATCCTCGGCATGGCGGCGCTGTCCTTCGTCGCCGCCTGGCCGCTGGGCGCGGCGGAGCGGCGTGCCAAGTGGCTCCACAGCGGCCTCGCGCTCGGCGCCGCCGCGCTCGCCGTGGGGATCGGCGTCGACGTCATGGCCGAGACCGCGGCGACCGCCTGGGGCGGCTTCTGATGCACGAGCTCGGCCTGACCCGGAACGTGGTGTCGATCGTCGCGGAGCACGCCGGCGGGCGGAAGGTCCGCCGGGTCCGCCTCGCGATCGGGCCGCTGGCCTGCGTCGAGCGCCGGGCGCTCAGCTTCTGCTTCGACCTCGTCGCGGAGGGCACGGTGCTCGCCGGCGCCAGCCTGGAGTTCCTCGAGGCCGAGGGCGACACCTTTCTGATCAAGGACTACGAACTGGAGGAGGCGGCCTGATGTGCGGAACCTGCGGATGCTCGGACCCGGCCAACGCCGTGACCCTCACCGACCCGGACAGCGGCGAGCAGTCCCTGCTGCGCCAGGGCGCGATCGCCGGCGGGGCCGAGGGCCATCACCATCATCACCACCATGAACACGGCCACCACGACCATGATCATGGTCACGACCACGACGTGCCTCACGTCCACGGCCCGAACGGCGAGGTCGTCACGCTGGAGCAGGCCGTGCTCGCCAAGAACGACCAGATCGCCCTGCGCAACCGCGGCTGGTTCGAGGGCCGTGGCGTGCTGGCGCTCAACCTGGTCAGCTCCCCCGGGGCGGGCAAGACGACGCTGCTGGAGCGGACGATCCGGGAGCTGGCCGGCCGGGTCGAGATCGCGGTCATCGAAGGCGACCAGATGACCGCCAAGGACGCCGAGCGCATCCGCGCCGCCGGCGCCAGGGCGATCCAGATCAACACCGGCGCCGGCTGCCACCTGGAGGCCGACATGGTCGCCGAGGCGGTCCGCAAGCTCGATCCGGCGCCCGGCTCGATCCTGATGATCGAGAACGTCGGCAACCTGGTCTGCCCGGCCATGTTCGATCTCGGCGAGCGCATGAAGGTCGCCGTGATCTCGACCACCGAGGGCGAGGACAAGCCGCTCAAATACCCGCACATGTTCCGCGCCGCGGAGGTCGTGATCATCAACAAGCTCGACCTCGCGCCCCACGTCGACTTCGACCAGGAGCTCTGCCGGGCGAACATCCGCGAGGTGAACCCGGATGCCAGGCTCTTCGCCCTCTCCGCGCGCAGCGGCGAGGGGCTCGAGGACTGGCTCGACTTCCTGGCCGGCGAGGGTCGGGCGGCTTCCCTGCGCGAAGGGGCGTGAAGCCCTCAGGCGTGACCCACCTGGGGCGTGTTGCGCGCGGCCTCGGCGGCGGCCGCCAGGGCCGTCTGCAGAAGCTGCATCGAGAGCGTCTCCAGGGCCGTCCGCGGTGCGTGAATCATGCGCGCGCGGATCGCCATGGCCATGGCGACGGCCTGCAGGACGTCGCCGTTGCTGGTCTCGCCGGCCAGGGCGATGTCCTTGTCGATCGCGTCGAGCACCGCGGAGAGCAGTTGCCCGACCCTGACGGCGTCGAGGGTCTCGCCGTGCAGCGGGAAGTCGATGTCGAAGCTGTCGCCCGTGGTCGTGCGCGCGCGGTAGGGCAGTTTCTTCATGACGGGCTCCTTTGCCGGCGGCTATGCCGTGGCCAGACGCAGCAGCACCGCAAAGGCGGCGAGCAACTGGGCGCCGTTGATCCAGACGGAAAGCCGGTGCAGGCGGTTGAAGCCCCTTTCCGCCTCCGGGTCGCCCGCGAGCATGCGGTCCCGGTGCCGGTTGATCCGCGGCATCAGGCCTTGGCGGGCGACGACGGCGCCGAGGGCGACGAGCCCGAGGGCGGCGGCCTCCAGCGGCCGCAGTGCCGCGAGCGCCGCCAGGGCGAGCAGGGACAGCAGGCCGACCACGAGGTAGTACCAGGGGAAGATCCCGCGCAGGAAGCGGCCGGCCGAAGCCCCGTCCAGCTTGACGAAGACCAGGGGCGCGACGACGAAGGAGAAGAAAGCCATCGAGCCGAAGAGGGTGGCGACGGCGACCAGGCCAATGACATCGAGTACCAGCGGCATCATCTTGCTAGGTACGGCGCACGCCCCGGTGAAGATCAGCCGGGAGGGGAGAGATGCGCGACCGGCGGAAGGGATTGCGCCGTGGCGGCAGGGCCCTGACATGCTGATCGACGATTTCTCCGCTCCCGGCCGGACCTCCAGGCTCGGCACGCGCTGGCGCGGCGTCAGCGACCGGGTCATGGGCGGGATCTCCGAGGCGACCGTCGCCTTGGACCGTATCGACGGCCGCGCCTGCCTGCGCTTGACCGGGGAGGTCCGGCTGGAGAACGACGGCGGCTTCATCCAGGCCTCCCTGGATTTGGCCCCCGAGGGCGGCAGCGTCGACGCCTCGGCCTTCGCCGGCCTCCGGCTTCTTGTCCGGGGCAACGGCGAGGGCTATGCGCTTCACCTCCGCACCCCCGACAACCGCCGGCCCTGGCAGTCCTATCGGGCGCAGTTCACCGCCGGTCCGGCCTGGGAGACGGTCGAGCTGCCCTTCGCGTCCTTCCGGCCCCACCGGCTGGAGGCGCCCCTGGACGTGACGCGGCTGCGGCGACTCGGCCTGGTCGCCATCGGCCGCGCCTTCCAGGCCGACCTCGCGGTCGCCGAGCTCGGCTTCTACCGCTAGATACGGCGCTGCCTGTCCCTTGGTCTCGATCGATCCGGGCTGTTGCCGGCGCCGTAGAGAACAGGCTTTCGGATTGACTCCCAGGGGTGGACGACGGATGGTGATCGCAAAGAGTCCGGCCGAGACCAGGATCGCGGTCGTCGGCGCCGGCATGGCCGGCCTCATCTGCGCCCGTCAGCTTTCGGAGCGCGGCTTTCGGCCCAGCGTCTTCGAGAAGAGCCGCGGCCTGGGCGGCCGCCTCGCGACCCGGCGTGCCCGCGAGGGCATCGCCTTCGACCACGGTGCCCAGTACGTCACGGCGCGCTCGGCGGCCTTTCGGCGGGCGATGCGGGGCGCCCTGGACGCCGGGGCCGCCGACCGCTGGCAGCCCGACCCTGCCGGCGGCGCGGCTCCGGAGGGTGACGACTGGTTCGTCGGTGTGCCCGCGATGAACGCGCTCGTGAAGCCCCTGGCCGAAGGGATCGAGGTTCGGCTCTCGAGCGAGGTCGCCGCGATCCGCCGCGATGGTGATGCCTGGCGCATCGTCGGGCCGGAGGACGATGCCGGGGCAAGCTTCGACGTCGTGGTCTGCACGGCGCCGGCGCCGCAGGCACGGAAGCTCCTTGCCTCGGAGCCCGAGGCCGCGGCGGCGCTCGCCGGCGTGTCGATGGCGCCCTGCTGGTCGTTGATGCTGCGCTTCGCCGGCGCCGTCGATCCGGGCTTCGACCTGCGGCGCGCGGAGGCGGAGGATCTCGCCTGGATCGCCCGCAACGGCTCGAAGCCGGGCCGGGACCCGGACGCGGGCTGCTGGGTCGTCCACGCGAGTCCCGACTGGAGCCGGCGCCACCTGGAGCTGGACCGGGACCGCGCCGCCGCGCTGCTGGTCGGGATGCTCCCGCAAGCCTTTGGCCGTCCCCTGCCCGAGATCGAGGGCGCCGTGGCCCACCGCTGGCGCTATGCCCGAACGACGAAGCCGCTCGCTGCGCCCTTCCTCGGTCTCGCGGACAACAGCCTGCTCCTGGGCGGCGACTGGTGCCTGGGCGCGCGGGTGGAGTGCGCTTTCGAGAGCGGCCTTGCGATTGCGCGGGCTCTGACCGGTCCCTAGGCGGTGGCGTTCTAGGACGGCTTTCGCCGCCGCGACACCGCGATTGATCTCGCTCAAGTCCAGATGCGGGCCGTTGTGCCAAACATTGTCTCCACTGCTCAACGCCTGACCGGAGACAAGCTGCCTTGGACCCTGCCGTCGTCATTCCGCCTCAGGGTCTCGACGACCTGATCGGCATCCTGGACGCGCAGGGCTATGAGGTCCTGGGTGTCCGGGAGACCGACGGGGCGCTCGAGCTGGGGCCGGTGACGGCCGCCGCCGACCTGCCGCGCGGCCGGATCGAGGCCGCCGAGGCCGGCAGCGTCCGTCTCGTCGACGGGCCGCGCGCGGCCTTCTTCGACCATACGCTGCCCATGCAGGGGCTGAAGCGCGTCGTCTACCCGGCCCAGGAGCGGCTCTACACGACGGGTCCGGACCTGGTCGCGGCGGAAGAGCCGGTCGAGGCGCCGCCCAGGGCCATCCTCGGTGTCCGGCCCTGCGACTTGGCCGCCCTGGATACCTTGACCGCGGTCTTCGAAGGCGGGCCCTTCGTCGACACGCGCTTCCGGCAAAGGCGGGAGGCCTTGCTGCTGATCGCCGTCAACTGCATGCGGCCCGCCGCGACCTGCTTCTGCGCCTCCATGGACAGCGGCCCGCGGGCGGAGCGCGGCTTCGACCTGGCGATCGACGAGCTGATCCAGGCCGGGCGCCACGTCCTGGTCGTGACGGCGGGCTCTGCGCGGGGGCAAGAGATCCTGGAGCAACTGCCGGGCGAGCCCGCGGAGGAGGCCGACCTGCGGGCCGCGCGCGAAGGCTCGCGGGCCTGCGCCGAGGCGCAGCAGCGGCGCCTGGACGAGGGCGTCGAGGGCCTTCTGAAGCGCAGCTACGATCACCCGCACTGGGCGGCCGTGGCCGAACGCTGCCTGAGCTGCGCCAACTGCACCCTGGTCTGCCCGACCTGCTTCTGCGGGACGGTCGAGGACCGCTCCTCCCTGGACGGTGCCGAGGCGGAGCGCTGGCGCCGCTGGGACAGCTGCTTCACCCTGGACTTCAGCTACCTGCACGGCGGCGCGGTGCGCGGCGAGACCGCCTCGCGCTATCGCCAGTGGATCACCCACAAGCTGGCCCATTGGCACGACCAGTTCGGCCGCTCCGGCTGCGTCGGCTGCGGGCGCTGCATCGGCTGGTGTCCGGTCGGTATCGACATCACCGCCGAAGCGGCGGCCTTGGCGGCGTCGGAGGGACGCAGCGAACTCTCTGGGGAGGAGATCTGATGGCTGACAGCAAGATCAAGTCGATGGCCGAGATCCTGGCCGCCCATCCCCTCTTCGCAGGGCTCGACCGGGAGATCACGGACCTGCTCGGCGGCTGCGCGACCAACGTCCACTTCGCGGACGGTGCCTACCTCTTCAAGGCCGAAGAACCTGCGGACACCTTCTATCTCCTGCGGGGCGGCGACGTCGCGCTCGAGGTCAGCATGCCCGGCCGCGGACGCCTGACCGTGCAGACCCTGCATCCCGGCCACGTCGTCGGGGCTTCCTGGATCTTGCCGCCCTACCGTTGGCGCTTCGATGCACGCGCCATCGGCAGCGTCCGCGTCACGGGTGTCGACGCCACCTGTCTGCGCAGCAAGTGCGACGCCGACCCGCGCCTGGGCTATCAGGTGATGCAGCGCTTCCTGCCGGTCGTCGCGGAACGGCTGCAGTCCACGCGCCTGCGGCTGCTCGACCTCTACGCCCCGCCAGCCGACGTGGGCCGCGCCCTATGACGCTGATCGCCGCCGACCCTGCCACCGCAGCGGCGCCGGATACCGGGATGCTGCCGCGCCCCTTCGAGGTCCGCGCGCGGCGGCGGGAGCTGGCGGACTGCGTCACCCTGGAGATGGCGGCGCTCGACGGCCGACCGCTCGGCTTCGCCCCGGGGCAGTTCACGATGCTCTACGTCCACGGCGTCGGCGAGATCGCGATCAGCATCTCCGGCAACCCGGCCGAGGCCGACACGCTGGTCCAGACGATCCGCGCCGTGGGCGCGGTCTCCCGGGCCCTCTGCGAGCTGCCGGAGGGGCAGAGGCTCGGCGTGCGCGGGCCCTTGGGCAAGGCCTGGCCGGTCGAGCGCGCGCTCGGCAAGCATCTCATGGTCGTCGCCGGCGGCCTGGGCCTCGCGCCGACGCGTCCGGTGATCTACTGGGCGCTCGCCAACCGGGACCGGCTGAAGAGCCTCGACATCGTCTACGGGACGCGCTCGCCCGACCAGATCCTCTATCCGCAGCAGCTGCTCGGCTGGTCGAGCGCGGAGGGTCTGCGTGTCGGCATCACGGTCGACCGGGCCAGCGAGGACTGGACCGGTCGGGTCGGCGTGGTGACCGACCTGGTGCCTTCGATGCTGCGCGATCCGGCCGAGACCGTGGCGATGGTCTGCGGGCCGGAGATCATGATGCGCTTCGCCGCGCAGGGGCTGGCCGCGGCGGGCGTGCCGCAGGACGACATCCACCTGTCCCTGGAGCGCAACATGAAGTGCGGCATCGGCTGGTGCGGGCACTGCCAGCTCGGGCCGCACCTGATCTGCCGGGACGGCCCCGTCTTCCCCTATCCGGCGGTCCGTGATCTCATGACGGTGTGGGAGCTCTAGGGATGAAGCCCAGCGGAGAGAAGCCGAGGCTGGCGGTCTGGAAGTTCTCGAGCTGCGACGGCTGCCAGCTCACCTTGCTGGACTGCGAGGACGAGCTGCTCGACATCGCCGAGGCCGTGGAGATCGCCTACTTCCTGGAGGCCACGCGGAGCACGCGGGCGGGACCCTACGATGTCTCCCTGGTCGAGGGCTCGATCTCGACCCCTCACGAGGTCGAGCGCATCCGGGAGATCCGCCGCGACAGCGCGCTCCTGGTCACCATCGGCGCCTGCGCCACGGCGGGCGGTATCCAGGCGCTGCGCAACACGCTCGACCACGACGCGCTCAGGGCCTCGGTCTACCCGAGCCCGCAGTTCATCGACGCCCTGGCGACCTCGACGCCGGTCGCCGACCACGTCGCGGTCGACTTCGAGCTGCGCGGCTGCCCGATCGACAAGCGCCAGCTCCTCGAGACGCTCGCCGCCCTTCTGAAGGGCCGCAAGCCGACGATCCCCGACTACAGCCAATGCGCCGAGTGCAAGCTGGCCGGCACGGCCTGCGTCATGGTGGCCAAGGGCGTGCCCTGCCTGGGACCGGTGACCCAGGGCGGCTGCGGCAACCTCTGTCCCAAGGTCGGCCGCGGCTGCTACGGCTGCTTCGGGCCGAAGGAGGGCGCCAACACCGCGGCGCTGGCGGCGGAGCTCGCCAAGCTCGGTGCGGACCGGCGCAGCATCCGCGACCTCTTCGGCGGCTTCACCGCCGGTGCGCCGGCCTTCGCCGAGGAGCGACGACGCCATGAGCGATAGCACCCGCACCATCTCCGTCGAGGCCCTGGCCCGGGTCGAGGGCGAGGGGCGCTTCAAGGTCCGGCTCGAGGGCGGCAAGGTGGTCCGCTCGGAGTTCAGCATATTCGAGCCGCCGCGCTACTTCGAGGGCCTGCTGCGCGGCCGCTCCTACCAGGACGCCCCCGACGTCACCTCGCGGATCTGCGGCATCTGCCCCATCGCCTACATCATGGGCGCGAGCCAGGCCATGGAGGACGCGCTCGGCTGGCAGGTGCCGCGGCCCATCGCCGACCTGCGCCGGCTGATCTACTGCGGCGAATGGATCCAGAGCCACGTGCTGCACACCCACCTGCTGCACGCGCCGGACTTCCTCGGCCTGCAGGACTCGATCCAGCTTGCTCAGTCGAACCGCGGCCTGGTCGAGAACGGCCTGGCCGCGAAGAAGACCGGCAACCTCCTGATGGAGGTGATCGGCGGCCGCAGCGTGCACCCGGTCAACACCCGGGTTGGCGGCTTCTACCGCGCGCCCTCCGCCGACGACGTGCAGGCCCTGATCCCCGAGTTGGAGCGCGGCGAGGCGCTCTCCGTCGCGGCGCTGGAGGCCTTCGCCGGCTTCGACTTCCCCGATCTGGAGATGGACTACCTCTTCGTCGCCCTGCGCCACGAGACAGACTACCCGATCACCGAGGGGCGGATCGTCTCCTCGTCCGGCCTCGACATCGAGGTCGCGGCCTTTCCCGCGCACTTCGAGGAGCATCAGGTTCCCCATTCCAACGCCCTGCAGGGCGCGACCCTGGACGGAGAGCCCTACCTGGTCGGCCCGCTGGCACGTTTCAACCTCAACGCCGACCGCCTGCCGGCGGACATCCTCGCTCTGGCCGAGAAGGCCGGGCTGGCGCCGGGCTGCCGCAACCCCTTCAAGAGCCTGCTCGCCCGCCAGGTCGAGGTGATCTACGCCTTCCGCGAGGCGGCCCGGCTGGCCCGCGCCTATACGCCGCCGGAACCGGGCTTCGTCGAGGGCCCGCTGCGCGCCGGGACCGGCCACGGCATCACCGAGGCGCCGCGCGGCATCTGCTACCACCGCTACGAGATCGCCGAGGACGGCGCCATCCTCGCCGCGACCATCGTGCCGCCGACCTCGCAGAACCAGCGCCAGATCGAGCTCGACTTGGTCGGCACGGTCGAGCGCTTCCACGACCTGGACGACGACGCCCTGCAGTGGCGCTGCGAGCAGGCGATCCGCAACTACGACCCCTGCATCTCCTGCGCGACGCATTTCCTGAAGCTCGATGTCGAGCGCGCCTGACAGCGGGATCGTCATCGGCGTCGGCCAGGCCGAGCGGCAGGACGATGGGGTCGGACCCTACGTCGCCCGTGCCCTGAAGCAACGCGGCCTGCCGGCGGTCGCGCACGAAGGCGAAGGCAGCGGTCTGCTCGAGCTCTGGCAGTTCCGGCCCGCCTGCATCGTGATCGACGCCCTGTCGGGGGCCGGGCCGCCCGGCCGCCTGCGCGTCTTCGCTGACCTCGAAGATCCGGCCTTTCGGCGCGCGGCCTTCGTGCACTCGACCCACCGCCTGGGCCTGCCGGAAGCCGTCGCGCTCGGCCGGACCCTCGGGCGCCTGCCCGATCGCCTGGCCGTCATCGGTATTACCGGCGCCGCCTTCGGCTTCGGCAGCGCGCTGTCGCCGCCGGTCGCCACGGCTGCGGAAGGTCTGATCGAAACGCTTGCCGGCGCAAAGGATGCCTTCGACGAGGACCTCCTGGCCGGTCTCGGCGGCGCGTGATCGCGCGCTACGGGCCGGCGTGGCGGCGGTGCCACAGGCGGTCGGCGACCACCGCGGCAAGGGTCAGCGCGAGCGCCGCGGCCAGGAGCAGGATCGTGGTCAGCAGGTTGTCCAGCAGCGCGGGCGCGGCCAGCAGGACCAAGCCGAGGCCCAGCATCATCAGGCCGGAGAGCAGCTTGAGCACGCGGCCCTGGTTCTCGGTCAGCTTTCTCGCCCCGAGGGTCGCGGTGAAGACGACCACGATGACCGTGAGCGGGATCATGTAGATCACGTTGTAGGCGGCGATGTAGAGGTAGTAGGTCGCCGCCGGGAGCTGCGCCAGGGTCAGGATCCGGGTGTAGACCATCGGCAGGCCGCTGGTGCAGAGCAGCTCGTAGGTGTTGGCGGCCGTGGCCAGCACGACGGTTCCGGTCAGGAGCGCGGGCAGGCTCTCCGCCGAGACCAGACCCCGCATCCGCGCGAAGAGGCCCGGCTTGGCCCGCTCCGGGATCGACAGGGACGGCCCTCTCCGGAAGCTCACGAAGTCCTTGACGTTGACGAGGCCCAGGACGACGGCGACCAGCCCGGCGGCCAGCACGACCAGGCGGCCCCGCTCCAGCACCAGGAAGAGGTTCAGCCAGGCGGCCATGAAGACGAAGTAGAGCAGTCCCGAGAAGACCACGAAGATGCCGCCGACCAGGGCCATGCGCACGCGGCTCCGGGCGTGGACCAGCAGGCTCAGCAGGAACAGCAGGACGAAGAAGGCGCAAGGGTTGAAGGCGTCCAGGCCGCCCAGCACCAGGGTCAGGACCGGCAGCGACAGTGCCGCCGCGTCCAGGCTGCCGAGCAGGGGAAGCTCGACCCGCGCCTCCGGAGGCGGCTCGGCGTCCGCAGGGGCGGCACCCTCGGCCAGGCGCGCAAGGCAGTCGACCGCCCGGCTCTCGACCTCGCGGCCGATGCCCGCGGCGCTGTCGAAGCCGACGATCATCTCGCCGCAGACGAAGAAGGCGGGTACGCCCCTGATGTCCTCGCCGACCCTGGTGGCCAGCAGGCCGAAGAGTTCCAGGTTCGCCGCCGAGCGCGTGACCTCCCGCGAGTCGACCTCGACCCAGGCGTGCCGCTCGGCCAGCTCGCTGAGGAAGGGCACGGCCCGGGCGCAGTGCGGGCAGGTCTCCGAGGTGAAGACGTAGAGCTTGATCCGGACGCCGCCCGCCGCGTCCTGGCTGTGCCAGAGACCTTCGCCGCCCTCCAGCGCGCGCGCCGCCGCCCCCTGGGACAGGGCGAGGATCAGGACCAGCAGCAGGCAACGCGAAAGGCTCATCGAGGGGCCTCGACACTGTGCGAGCGCCAGCCAAGACCATTTTTCCGGTCCTGCCCTTAATCTGGGTCAAGAACGCGGCGCTCATAGCAAGGAGCGGATGATAGGACCCGGACAATGACCATTGAGGGCGTGCCGACCTCGCCCTTCGACAAGCTCAGGACGAGGTGACAGAGTCCCTCATGCTGAGCTTGTCGAAGCATGAGAAGGCCGAAGGCCCAAGAGTAGCAATCGGCCGCCCCTCACTCCCAACTGGCTTTCGCTGCGGGCAGAGCTAAGATCGATCTACGCGCAATGCGGGCAGCCAAGCCCCGCAGGCAGCCTCGACCGCTGCCGCACGACGTCCGATAGGGAGGCACAGATGCGAACCTTGAAGGGTCCGGCCATCTTCCTGGCGCAGTTCGCCGGGGACGAGGCGCCGTTCGATACGCTCGACTCGATCGCCGCCTGGGCGGCCGGCCTCGGCTACAAGGGGCTGCAGATCCCGTCCTGGGACGGCCGTCTCTTCGATCTGGACCAGGCCGCCGACAGCAAGGCCTATTGCGAGGACGTGCAGGCGACCCTGGCCGAGCACGGCCTGGTGGTCACCGAGCTCTCGACTCACTTGCAAGGCCAGTTGGTTGCCGTGCACCCCGCCTACGACGAGGCCTTCGACGGCTTCGCCGCGCCCGAGGTCCGGGGCAAGCCCTCGGCGCGCCAGGCCTGGGCGGTCGAGCAGATGCACAAGGCGGCGCGGGCCTCGGCCAACCTCGGGCTGGAGAACCACGCCAGCTTCCCCGGCGCCCTGGCCTGGCCTTACGTCTATCCCTGGCCGCAGCGGCCGCCCGGCCTGATCGAGACCGCCTTCGACGAGCTGGCGCGGCGCTGGCGGCCGATCCTGGACGCCTTCGACGAGGCCGGGGTCAACGTCTGCTACGAGATCCACCCCGGGGAGGACCTGCACGACGGCGTCACCTTCGAGATGTTCCTGGACCGGGTCGACGGCCACCCGCGCTGCAACATCCTCTACGACCCCAGCCACTTCGTGCTGCAGCAGCTCGACTACCTAGCCTTCATCGATCACTACCACGAGCGCATCAAAATGTTTCACGTCAAGGACGCGGAGTTCAATCCGACCGGCAAGCAGGGCGTCTACTCCGGCTACCAGTCCTGGGTCGACCGTGCCGGGCGCTTCCGCTCCCTCGGCGACGGCCAGGTCGACTTCGCGGGCATCTTCTCCAAGCTGGCCGCCTACGACTTCGCGGGCTGGGCGGTGCTGGAGTGGGAGTGCTGCCTGAAGCATCCCGAGGACGGCGCCCGGGAAGGCGCGCCCTTCATCGCCGCGCACATCATCCGGGTCACCGAGCGGGCCTTCGACGACTTCGCCGAGGCCGGCAGCGACGAGGCCGCCAACCGCCGCATGCTCGGCATCGACTAGGGAGGGAAGCGTGACCGGAACCTCGGGATTGGCCCGCCGCCTGCGGCTCGGCATGGTCGGCGGTGGGCGCGACGCCTTCATCGGCGCCGTGCACCGCATCGCCGCCCGGATCGACGACCGTTTCGAGCTGGTCGCCGGCGCGCTTTCCTCCGATCCCGACAAGGCCAAGGCCTCGGCGTCGGACCTGGGCCTGGCGCCGGAGCGCGCCTACGGCAGCTTCGCCGAGATGGCGGCCGCGGAGGCGGCGCGCGAGGACGGCATCGACGCCGTCGCCATCGTCACGCCGAACCACCTGCACCATGCCGCCGCCAAGGCCTTCCTGGAGGCGGGCATCCACGTCATCTGCGACAAGCCGCTGACCAGCACCCTGGAGGACGCCGAGGCCCTGCAGGCGCTGGTGGACTCGAGCGGCCTGGTCTTCGGCCTGACCCACAACTACACCGGCTATCCCCTGGTCCGACAGGCCCGGGAGATGGTCGCCGAGGGCGCGCTCGGGCCGATCCGCCTGGTGCAGGCGGAATACGTCCAGGACTGGCTCTCGACCCCGCTGGAGGAGACCGGGCAGAAGCAGGCGGA
>JANQGU010000320.1 GCA_028282935.1 Kiloniellales bacterium
CGCAGACCCGGCCCGCCGCCGTTCTCAAAGATAAACTCGATGCCGGCAGCTTCGAGGGTGGACCGGATGGCCAGAAGATTTTCGGGGACCGGCGATCTAGCTCCTCGCTCGAAGTCGGCTACCGTCGACCGTCCCACGCCAGCCGCATCGGCAAGGTCCCACTGTGACAGGTTGAGCAGGGCACGGGCAGCGCGGCATTGTCCTGGAGAAATCGACATGTCGTTTGTGTCAGACAATTTGTTTGACTATTCGGTCTGATCCGGATACCTATTAGCGCCAGACAAATTGTATGACATACCGATTGCAGGCGGCACGAAAGGGTGTTCCTACCACCCCTCCGCGCCTGACCACAACCCGACTTCAGAGGAGTCCGGTCATGGCTGAACCTACCCTTAGCATGAGACTTTCCCGACGCTCCATGCTGGCCAGCGGCGCAGCGGCCACCATCGCCGTCCCGACCTTCGCAGCCCTGCCAGCCGCCGCCGAGGACGACGCCCGGATCGCCGTCCTTGCCGCGCGCTACCGGCGCGCCACGGCCGAGCTGGTCCACTGGGTCGAGGCGGCCGAGCGACGGCACGGCCCCTTCGCCTATGAAAGGCGGGCGGAGTACCGGGGACGATACGACGCGCTCGTCGTCCTCGACCGGCTGGCCACCGAGGCCCTGGCGCGGGCGCGGCCCGCGAGCCTCCGGGGGCTCGTCCTCAAGCTGCGCCCCGCCTTCTATTGCGAGAGCCTCTACGACGCCGAGCCGGACTGCGACGCCGACATACTGCTGGCCGCGCTGCACGACCTGGAGCGGCTGGCCGCGGAGGCCGGGCGCGCGGCGCCGCAGGGCTGAGCCGCAGGGCGGCCTCACCCGCCGGCGGCGGCGATCTGCTCGGCCTTGCGGACCATGACCTCGGCCTGCTTGATCGAGGCGATGTCGATCAGGCGGCCGTCGAGGGCGACGGCGCCCTTGCCTTCCTTCTGGGCCTGCTCCATGGCCTCGAGGATGCGCTTGGCGCGGTCCACCTCCTCGGCGGAGGGCGAGTTGACCTCGTTGGCGATGGCGGTCTGGGAGGGGTGGATCGCCCACTTACCCTCGCAGCCCAGGCAGGCCGCGCGGTTGGCCTGGGCGCGGAAGCCGTCGGGATCGGAGAAGTCGCCGAAGGGCCCGTCGATGGGACGCAGGCCGTTGGCCCGGGCCGCGACCACCATGTGCGAGACCGCGTAGTGCCACATGTCGCCCCAGTGGTAATCGCGATCCTTGCCCTCCTCGACGTCGGTCAGCACGCCGTAGAGCGCGTTGGGGCCGCCGATCACGGTGGTGCGCGCCTTGGTCGAGGCGGCGTAGTCGGCGACGCCGAAGTGCAGGCTCTCGTTGCGCTTGCTGGCCGCGGCGATCTCGGCGACGTTCTGCATGCCGAGCGCGGTCTCGATGATGATCTCGAAGCCGATCTTCTTCTGCCAGCCCTTGGCGTCCTCGATCTGGGTCACCAGCATGTCGATGGCGTAGATGTCGGCCGCCGTCCCCGCCTTGGGGATCATGATCAGGTCGAGGCGCTCGCCGGTCTGCTCCAGGACGTCGACCACGTCGCGGTACATGTAGTGGGTGTCCAGGCCGTTGATCCGCACCGACAGGGTCTTGCTGCCCCAGTCGATGTCGTTCAGCCCCTCGATGATGTTCTTGCGCGCCTGCACCTTGTCGTCGGGCGCGACGGCGTCCTCCAAGTCGAGGAAGATCACGTCGGCCGGCCCCGCGGCGGCCTTCTCGAAGAGCTCGGGCCGGCTGCCCGGCACGGCCAGCTCGCTGCGGTTGAGGCGCGCCGGCGCCGGTTCGACGATGGTGAAGCTCATGGATACTGCCCTCCAGACAAAGAACCGGCGGCTTGCCTCGGCAAGGCCGCCCGTTGCCGCTTTTCCCCTTCGGCCCAGGTTCTGGCGCCTGGGGCCGGCCCTGTCAACCGGAGGTGACGCTAAGATCACCGGGCCAGGGGATGATGGTCCTGGACCAGGGACTTGAGGCGCTCGTTGAGGACGTGGGTGTAAATCTGGGTGGTCGATATATCGGCGTGGCCGAGCATCTGCTGCAGCGCCCTGAGGTCGGCGCCGTGGTCCAAAAGGTGGGTCGCGAAGGCGTGGCGCAGCACGTGGGGCGAGACCTTGTCGCGATCGATCCCGGCCTCGACCGCCAGACCCTTCAGGAGCTGCCCGACCCGCTGCCGGGTCAGGTGGCCCTCGCGCGCGCCCGAGGGAAAGAGCCAGGGAGAGTCCGCCTTCTCCGGCAGGAAGCGGCGGCGGAGCGGCAGGTAGGCGGCGACGGCCGCCCTGGCCGGCTCGCCCAGGGGCACCATGCGCTCGCGGCCGCCCTTGCCGCGCACGAAGATCACCCGGGGGTCGCGGCGCACCGCGGCCAGCGGCAGCGAGATCAGCTCCGAGACCCTGAGGCCGCTGGCGTAGAGCAGCTCCAGCAGGGCCAGGAGCCGCGCCCCTTCCGGCCCGTCATGCCGCCGGGCGACGGCCAGGAGCCGATCGACCTCGGCCTCGCTGAGCACCCTGGGCAGGCGCCGGCCCTGGCGCGGGCTGTCGAGCGCGGCCGCGGGATCGTCGCCGCGCAGGCCCTCGGCGTAGAGGAACTTGTGGAACTGCCGCAGGGTCGAGAGCCGCCGGGCGGCGGTCCGCGGCGAGAGCCCGCGGCGCTCCAGGCTCGCCATGTAGGCGCGCAGGTCCGCGCCGCTGGCGGCGTCGACGCCGCGCGCGCGCCCAAACCCGCCCCCTGGCCCGCCCCCGGACCCTCCCCCGGGCCCAGCCAGGAAATCGGCGAAGTCGGTGAGATCGCGGAGATAGGCGGCCAGGGTGTTCGGCCGGGCGCCGCGCTCGGCGACCAGCATCTCCAGGAAGGCTTCGACCTGCCGGGCGGCGGCAGGCTTCTCTTTCGGAGGTCCCCCCGGGGCCACGGAGGGCTCAGACGCCGCGGGCCAGCGCCGCCTCGATCGCCAGCAGGCGGGCTTCGCGCTCCAGCCCGACGTTGCTGAGCGCCGTCAGCACCCGCTCCAGGGCCAGCAGGTGGCTGCCGCCCGGGCCGGCCTTGCCGAGCACCAGGAGCGACAGCAGCACGGTCTCGCCCAGGCGCCCGCTGCCGCTCGCGCCTTCCAGCGCGAAGAGAACCGAGGCGTCGGGCACCTCGGTCGCCGTCTCGTCGGTGCTGGCGGCGATCTCCGACCAGTCGAGCGGACCGCCGCCGCCCAGCGCGCGCAGGGTGATCTGCAGCAGCGCCACGCGGGAGGAGAGCGCCGAGGGGTCCTCGCCCTGGTTGGCCGAGATCCAGGCGTTGAGATCGCCGTCCCAGGGTACCGTGGGGAGCCCGGCAAGCCGGGCGTAGGGCCAGAGCGAGGTCACCGCGGCGGCGGCCGTCGGCGTCTTCATGGCTTCCTGGCGGGCCAGAGCCATCCAAGCCTCGGCCTGCTTGAAGCGCCCGAGGGCGAAGAGCGCCTGGCCGGCGGTGTCGGTGAAGTCGGAGAGCTCGGCCGCCGGCTGCAGGATCAGCAGCAGCGGCTCGTAAAGCCGGGCGACCGCGAGGTAGTCCTGCGGCGAGGGCGCGGCATCCAGGGCTGCCGCGATCATGTCCGCCTGATCCTTCGCCGTGGCCGCGTCGGCCATCGCCGCCCGATAGCGCAGCGCGCGGGCCTGGCTGCCCTCCCACTCCAGGGTGCGGCTGCGGAAGGCGGCCAGATCGGCCTCGGCGATCTAACTCCCGGTGGAGGCCGGCGAAGGCCCGTTGCATGTCGCCCAACATGCCCATGGCCTTAATCGTCTCCCCATTCTGCTTGCTGGTCCCGACAAAGCGGTCTTCACGAAGGGCCAAGGCAGAGGCCTCCCGCGACGGCTTGCGGCTCGCCCAGCCATTGAGGAAAGCGATGCATACGATGAAGAGCGCACCCGCGATCGCGATCATTCCGAGGACCGGATGCAAGAGCCAAACCACGGCAATGTAGAAGGGCAGCCAGGGGAGATCGAAAAGCCCCGCGGCAATGGGGCTGGCCATGAATTGGCGGACCGTTCGCAAGTCCCTGGACGGGTCGCTCGACTCTCCGATCGGTCCTGCACGAATGCTCTCCTCGTAGACCCGGTCGGCCAAATGCAAATCCAGGTTATTGGCCAGGCGGGTCATGAGGCGCCCGCGAACGAAGTCAAAGAGGCCGTA
>JANQGU010000358.1 GCA_028282935.1 Kiloniellales bacterium
AGCAGATGTCAGAAGTCAAGAAGCTCCACCTGAGACATCCGGCAAGCCTGCCGGAGGAGGCGCTCGGCTCGAACATCTCGGCCGAGGCAATGGTGGACCGTGAAATCTCCGCCCTGCTCGGAGGCTCGGGGCCGCTTTTCGAGCGCATGCCGGCAATGATGCACTCGATCGACCTCCAGGGCCGTATCGTGGGCGTCAGCAATCTCTGGCTGGAGGTGATGGGTTATCGCCGCGAGGAGGTCGTCGGCCGAAAGGTCTCCGACTTCCTGACCCCGGAGTCCCGGCGCAAGGCGATAGAAGAGACCATCCCCCGCTTCATCGACAAGGGATACATCGACGACGTCGACTACCAGTTCGTGACCAAGTCCGGCGAGGTTCGCGACATCCTGCTCGCGGCGACCGCCAACAGGGATCAGGACGGCAAGGTGCTGAGCTCGGTGGCGGTTCTGGTGGACGTCACCGAAAAGAACAAGGCCGAGAGAGCCCTGCGCGAGAGCGAGCGCCGTCTGGCCAAGGCCCAGGAATTGGCGCGGATCGGCTATTGGGGCTGGTCGCTCGGCCCGGAAGGCATGTTCTACGTGTCTCGGCACTACACGGAGATTCTCGGCCTTACACTGGACGAGGTGCCCCTGCGTCAGGCCGACTTCAACCGCTTCCTGCATCCAGAGGACCGGGAACGGGTGACCGCGCTCTTCCAATCGGTCGAGGCGGAGCCGCGCGACTACGAGGCCGAATACCGCATCGTTCGGCCCGACGGCGGGGTGCGCCACGTGGTCGAGATCGGCGAGCTGACCTACGACGACGCCGGCCGACCCAACGGCCACACCGGCACCTTGCAGGACGTCACGACCATGAAGCAGGCAGAACGGGCGCTGGTCGCGGCCAAGCAGGAGGCGGAGATCGCGAGCCGCGCCAAGTCGGAGTTCCTGGCCAACATGAGCCACGAGCTGCGCACGCCCTTGAACGTCATCATCGGCTTTGCCGAGCTGATCGAGAAGGAAAAGCTGGGGCCGATCGGCAATCCGGCCTACCCCGAGCACGCGGGTCAGATCCGCGCCGCCGGTGACCATCTGCTTGAGCTGATCTCCGACGTGCTCGACATGTCGCGGCTAGAGGCGCAGACCCTGAGGCTGCTGGAGGAGGACCTCGATGTCTCCGACATCATCCAGGACAGCGTTCAGCTCGCGGGGCGGCGCCTGACCCAGCGGGATGTCGAGCTTCGAATCGATGTCCCGGAGGACCTGCCGTGGCTGCACGGCGACGAGCGGCGCCTGAAGCAGGTCCTGATCAACCTGCTGTCCAACGCCTTCAAGTTCACGCCGGAGGGCGGGTGGATCTCGATAGGGGCCAGTGCCGATCCGGACTCCGGGTTCCTGATCCAAGTCGCCGACAACGGGATCGGCATGGCCGCCGAGGACATCCCCAAGGCCCTGGCCCGTTTCGGTCAGGTCGACGGCTCCCTGGCGCGGGACTTCAACGGCACCGGGCTGGGCCTGCCCCTGTCCAAGGCGCTGGTGGAGATGCACGGCGGGACCCTGGCGCTGGAAAGCACCCTGGGCGCGGGCACGACCGTCACCCTGAGGCTGCCGGCCGCGCGCATCGTGCGCCGCGCCGCGGATTGAGGCCGGAGTCCAGTCTTAGAGCATGATTCACGGATCAGATCGGTTCGATCTGATCCGATCTTGATCTAGGGCCAGGCGACGTTGGGCGGCAGGCTCATCAGGATGGCCTCGACGTTGCCGCCGGTCATCAGGCCGAACTTGGTGCCGCGATCGTAGAGCAGGTTGAACTCGACGTAGCGGCCACGGCGCTGCAGCTGGTGCTCGCGCTGCTTCTCGTTCCAGGGCCGGCCCATGTGGCGGCGCACGATCTTGGGATAGATGTCCAGGAAGCAGCGGCCGACGTCCTGGGTGTAGGCGAAGTCGGCCTCCCAGTCGCCGGTCTCCAGGTTGTCGTAGAAGATGCCGCCGATGCCGCGCGGCTCCTCGCGGTGCTTCAGGTAGAAGTACTCGTCGCACCACTTCTTGAAGCGGTCGTAGTAGTCCGCGCCGTGGCGGTCGCAGGTCTCCTTCAGCGCGGCGTGGAAGTCCTCGCTGTCCTGGTCGTCGGGGAACATAGGCGTCAGGTCGGCGCCGCCGCCGAACCAGGACTTGGTGGTGACGATGTGGCGGGTGTTCATGTGCACCGCCGGCACCAGGGGCGACTGCAGGTGGGCGACCAGGCTGATGCCGCTGGCCCAGAACCGGGGGTCCTCGGCGGCGCCGGGGACCTGCTTGGCGAACTCTGGCGAGAAGCGGCCCCAGACGGTCGAGATGTTGACCCCGACCTTCTCGAAGACGCGGCCGCGCATGATCGACATGATGCCGCCGCCGCCGCCCTCGCGCTGCCATTCGCTGCGCTTGAAGCGGCCGGGGCGCATGTGGGCGAAGCGGGTGGCGTTGTCGCCGATCAGCTCGTCCTCGATCTTCTCGAACTCGGCGCAGATCGAATCGCGCAGCTCTTCGAACCAGGCGGCGGCGCGCCGCTGCTGCTCGCTTGTCGTGACGTCGTTCATGCCTCTCCTTCGGGAAACAATCCGGTCTGGCGCAGCGCCTCCCCCAGCGCCAGGGCCGCGGCGGTGGCCACGTTGAGCGAGCGGAGGCCAGGCCTCATCGGGATTCGCAGCCGGGCATCGCAGGCGTCATGCACCTCCTGTGGGACACCGGCGCTTTCGCGGCCGACCATAAGACTGTCACCGGGTTTGTAAAGAAAATCGCAATGGCGGATTTCGCCTCCGGTGGTCAGCAGGAGCAGCCGCCGGGGCGCCGCCTCGCGATAGGCGTCCCAGGAGCGGTGGCGGGTCACGGCGGCGAGGTCCAGGTAGTCGAGGCCGGCGCGCTTCATGCGCCGGTCGGAGAGCGCGAAGCCGCAGGGCTCGATGATGTCGACCGCGACGCCGAGGCAGGCCGCCAGGCGCATCAGGGCGCCGGCGTTCTGCGGAATATCGGGTTGGAACAGGACCAGGCGCAAGCTCTTGGCATCCGCGAGAAGAAGGGCGTTTGAGGGGCCTTTGAGGTTTTGCTTTCTCCGGGAATTTCCTCTATATGCGTGCCGCGAGGCAAGGCTTGTCCGTCGCGGACAGGCTGGCGTCCGACAGGACGGTTCAGGCTCGCGACCAACCGTTGCGCGTTCGGCAAGGGCCGGCGGCGGCCAATAAGAAAACACCGGTCTTCAGAACCCGGACCACAGTATCTTTGGAGGGATCACACGACATGGCAGAGACCGCGAACCCACCACATGGCGGCGAGGGCGAAACGCGGCGCGATTTCCTCTACCTGACGGCAGGCTTCATGAGCGCCGTCGGGGCGGGCATCGCTGTCTGGCCTTTCCTGGACTCCATGAACCCTTCGGCCGACGTCTTGGCGCTGGCCGAGGTCGAGGTCGACATCTCGCCGATCGCCGAGGGCCAGGCGGTCACCGTGATGTGGCAGGGCAAACCAATCTTCATCCGGCATCGTACCAAGGGTGAGATCGAGGCGGCGGAGGCCGCGGACGCGGACGCAGCCGACATGATCGATCCGGAAACCGACGAAGCCCGGGTCGAGAAGCCTGAGTGGCTGGTCATGGTCGGGGTCTGCACCCATCTGGGCTGCGTGCCCAAGGGCCAGCGGGCCGGCGATCCGCGCGGCGAGTACGGCGGCTGGCTCTGCCCCTGCCACGGCTCGCACTACGACACCTCGGGCCGGATCCGCAAGGGACCGGCGCCGAAGAACCTGCCGGTGCCGCCCTACGTCTTCCTGGACGACACCACGATCAAGATCGGCTAAGGGGGCATAGAACCGTGAGTGGGCTGCAGCTCAAGAACCCGGTGCTCCGGTGGATCGAATACCGGTTGCCGATATTCTCCTTCCTGGACCATTCCCTGGGAAGCTCCTATCCCTCGCCGAGGAACCTCAGCTACTGGTGGAACTTCGGCTCCCTGGCGGGCATTGCCCTGGTGATCATGATCGTCAGCGGCATCACGCTGGCCATGCAGTACACCCCGCATGTCGACTACGCCTTCGACTCGGTCCAGCGGATCGATCGCGACGTCAACTTCGGTTGGCTGATCCGCGACATCCACGTGAACACCAGCTTCTTCTTCTTCATCGTGGTCTACATCCACGTTTTCCGAGGGCTCTACTACGGCTCCTACAAGGCGCCGCGCGAGCTTCTGTGGATGCTGGGCCTGGTCATCCTGATCCTGATGATGGCCACCGCCTTCATGGGCTATGTCCTGCCTTGGGGCCAGATGAGCTTCTGGGGCGCGACGGTGATCACCAACTTCTTCACGGCGATCCCGATCGTCGGCGACTCGATCACGACCTGGCTCTGGGGCGGTCCCGCGGTCGACAACGCGACCCTCAACCGCTTCTTCTCGCTGCACTATCTCTTCCCCTTCCTGATCGTCGGGGTCGTGATCCTGCACATCTGGGCGCTGCATCGCTTCGGCTCGAACAACCCGCTTGGCATCGACACCAAGGGCCCTCAGGACAGCATTCCCTTCCACCCCTACTACACGGTGAAGGATCTCTTCGGCCTTGGCGTCTTCCTGACCTTCCTGGCGCTGGTGATCTTCTTTTTCCCGGACTCCATGGGCGAGCCCGAGAACTACATCGAGGCCAACCCGCTCTCGACGCCGGCGCACATCGTGCCCGAGTGGTACTTCCTGCCCTTCTACGCGATCCTGCGCGCGGTCACCTTCGACTTTCTGTGGATCATCGACGCCAAGCTCGGCGGCGTGATCCTGATGTTCGGCTCGATCATCATTCTCTTCTTCCTGCCCTGGCTCGACCGCTCGCCGGTGCGCAGCAGCGCCTTCCGGCCTTATCACAAGTGGTTCTTCTGGATCCTGGTGCTGGACTGCTTCGTGCTGGGCTGGGTCGGCGCCAACGCGCCGGATGCCGAGTTCCACGGCGTGCCCTTCGTGATCATCGGGCAGGTGGCCACGGCCTACTACTTCGCCCACTTCCTGGTGATCCTGCCGCTGCTCGGCATCTTCGAGCGGCCCAAGCCCCTGCCGGCCTCGATCAGCGAGCCGGTGCTCTCGGGCGGCGGCATGGCCGCCGGCGCCGCTGCCAAGCCGATGGAGAAGGCCTGATGAATAGACTCTTTGCTCTCGGCCTGACGGCGCTGCTTGGCCTTGGTTCCGGCGCCGCCCAAGCGGCGGAGGGGGTTGCGATCCCCTCGCATAGCTGGAGCTTCTCCGGCCTCTTCGGCACTTTCGACCGGGCCCAGCTTCAGCGCGGCTTCCAGGTCTACCGGGAGGTCTGCTCGTCCTGCCACTCGATCAAGTACATCTCCTTCCGCAATTTCCTGGACCTGGGCTATACCCCAGACGAGATCAAAGCGCTGGCCGCCGAATACACGGTGATGGACGGCCCGAACGACGACGGCGAGATGTTCGAGCGGCCGGCGATCCCGGCCGACCGTTTTCCCCTGGCTTTTCCCAACGAGCAGGCCGCGCGGGCCGCCAACAACGGTGCCTATCCGCCGGACCTCTCGCTGATGACCAAGGCGCGCAAGAGCGGGCCGGACTACAACTATGCGCTGATGATCGGCTATCCGGAGGAGCCGCCGGCCGACGTCGAGCTGATGGACGGGATGTACTACAACGACTACTTCCCCGGTCACCAGATCGCCATGCCGGCACCGCTCTCCGAGGACATCGTCGAGTATGCCGACGGTACCGCGGCGACGGTCGAGCAGATGGCCGAGGACGTCACCGCCTTCCTGATGTGGACCGCGGAGCCGAACCTCGAGACACGCAAGAGCATGGGCGTCACCGTGATCCTGTTCCTCCTGGTTCTGACCGGCGTGCTCTTCGCGGCCAAGAAGAAGATCTGGTCGGACCTTCACTGATCCGGGCCGGCCCAGAGGCGGCTTTCCAGAGGCGATTTACGGAGGCCGCGGCGCGTCGCCGCGGCCTCTTCGCTTTGTGGGCGGGTCGGGAGGGGCCGGTCCTCATGGATTGCCCGGGCTTGGAAAAGCCGCCGGGCTGGCGTAAAGGTTTGGGCTTCCTGGCTATGCATGGTGGGTGATGGCAGAGCAAGCGGGGGTGCCACCGGTCCTAGGCGTGATCGGCGGCAGCGGAGTCTATGACATCGAGGGCCTCGAGAGGACCGAGTGGCGCAGGGTCGAAAGCCCCTTCGGCGCGCCCTCGGACGACCTTCTCTTCGGCGAGCTCGAGGGCCAGCGGATCGTCTTCCTGCCGCGTCACGGCCGGGGCCACAAGCTGCCGCCCTCGGCGCTGAACTTCCGCGCCAACATCGATGCCCTGAAGCGCAGCGGCGTGACCGAGATCATCTCGGTCAGCGCCGTGGGCTCGCTGCGCGAGGATCTGGCGCCGGGCACCTTCGTCATCGTCGACCAGTTCATCGACCGGACCTTCGCCCGCACCAAGAGCTTCTTCGGCGAGGGCCTGGTCGCCCACGTCTCCATGGCGGAGCCGGTCTGCGGCCGCCTGGGCGACCATATCGAGGCCGCGGCGGCCGAGCTCGGCATCCCCCACCATCGCGGCGGCACCTACCTGGTCATGGAGGGGCCGCAGTTCTCGACCCGCGCGGAATCCGAGCTCTATCGGGCCTGGGGCTGCGACGTGATCGGCATGACCAACATGCCGGAGGCCAAGCTCGCCCGTGAGGCCGAGATCTGCTACGCGACCGTGGCCATGGTGACCGACTACGACTGCTGGCACGACGACCACGACGACGTCAGCGTCGAGCAGGTGGTCAAGGTCCTGCTCGCGAACGCCGACAAGGCCCGGAACCTGGTGCGCCTCACGGCGCCGAGGCTGAAGGACCGCGGCGCGCCTTGCGAGAAGGGCTGCCATCGGGCGCTGGACACGGCGGTGATCACCCAACCGCAGGCGCGCTCCGCCGAGCAGGTCGCGCGGCTTTCGGCGGTCGCCGGGCGCGTCCTCGGACCGGCGGACGGGATGGGAGACCGGTCGTGACGGCGCGCCAGGCGAGACCCCGGAGATGAGCGTCGAAGGCAAAGGCCGCGGTCCCCTGAAGCTCGGCCCCGTCCGGCTCGGCGAGCGGGGCAAGCCGAAGGCGGCGGAGAAGGCCCCAGAGGGCAAGGTCGGCGGCAAGCCTGGCGCCAAGGCCGGCGGAGATAAGGCCGCCGGCGCCAAATCGCGTGGCGAGAGGTCCCGGGCCGAGAAGCCGCGGGGCGAGAGGTCCTGGGTCGGCAAGGCGCGGGGCGGGGACAGCCGC
This sequence comes from Kiloniellales bacterium, assembly GCA_028282935.1. Classification (GTDB taxonomy): domain Bacteria; phylum Pseudomonadota; class Alphaproteobacteria; order Kiloniellales; family JAKSBE01; genus JAKSBE01. The sequence goes on from JANQGU010000358.1 coordinate 7,236, forward strand.
TGGAACGACGGCCAGGCCCAGGAACTGGTCCGCGAGCTCGGCGAACGGGGCGTCGCCGCCGATCTCGCCTTTCGCGTCTATGCCACCCGCCTGATCGGCGGCGAGCGGCGTCTGGTGGCGCAGGGCGAGGACGGCAGCACCTCGGTCAAGACCCGAATCAAGGATGTCACCGGCGAGTCGGTCAACGTGCTCTGCATCCAGGGCCGCGGCGTCGACATGGCCGAGATCACGGTCGCCGGCCTGCCGGCCCTGCGCCTCGAGCCGCTGCGCGCCCTCGACCGCCTGCAGCAGCTGGCCGGCGAGGACCAGGCCAGAATCCAGCGCCGGAACATGCTGGAGCCCGAGGCGCCCGAGGGCCCGGCCGAAGCCCTGATGCACGCCTTCCTGCCGCAGCGCTACATCGATCACTGCCACGCCAGCGCCGTTCTGGCCCTGACCAACCAGGCGGACGGCGAGGCGCTCTGCCGCGAGGTCTTCGGCGAGAGCCTTGCGGTGGTGCCCTACGCGCGGCCGGGCTTCGAGCTGGCCAAGGCCGCCAAGGCCGCCTTCGACGCCAATCCGGAGATCGAAGGCCTGATCCTGATCAAGCACGGCATCGTCACCTTCGGCGACGACGCCCGCGAGTCCTACGAGCGCCTGGCCAGCCTCGTCGACCTGGCGGAGCGTCGCCTGCGCAAGGGCAAGCGCCGGGTCTTCGCGCCGGTGGAGCTGCCGCGGCGCCTGGCCGAGCCGGCCGGGATCGCGCCGATCCTGCGCGGCGCCCTGGCGCTCTCCGAGGGCATCGGCGACCGCTACCGGCGCTGCGTCCTGACCTTCCGCAGCAGCGAGGCGATCCGCGAGTTCGTCAACGGGATCGAGCTGTCCCGCTATGCCCTCGCCGGGCCGGCGACGCCGCAGAACCTGCCCTTCACCAAGCCCTGGCCGGTGATCCTGCCGGCGCCCGAGCTCGGCCGCCGCGCCGCCTTCGCCTCGGCGGCCCGGCGTGCGATCGAGGACTACGCGGCCGACTACCGCAGCTACTTCCGGCGCCATGCCCAGCGCCTGACCAGCGGCGAGCGGCTGAACGACCCTCTGCCGCGGGTCGCCCTGGTGCGCGGGCTCGGTTTCTTTGCCGCCGGCCAGGACGCGGCGGTCGCCGCGGCGACGGCCGACCTCATGGAAGCCACGATCGACACCATCGCCGGCGCGGAATCCCTGGGCCGCTTCGAAAGCCTGGAGGAAGAGCAGGTCTTCGATGCCGAGTACACCCAGGCAGGCGCGCGGGCGCGTTGGGAGACGGAGGCCCGGCCGCTGGCCGGCCAGGTCGCGGTCGTGACCGGCGGCGCCGGGGCGATCGGGCGGGCGACGGCGCGCGCCTTCCATGCCCAGGGCGCCGAGGTCGCGCTGGTCGATCTCGACCTCGACGGCATGCGCTCCTTCGCCCAGGCGATCCGGGCGCTTGCGATCCGCTGCGACGTGACCGACGAGGCGGCTCTGGCGCAGGCCTTCGAGCGGGTCTGCGAGACCTTCGGCGGCCTCGACATCCTGGTGTCCAACGCCGGTGCGACCTGGCAGGGCCGGATCGGCGAGGTCGAGGAGGCCGAGCTGCGGCAATCCTTCGAGCTGAACTTCTTCGCCCACTACCGGGCGGCCAAGGCGGCGGTCGGCATTATGCTTCAGCAGGGCACCGGCGGCGCGCTGCTGTTCAACACCTCCCGCCAGGCGATCAGCCCCAGCGCCGGCGCCGGCCCCTACGGCCTGCCCAACGCGGCGACCCTGGCCCTGGTCCGGCAGTTCGCGGTCGACTACGGTGTCGACGGCATCCGGGCCAACGCGGTCAGCGCCGAGGGCGTGCGCAGCGGGGTCCTGACCGAGGAGACCATCGCCAAGCGGGCCCTGGCCCGGGGCGTCAGCACGGAGGAGCTCTTGCGCGACAACCTCTTGCATCGCGAGGTCCACGCCGACGACGTCGCCCGGGTCTTCGTCGACCTTGCCCTCGCGGACAAGACCACCGCCGCCATCGTCAACGTCGACGGCGGCAACATCGCCTCGGCACTGCGTTAGCCCGGATCATGAGCCCCCAAACCCTGAGCCGCGAACCTTGATCAAAGACCCCATCACCGGGATCGACCATGCCCTGATCGGCGTGCGCGACCTGGATGCCGCCCGCGAGACCTGGACCCGGCTCGGCTTCACGGTGACCCCTCGTGGCCGGCACATCGGCTGGGGCACCGCCAACTACTGCATCATGTTCCAGCGCGACTACATCGAGCTGCTGGGCATCGTCGATCCCGGCCAGTTCACCAACGACCTGGACCGCTTTCTCGAGAAGCGCGAGGGCGCCCTGGGCCTGGCCTTCGCGACCTCGGACGCGGCGGCGGCCGCGGCCGAGCTCACCGCCCGTGGCATCGCCGTCGATGGCCCCAAGGACCTGAAGCGGGTCCTGGAGCTGCCCCAAGGCGACGTGCTCCCGGCCTTCAGCCTGGTCCATCTGTCGCCGGACGCGACCCCCGGCCTCAAGGCCTTCCTCTGCCAGCACCTCAGCCGAGATCTGGTCTGGCAGCCGCAGTGGACGGCGCATCCGAACACCGCGCTGGGGATCCGGCGGGTCACGGTCGCGGTCGAGGAACCCGAGGTCGCGGCCCAGGCCTATGCCGAGATCTGGGGCCAGGAGGTCGACGTCTTCCTGGCCAAGCCGGAGGCTGCCGACCTGCTGTTCGGCGGCGTCCCTCTGCAGTTCCTGAAGCCGGAGGTCCTGGAGATCGAGCGGCCCGCCGATCCGCCCTTCATCGCGCATCTGGGCATCGAGGTCCGGGACGTGGCGTCGATCCGGGCCTGCCTCTCCGAGGCGGAGATCCCCTTCGAGGACAAGGGTAATACGCTCCTGCTTCCCCCGGAGGCCGGCAACGGGGTCGAGCTCAGCTTCGACGAGGGTTAGCCGGAGTCGCAAAACCCCCGGGCCTCGCCACCCCGCTTCGTGCTATAGGCCTTATACCAAGGAGCGTTGATACTGACCCATTTGATGGCGCGCGGCGGCCCGCCGGGCAGGCGCGGCCCGCAGCGCGATGCCGGCGCAACGGGCCCAGGGTCGTTTGGGGGGCGCAACGCACCCGGCGGGCCGCCGCGCGCCACCGAAGGCCGGGTTTGCTTGCCCGCCCGCTGCGTTGCGCTCCGCTTACGGTACTCCAGCACCGCTGCGCGAAGCGCGCCTGACGGGCGGGTAAGCAAACCCGGTCAAATGAGTCAGTATCAACGCTCCTTGGTATAAGATCGGGGTTTCAGATGCGGGGGCATGCCATGGCGGACCATCTCGGCCGAGACCTGGAGATCACCTGGACCCGGGTGCTGGCGGTCTGGTGGCTGATCACCTGGAGGGCGGCGGTCCTGGGGACCCTGGCGGTCCTGGTCCTGGGCTACGTCCTGGGCTTCGTCATGGGCGCTCTGGGCATGGATCTCCGCAGCATCGATCTGGCGGGCCAGATCATCGGCATGGCGATCTATGCGCTGGCCCTCCTGGTCACCGTCCGGATGGCGCTCAAGAAGCGCTTCGGCGACTTTCGCCTCACCCTGGCGCCGCCGCACTAGCGCCAAGGGGCCCTGGGCCGCGCCCTTCGGCCGGTCCCGACCGCAACGGGTCCTCTTCGACCTTCCGGGTTTTCCTCCCCCAGTCTCACGCAGCCAGGACGGAGCGATCACATGGCCTCGGCCATCGACATTGACCTCGTAAGGGACGAGGACGACGCCTTGGCCCCCTTGGTCTGCAGGCTGAGCGTGAACGACCCGGAACTGGTCGGGCATGCCGCGGAGCTCAGCTTCCTGGCCGAAGTCGAGGTCAAGCGCCGCCGCGGCGTCGACCGCAGCACGACGCTGCACAGCGAAGCCTTCCAGGTCCAGGGCGGCGAAACGGAGTTCCGCATCCCGGCCGGCAAGCTTCGCTTCTACAGCTACGCCGGCAAGCACATCGGCCTGCGGCTGCTGGCCCGCGTGAAGGTCGATGACGCCTTCCTCTTCGACACGACGGTCTCCGAGGAGCTGCTGATCCGGATCGGCGGCAAGCCCCGGATCAACAGGGATGCCGACGAGATCATCGAACCCGGAGACGTCTTCCGTTTCTTCGCCAACCTGAAGGCGATCCCGCCGCAGAACCAGCTCATCACCCTCGGCCTGGCCGTCGTCGGCGGGCTGGTGATGCTGGCCAACGCCTTGATCGGCCTGCACGACCAGGCGGTGCCGGAGGCCGCGACCTGGCTCTATTCGCACTATGACAGCGACGGCGATTCCGAGAGTCCGCTGGTCAAGGCGCTGCTCGGCAGCGGCGCGTTGGGCGCCGGGGTCTGGTTCCTGATCCGCCGCCAGCTCCGCAAGTACATGAAGTTCCACCTGGCCAAGCTGCCGGCGCGCATCGAGCGCGGCCTCGACTACCGGGTCGCCGAGCTCTTCGGCGGCCGCGCCCGCGTGCCGCTGGAGGCGGTGACCTTGCGGATCGTCGCCTGCAACCTGGAATGCGGCCAGTATCGGGAGCAGCGCGGCAGCCGGACGGTCACCGTGTCCTTCCAGGAGCCGGTTCGCGGCGTCGTGCTCTACGAGAAGACGGTCGACCGGATCCCCGCCCGGGTTCCGGTCGCCGACTATTTCAACGAACGCCTGCGCTTCGATTCGATGTTCGCCGCGCTCTACCCACCGGCGATGCTGGGCAGCAGCCATGGCGTCCAGGTTCGCTGGGAGATCCAGCTGCTCCATCCCGAGTTCGTGGATCAGGAGCTGGTCGGGCCGACAGAGGGCCTGGCCTACAAGGACTTCCTCGGCGAATGACCGCATCGGGCAAAGGCGGCCTCGGCTTCGATGATCGGGGCTTCGACGACCACCTGGGACTGCTGTCACGGGACCTGTCGGGTATCCGCCTGGTCGCCCTGCACGGCGTCAGCGGAAGCGGCAAGTCCACCGCCATCGCCCGGCTGCTGGAGGCGCATACCGCGTTCCGCGGCCGGCCCCGCTGCCATCTCGCCGGACCCGGCATCGACTGGCGGCGTCTCGACCTGCCGGCGGAGCTGGTGGTGGTCGACGAATGCACCTCGCCGCGCGATCTCCTCGGCCTGCTGCGCCTGCTCGGCCGCGGCCACCGGGTCCTGGCGGCCAGTCACCTGCCGCTGGCCTCGAGCGCCCTGCTGGGCTTGCGCTGGCCGGTGCTCGCCCTGCCGACCGACCGGGACCCGGCCAAGATCGAGCGCTACCTGACGGCCCTTGGCGCCGACTACAGTACCGAGCGCGTCCGCGCCCTCTGCGACCGCGTCGGCGCCAGCTATGCCTGGGTCGACCTGATCCTGGACTTCGACGGCGGCCTCGACTTCGACCGGGCCTGCGATCGCTTCGAGCGCTGCTGCAGGGTCGAGTCGAGGCCTGCGCCGCCCGGTATCAGACCCTGATCGACCCTTCCGGGCCGACCCGGCAGGCCTGCCCGCTCGCCAGGGCCGCCTGGCCCGCCGGCGGCAGCAGGAGAACCGGCGGCGGATCGTCGTGGTCCATCTCCCGGGCGACCACGACCCCCAGGACCAGGATCGCATCGGGCTTGCCGAGGATCAGCGCCGCCGGCGCCAGGCGCCGGGCGATCAGCTCCAGCATGACGGCGGAGCCGGAAGAGGAGCCGATGGTCTCGGGGATCACCAGGACCCGGCCGGCGACCGACTCGCCGTGCTGCGGGTGGCGCGGGTCGCTGATGCGGCCGCTCTCCGGGTCGACGCCACCCCAGAAGCTGATCGGTCGGTCGAGCTTCAGCACCTCGCCCTCCGCGCTGCCGGGCAGGAGCACCTCGCCTTGGATGCTGCTCCGCGCCGTCGCCATGGCTACTCGGCCAGGGCGGCGCTGCGCAGCCGCTCTGAGGTTGCCTCGTCGTCCGAGGCGATCAGCTCGCGCAGCAGCTTGCGCTTGAGCGCCTCGGCGAAGGCGGTGAAGTCGCTGGCCTCGACCAGGAAGGCGCCGGGGCCGCCGATGACGTTGTGCCGGTAGAAGCCGACGATCCCGCCCGCCCCCCACTCGGCGGTGGAATAGGTCATGCGGCCGTCGAAGGTGCCGATCGGCCCGGCGCTCATGATCGGCAGGGCGTTGATGGTGATACCGGCTTCGACCGCGGCGTCGCGCGCCGTCGCCGAGCGCCCGCCGTCCGAGGGGTGGTCGCTGGCGACGTCGATGACCTGCCGGGCGGCGCCGAAGTTGCCCTGCTTCAGAAGCTGGGTGGCGCCGACCAGGCCGGCGGCCAGCGCCGTGTTGCCGGCGCTGGACCGCAGCGCGCCCGCGACCGCGTCGCCGAAGGCGCGGGAGGAGGCGGCGTCGGACAGAACGTCCCAGCCCTGGACCAGCTTGACCTCATGCTTGCCCGAAAACTCGACGTAGGCGACGGCGACCCCGCCCTCGATGGTGCCGATCGCGGCGATGATCTCGGGATCGGAAAAGGCGGCGCGATAGCCCGCCTTCACCATGGCGAACTCGGCGGTGTCCATGCTCTTGGAGACATCGTTGAGCAGAACCAGGGCCAGCTCGACGGCCGAGGCCGGTCGCGGCGCCGCCCCCAGGCCGGCGAGCAGGAGCATGAGCGGCAGGCTGATACGGCGCATGAACGGAGACTCCCTGCGATGACGAGCGCTTGTGCAGCGGCATCTTAGGCAGGCTTGCGTCGGGCTGGCCACAACGCCGGCTGCGGCACGCCGGCCGTCTGCTATCGCCACAGCGCCTCGTCGCGGGTGACCCGGCCGCTGGCCGCCGTGGCGACGCAGTCCTCCAGGCTGCCGTAGACCACGCCGTAGCCGATGGTGCCGGGCGCGTAGTGGGCGAACTTGCCGGAGTTGGTCATCAGCACGCCGCCGTCGTCGGGGAGGATCGGCGTCACCACCACGCAGGTGTCGGTGACCAGCGTGACTCCGGCGTCCTCCAGGGGCCTCAGCCGGCCCTCGGCCTCGAGGCGCTCGACGGCGTGGCGGCCGCTGCAGACATAGAAGGGCAGCCTGATCTCCCGGCCCTTCAAGGCGGCCTCCAGCCGGCCGAACTCCTCGTAGGAGAAGTGCGGCGAGCCCAGCGCGACGGCGTCGACCGTCTTGGCGACCGAGGTCGAAAGGCGGTCGCGGGCCTTGCGCAGGGCCTCGGGGGTCAGCGCGATCCGGCGCTCGGGGGCCTGGCCGCCCAGGGCGGCCTCGGCGCTGGGCGCCTCCGGGGTGACGCCGGCGACGTGGAACAGGCCGACCGCTCCGGTCGAGGCCGCGGCCGCGCCCAGGGCCTTGAGGCGGTCCTCGCTCAGGCCGCTGGGCAGGCCCGTGATCACGGGGACGGCGCTCCCGACCTCGGCGCCCAGCCAGGCGCCCAGCACCGGATAGAAGACCTCGCTGTCCTTGAGGGCGGCCGACAGGCCCTCGGTCTCGATCAGCAGCGTGGCGCGGCGGTTCTCCGGCCGGTGCAGGCCGCAGTCCGGCGCCCGGCCGGCGAGGGCGCAGCAGATGTCGAGCAGGTCGCCGTAGCGGTTGGTCCGGGCGCCCAGGACGGAGTTGCAGAAGGCCACGGCGTTGCTTTCGCCCCAGGCGACGTCCTGGCCCGCCGCCGGCCGGTGCCCGGCCTGGTAGGGCGCGCAGGTCCAGGTCGGCCGGCAGCCGAGCGCGCCGTAGGCCGCCATCTGGCGCCGCGCCGCGGCCTGGCGCGCGGGCGCGGCCCGGACCCGGTCCGGGTGCAGCAGGTCGAGGGCGCCAACGTTGAGGGTGGTCGGCACCGCGACCCGCCCGCCGCCCGCGACCAGGCGCTCGGCGAAGGCGACCCCGGCGTCGCCGTGGTAAAGACAGCCGTCGATATGCGCCGAGGCGATGGGGATCAGCCGCTCGGCGCCCAGCAGGCGCGCCGCCTCCGCGACCACTCGCAGCGCCAGGCCGGCGGCATCGTCGCGTCCGGCGGTCTCGCACTCGGCCTCGGTCAGGACGAGGGTCATGAAAGGGCTCCCGGCGCCGTGTCCGCGCCTAGTCTAGCTCAAGCACCAGGTCCGGTCGAAAGCCCGATGCCGGTAAGTTCCCCTTGGTTTCCGGGTCGGTATCGCCGACCGGCATGACCAGGTCGCCGTCCAGTAGCGGCGGCTCGAAGGGGCGAACTCCAAGTGCAGGTCGGAAAGGACGGCGAGGCGCAAGGCTCGGGTCTCCTAGAGCGCGGGACGTGGGAGCGTGCCGTCGGGACCGCCGAGCGCCGCAGGGTCTGGATGCCGGATTCGCGTCGGCTGAATTTTGAATACACCTTTTAAACGAAATCCTTATTATAGGTTCTACCTATTGACGAATCGGTCCGTTTCGTCCGTTTCGCGAGAGGGCACGGGGGGATCACTGTGCTTCCGATCTCGGGCAATCAAGCCGCGGCCTGGCGGGCCGCGGCGTGGACGGACTTGGCTTAGAAAGGAGTAGCAAGGGATGGCTCGGCGGTTTGCATCAAAGGTTCTCGATCGAGGTTTCAGGTCAGTCCAAGACCCTTCTTCCCAAGACCCTTCTTCCGGGCGTTTAGGCGATACCCCGGAGGAGTCCGGCGCTGGGCTCGGCTACGCGGCGCTTTTCGCGATTGCCGCCGTGACGGGCGGAGTCTCGGCGACGGCGGCCATCGGCAAGGAGCCCGTTCTGAACGGCACGCTCACCGCCGTCGCCACGGTCGCCGCGAGTGGCCTTTCGGTCCTTTCCCAGCCGCCGGCCAGCTTCGGCGACCTCGACGGCGTCAACGGCTTCGCCATCGGCAACGACTCCGGCAACTACAGCACCATCGGCTATGCGGTGAGCGGCCTCGGTGACGTGAACGGCGATGGCCTCGACGACGTGATCGTCGGCGTCAGCACCTTCGAAGGCGCGGGCGAAAGCTACGTCGTCTTCGGGCGCGCCGCCGGCGGGCCGGCCAGCCTCAAGCTTTCGGAGCTGGACGGCAGCAACGGCTTCCGGATCGACGGGGCCTTCGACAACGACCTCGTCGGCCGCGCCGTCGGCGGCGCCGGCGACGTCAACGGCGATGGTTTCGACGACATCATCGTCGGCGGGATCAATGACGGTCCCTACGGTTTCACGGGGCCGGGCCAGGCCTATGTGGTCTTCGGCAGCGACCAGGGCTTTCCGGCCAGCTTGGCGCTGGCCACCTTGGATGGAACCGACGGCTTTCGCATCGAGGGCGAAGAGCTTGGCGACTACGCCGGTCGCTCGGTGAGCGACGCGGGCGACATCAACGGCGACGGCTTCGACGACCTGGTCGTCGGCGCGCCCTTCGCCGGGCCGCGCAGCGACCCCAGCTATCCCGGTGCCGCGCCGGGCCGCGGCTACGTGGTCTTCGGCAAGGCCGCTGGCTTCGCTGCCAGCCTCGACCTCGCGTCGCTGGACGGCAGCAACGGCTTCCGGCTCGATGGCGAGGCCTTGGGCGACAAAGCCGGCTGGTCGGTGAGCGGGGCGGGCGACATCAACGGTGACGGTTTCGACGACGTCCTGGTCAGCGACCTGAGCGGTGCCGCCGGCCCCTATGGCGGTGCCTACTACGGCAACGGACGGGCCTACGTGGTCTTCGGCCGAGCCGGCGGCTTCACCCCCGCCCTGGACCTGCAGAGCCTCGACGGCAGCGACGGATTCAGCGTGGTCGGCGCGGACCCGGCGGCGCGCCTGGGCTTTTCGGTCAGCGATGCGGGGGACGTGAACGGCGACGGCCTCGCCGACTTCGTCCTCGGTTCGCCCGGGAACGACGGCTTCGGCGGCCCGGCCAGCGCCGGTGACGCCTACGTGGTCTTCGGGAGCGGCGGGCCCCAGCCGGCGAGCTTGGACCTTTCGACTCTGGACGGCAGCAACGGCTTTCGCATCGCCGGCGTCGACATCGGCGACCGGACGGGCTGGTCGGTCGGCGGCGGCGACGTCAACGGCGACGGCCTCGGCGACCTGATCCTCGG
>JANQGU010000380.1 GCA_028282935.1 Kiloniellales bacterium
GAACTGTCTGTATTGGCGCTTGATGGAACGCTTCCCTCGAAGCATCGGTGGCGGCGGTCGCGGGGATTGCAAACGTTACCCGCCGTTGGCGTATAGTAAGGCAGGGTCAGGTTGGCCGTCGGTAAAGCATCATGAATGGTGTGGTGAATGGAGACCCCGGCAGCCGGAGGTTGATTGAACTAACTGGGAGCGTCGCTGCTGCCCTCACTCCCCTTCGGAATCCGCCAACTCGGTGCCCGTCTTGCCGGTGAAGACCACGCCCTCGGACTCGTAGAAGCGCTCCATCGCGCGCATCGTGTCGGTGTGCACGTTCATGCCCTGCTCGAAGCGGGTCACGGTGTTGCGGCCGAGGCCGGTGGCTGCCGCCACCTCTGCGACCGTGAGGTTGAGTAGGCCCCTGGCGGCCCGTCCCTGCGCTGGCGTCAATTCGGCCGTTTCCCTGCGAATCCTTGAGTGCAATTATGACATGCACCAAATAAGGATATTTTCGCTGGACTAATGGTGCAATTGCACAAGATAATGCCCTGAATGACAAGCGAGCGGGGGCCGCCCGGACGGCAATCCGGACGGTCCCCTGATCCACCGACTGCAGAACCAATCGGAGGACTGAAAGCATGCCTAGCCCATCAGGGACCCTCGCGCCAAGCGGCACCGCGCTGCCGTGGCTCGCCCACTTCGCCGCGACCATCGACCTGACCCTGCCGCTGGCGGTCAGCCCAGGTTGTCCGGGAGATGAGTGATGGCCGACGACATTCTGGTAGGGCTCGGCGACCGCTGGCAGGCGCACCACGCCACGACTGCGGAAATCGAGGACGACGACCGCCTGCGGGAGGTCGAGCGGCGCCTGGACGCGATAGAGGCGAAGATGCTGCGCGAAGAGGCCAGGACCGCCAAGGGGCTGGTCGCCAAACTGGAGATCGCCCACAGGCTCGCCGTCCAGTCGCGTTGCGAGGAGGACGCGCTGCGCATGCTGGCCTCGGCGCTGAGGGACTGCCGCAGGATGGCCGCCGTGCTGCTGCTGGCGGTCCTAGTACCGCTGCTTGCGGGCGGTCAGTCCCGGGTCTTCCAGGGGGAATCCCTGTCCTCAGACATGCGGGACGAAACCGGGCGTTATTGCTAAGCGGTTGCGCTGTGACGGCTGGCGGTTTCGTGCCTTTGCTTCGACTCCTGTCGCTAGCTCTCCGCGCAGACCGCGCCCGCGCCGTCTTGCGCCGGATGCTTCGCCAGGCGCCGCTCGAAGTCCTCCGCCAGATCGGCAACGGTGATCGTCTCGAAGCGCGCCATCAGCAAGGCTTCCGCCTCGCCCAAGGCCTGGGCCATGCGCGCGTCCACGGCCTGCTCGACAAGGCAGTCGGGCCGATCGGCATGCGGCCCGATGCCGAACAGCGGCGGTTTGCCGATCGCCCGGTAGACATCCAGCAGCGTGATGGCATCCAGGCTGCAGGCCAGCTCCCAGCCGCCGCCATGGCCCTTCTCCGAGGTGACATAGCCCTTCTCGCGCAGGCCGGACATCATGCGCCGGACCACGACGGGGTTCGTTCCCAGCATCTTGGAGATCTCCTCCGAGGTGGCGCGGTCGACGTGCCGGTCCATGTGAATGAGCACATGGAGCATGCGGGACATGCGGCTGTCGCGCGGCATCGCTTCCGTCCTTTCCAATCCAAGCCGGCGTCCATCATCCCAGGCATCACGTAACAATGAAAGTTTTTTGAGTTGACGCCTCTTGGCCGGTTATGTAACTTATAAAAGTACGTAACTGAAGCATCCCATCACTTACAGATTCATGGCGTCGAGGAGCCCGAACAGTGCGCGAGGAAATCGAGGACGAGCGGGTGGACCCCGAGCGGTTCTGGGAGGAACGCTACCGGGCGGCCTCACCCGGCTCGAACGGGAAGCCGGGCAGCGTGCTTCGCAGGTTCACCGAGGCGCTGGCGCCCGGCCGGGCCCTGGAACTGGGCTGCGCCAAGGGAGACGACGCCGTCTGGCTGGCGCGGCTGGGTTGGAGGGTGGTCGCGGTCGACATCTCCTCCGCGGCGCTGGGCTACGCCGCCGACAACGCCGAACGGCATGGCGTCGCGGATCGCGTGACCTTCGAGAAGCACGACCTCTCCCGGTCCTTCCCCGGCGGCCTGTTCGACCTTGTCGTGGCCAGTTTCCTGCAGTCCCCCTTCGACTGGCCGCGGGCGGCGGTCCTGGCGCGCGCGGCGGAAGCCGTCGCCCCGGGCGGGCATCTGCTCATCGTCGACCACGGCTCCAGAGCGCCCTGGTCCTGGTCGTCCCCCGATACGCCGTTTCCGACCGTCGAAGAGACCTTGGCCGGTCTCGCGCTGCGGGAGCGGGATTGGGCGCAGATTCACGTCGACGCCATCGAACGTCGCGCTACCGGCCCGGACGGGCAGACGGCAATGGTCCTGGACAATGTGATCTTCCTGCGCCGGCTCTCGACGCCGGAGGCGGATTGAGGGTCCCGGCGCCGGCATGGCGCAAGCGAGACGGCGAGATCCGACCGCCTCGAAGACGATCTCCGATCGCGGGGCGGGCGGCCGCAGGGGAACTCTGTCGCGCGATAGGGAATTGGCGGACCCGTAGGGATTCGAACCCCAGACCTCTTCCTCCGGAGGGAAGCGCTCTATCCAGCTGAGCTACGGGTCCGCTTGGGCGTCGGACTTTAGTCGAAGCCCGGCGCCAGGACAACGGCTTCTGTGCGCTCCGGCGACAAAGGCGCCAGGGCTCAGGTATCCGCGGCTCAGGGGTCGATGCGCTCCGGCCTGACGATCACCGCCGAGCGGGCGAGGTAGCCGACGGCGTTGGCGTCGGCGCCCGAGGGCAGCGGCGCCTCGGGGTCCTCGATCCAGGCCAGGATGTCGCCCAGGACCTGCGCGCCGCGCAGGTCGCGCAGCAGCATGTGCCAGCCGTCCTCGTAGAGGGCGACGCGCTGGCCCCGGGCCTTGCCGTTCCTGGGCAGGCGGCGCCAGACGTCCAGGGTCGGGGCCTTGGGCACGAGCTGGTCGCGCTCGCCGTAGAGCAGCAGGGCCGGCCCGGGCAGGTCCTCCGCGGCCTCGTAGGCCCGGTCCATGAGGTTGGTCAGGCCGTAGAGCGCGTCGACCCGGGTCTCCTTGATGAACAGCGGGTCGCGGCCGAGGCCGATCAGCATCTCGATGTTGTCGGAGGCCTGGACCTTGTAGCCGCCGCCGCTGACCTTCAGCGCGGGGAACATCCGGATCGCCAGCCACAGGGTCGCGGTCTGGTAGAAGGGCATGGTCCCGCGCGACCAGACCGCCGGGGACGACAGGATCAGGCGGTCGAAGGACGGCGGCTCCGGGCTGGAGGCGGCGGCCATGAGGATCGCGCCGCCCATGGGCTCGCCGATCAGGTAGAGCGGCGTGCCGGGGTAGCGCTGGCGCAGCAGGCCGGCGAGGTCGGCGAGGTCCCGGGTCAGGGCCTCGGTGCCGGGCCAGAGGCCCCGGTGCGGCGCCCGTCCGAAGCCGCGCTGGTCGTAGGCGTAGACCGCGAAGCCGCGCTCGGCCAGGGCCTCGCCCGGGCCCTCGAAGGCCTTGGAGTAGTCGTTGAAGCCGTGCAGGCCGAGGAAGACGCCGCGCGGCGGCCCCTCCTGGGGCAGCCAGCGCCGCAGCGGCAGGGTCAGGCCGTCGCGGGCCGTGAAGCTGTCCTCGGCCAGGCTGGGCGCGCCGCCGCCGTTCTCGGCCCAGGGCCCCGGCGGGGCGGTCTCGGGCGTGGCGCAGGCGAGCAGCGGGACCAGCAGAAGGGCCGCCAGCAGGCG